>JAZRKJ010000085.1:0-23305 GCA_045646245.1 Acutalibacteraceae bacterium
ATATTTTCTTAGGTCGATACAATCCATAACCTCGCAAAACGTATATACTGGATCAGAAATTTCTATTATTGTTGAAATTTCTACTGGTAATTTCAATTGATATGTTGTATTATATACTCGTGGGTTATATTTATTTTTCATTAACTTAATTATACCACAAAAAAGACTACATTCCTATCCTTTTTGGATAAGTTTGTAGTCTTTTTTTATTTGGACCGTTTTTTTACAGCCCCTTTTGCTTATCACTTTCCGTCTTTAAATACCCTTATAATATTAAAGTCGTTATCAGCTATGACTATATCGGCGCACTTGCCTTTTTTAAGGGAGCCAACGGTATCGCTAATGCCGAGCATTGTTGCAGGGTTTAGGGATGCCGCGTTGATAACCTCGTTAAGAGGAATACGGCTGTTTTTAACTACGTTATTTACCCCTGTGTTAAGGTCTATTACGCTGCCTGCAATGGTGCCGTCGGGAAGTCGACATTCAACACCCTCTTTGGTAACGGTGAAGCCGCCTTGCTCGTATACTCCGTCGGGCATTCCTGCGGGGCGGATAGAATCGGTTATAAGAATAAGCTTATCCTTTTTAAGGGTATAAACCATATCGTAAAGGGCAGGGTGAACGTGGAATTTATCACAAATAAGTTCGGTATAAATTCTGTCGTCGGTAAGTACCGCGCCGGGAAGTCCGGGCTCTCTGTGAGAAAGGGGAGAGGTGGCGTTAAATAAATGGGTAGTGTCGGTAGCGCCTGCATCAATACCTTTTTTAACCTGTTCATAGGTTGCGTTGCTGTGACCGAGAGCAACCCTTACGCCTTCTTTGGTTACTGCTTTAATAAAGTCTTCTGCGCCGTCAAGCTCGGGAGCGCAAATAGTAAGTTTAATAATATCCTTATTTTTAATAACAAGGTCTGCATCGGGGGCTTTAAGCCAGTCTTCTCTGTGGGCGCCGCGCTTTTCCTTGCTTAAGAAAATACCTTCTAAATGAAGACCTATTATTTTAGCGCCTTTGTTTTGGGCTTTGGCTTCTCTTACGGCGTTCAGTATTTTATCGATTCTGTCTTCCTCAACGGTTGCAAGGGTGGGACACCAGCTTGTTACGCCCGTTGTAAGCAGATACTCGCTCATTTTATTAAATTCATCCACGCTTCCGTCTTCGGTATCACAGCCGTTCACACCGTGAATATGGGTGCTGATAAAACCGGGGCAAACGTAGTTTCCTTTTGCATCAATTATTTCTGCGTCCTTCGGTATATTATCCGTTTCACAAATATCGATTATTTTTTCATCGAAAACTATAGCCTTATTGTTTATTACCTCGTTTTCGGTAATGATTTTTCCGTTAATTATGCATTTCATTTTTAAAAAACACCTCACTATTATATAAAAATTATAGCACTACAGAGTAAAAAAGTCTATATTTTACTTGAAAGTATAAAAAAATATGGTACAATAAAATAGTAAAAAATACATAACAAAGGAAGTATTATGATGAAAAAGACAGTTTTAGTTGAAATCTCTGCTCATCACGTTCACGTAAGCGAAAAGGATCTTGAAATCCTTTTCGGTAAAGGTCATCAGCTTACCAACAAGAAGGACCTTTCCCAACCCGGTCAGTTTGCTTGTGAAGAAAGAGTAACCGTAGTTGGCCCCAAGAGAGAAATTAAGGGCGTTTCCATTTTAGGACCCTGCCGTCCCCAGACTCAGGTAGAAATTTCTCTTACCGAAGCCAGAAGCATTGGTGTTTCCGCTCCTATTCGTGAGTCGGGTGACCTTGCAGGCAGCCCCGGATGTAAGCTTGTCGGTCCTTGCGGCGAAGTTGAAATTACCGAAGGTGTTATTGCTGCAAAGCGTCATATTCATATGACCCCCGAAGATGCAGAAAAATACGGTATTGTTGATAAGCAGATTGTTTCTGTTAAAATTCCTACCGAAGGCAGAGCTCTTATTTTTGACGACGTTGTTGCCAGAGTAAGCAAGAGTTACGCACTTGCTATGCACCTTGATACCGACGAAGCAAACGCTGCCGCTATCCCCGGTTCCTGTGAGGGCGAAATTCTTGGCTAAGCCAATAGGGGTTTATATTCATATTCCTTTTTGTCGGAAAAGGTGCGCTTATTGCGATTTTTATACCGCTATGTGTCATAGTGAGGTTATAGAAAAATACGTTTCTCGGCTTAAAGAAGAAATTTATCGGTGGGGCGGGGCTTTATCACGCCCTGCCGATACTGTATATTTCGGAGGAGGAACCCCCTCCGTATTGGGCGCAGATACCCTTGGGGAACTGCTTTTTGCCGTAAAAGACGCTTTTAAACTGCGGGATAACTCTGAAATAACTTTGGAAATAAACCCCGAAGATGCATCAGAGGAATTTTTTAAAAAGGCAAAATCCTATGGGTTTAACCGTTTATCTATAGGTGTTCAAAGCACAAATGATGAAATGCTTAAAACTTTAGGAAGACGTCACAGCTCAAGGGATGCCAAAAATGCTTTTGCACTTGCTCGTAAAAGCGGGTTCGATAATATAACGGTGGATTTGATGCTGGGATTACCGGAAAAAGAAAACAATGACGGAATTATTTCTGCAAAAGAAATTCTTGCCCTTGAACCCGACCATATATCTTGCTATATGCTTATTTTGGAAGAAAAAACCGCTTTATACGCAAAGCGTGAAAATCTCCGTTTCCCCACCGAAGACGCCGTAGGCGAAGAATATTTAAAGGTTTGCGATATTTTTGAAAAAAGCGGGTATAATCATTACGAAATTTCCAATTTTTCAAAATCGGGCAAGGAAAGCCGTCATAATCTGAAATATTGGGAAAGCGAAGAATATATCGGAATCGGCCCATCGGCGTATTCTTTTATTGACGGTAAAAGGTTTTATTACCCTTCTGATTTAAAGGGCTTTATTAATTCGCCCGCAATTGAACAAGACGGACAGGGCGGGGATATTGCGGAATACGTAATGCTTGCTCTTCGTCTTAAAAAGGGCATAAATGAAAAAAATATAACCGATTTGTTCGGTAAAAGGTATTCCGACACGTTTTATAAAAAAGCCGACGCATTAACTAAAAACGGACTTGCGGTTTTAAAGGACGGCAATTTTTACTTAACAAATAAGGGTATGCTCGTTTCAAACTTAATTATTTGCGAAATGACAGAGGAGGATATGTATGAAGACTTATAAGATATACTTAATCCGACACGGTGCTACCGACGGTAACGCAAGGGGAGAATATATTGGTGTTACCGACCTTGCTTTATCCTTAAGCGGTGTAGCCGCGCTTACAAACCTGAAAGAAAAAATTGATTATCCCAAGGTGGATAAGGTATATACAAGCCCGTTGCTTCGCTGCCGTCAAACGGCTAACGTTCTTTACCCCGATTATGCGGCAGAAAGCGTAGATAACCTTATGGAATACAATTTCGGCGAGTTTGAAGGTAAAACCGCCCTTCAGCTTGAAAGCAACCCCGATTTTTATAAATGGACTTCGGGTCAGGTATCTTCACCTCCCGGCGGAGAAGATTCCACCGAATTTGCTAAAAGGATTTGCCTTGGTTTCCACGAAGTTGTGGAAGATATGATGGCTAACGGAATTTATAAAGCAGCCGTTATTATGCACGGCGGAGCCATAATGACACTTCTTTCCTGCTGTGCTTTACCGCGTAGAAGGAGCCTTGAATGGACAAGTGATTTCGGCAGAGGCTTTGAGGTTGTCGTTACTCCCTCCCTTTACCACAGCAACGGAATAATTGAAGTTAAAGAAGAAATATAGATAAACGGAGCTACACTGCTGTAGCTCCGTTTTTTTAAAAAAAAGACAAGCCCCGCGTTTGCGGGGCTCGGAAAGGTTAAGCCTTTTGATTACAGCTACTTTTTCGTTTTTTTACTTAAGCCTTGCGCAATTGCCGGATACTTGTTTTCTGTATCGGCAGTAGGCTGGATTTCATAAGTTCCGTATTTGTTTAGTATCTCCGATACGTTTTCGGGAATATCTGCAATGGGAACGGACGAAAATGTAGTGGGAAATTTCTCTTTTTTATTCATCAAACTCACCTTTCACTGTTATTATGGGTAAATCAGAGAAATATACTCGCGGCAAATTCTACCAAAACAGTGACGGCAAAAAGTATCATACCTACGTTAATTGATGAATAAAGGAAGGCTTTGTTTTTAGGTATTTGATAAACGTTTTTAACAAAATGAATCTTTTTAATTGATTTAATAAATATTATGATTCCCAGTATTGTGAAAGCTAATAAAGCAACTGTTAAAGCGTAATAACCCACCGTATAAAGAATGTTGGCAAATTCGGGAAGGCTTTTGTTTTCCATACCGTTAATCAGCGCCTGACCTAAAACCGAAGTGGAGTTAAAAAGGCAGTGAAGAATAATGGGGAATAAAATATTTTTTGTTCTTATATAAATAAAGGCGAGCGTTATACCGATTGCGCAGGCGTAGAAAAATTGGTAAAAATTTCCGTGGAACATACCGAAAGTTATTCCCGAAAACAAAACCGCAAGAACTTCGCCGTAAGGACGTATACGGTCTATCATAAATTTTCTGAAAACCAATTCTTCCATAACAGGGCCTATAATTCCTACAACAAGGAAAAGTATAAGTACGTTACTGTTTTTAATCAGCTCATCTACAGTGTTTTCTATTTCTTTGCCCAAAGCGGCGGAAATTGCTTCGTTAAGAGTAGTTCCTATAAGGTTGCCTGCGTAAGAAAGCGCCTGGCAAATAAGATAAGCAAAGAACAAAGCCTTTATTCCCATTTTTTCTTTGGGGTATTTATAAGTGGGTAAACCCATAAGGGTAAGCCTTATAACAGGTATGCCGATGCAGTATTGGCAAAGGACCATATTTACCCATACGAAATAATTGCTGTTATAAAAATTCGGAAAGAATTTCAAAGAAATAAAAGAAAAAACAAAGCTTGAAACGTAAACAACTACAAAGTAAAGGAAAAGGGAAAGTCCTATTCTTGAAAATACTTTTCGTGGATGTTTAATTTGGGGAAAGGTGAATTCGCTGTTCATTTTTAACTCCTTAATTTACAGTGTAATCAAATAACTGACGTGCAAACCAAACGTCTTTAACCGTAAAGGTTTTTCCGTTAAGGTAGGAAAGAATTCCTGCGTCGGCAGTAAAGCAAAACGTCAGCTTGTAAGAATAAAGTGCTTGTTTGTTAAAGCCTAATTTTTTGTCTTCTTTAAGTTTCCCGTATTTACCGTCGCCAAGCAAAGGATGACCTATACTTGAAAGATGAGCGCGAATCTGGTGAGTCCTGCCCGTTAAAAGTTCTATTTCAAGAAGGGATAATTTATTTTTGCTTTTTAAGGTGCGGTAATAGGTTTTAATAGATAGGTTATTATCGGTTTTGTTTTTTTGCAGATATACTTTGTTTTTATCGGTGTTCTTTTCAAGAAAGCCTTCCAGAAGTGCTTCTTTTTCCTTTGGTATGCCGTGTACCACCGTTAAATAGCGTTTGTCAATTTCCCGCGACTTAATCTTATCACATAAAATTCTGAGTGCTTCAGCATTTTTTGCGGCAATAACTATTCCTCCGGTATTACGGTCAATACGGTTGGCAAGGGAAGGCTTAAAGGAATTTTCTGCCGATGGGTCGTATTCGCCTTTATTATAAAGATATTTTTGTATACGTGTTATAAGAGTGTCGTTATATTCGTTTTCATCGGGATGAGAAAGAAGCCCCTGCGGTTTATCTGCAAGAAGAATGTTTTGATCTTCGTAAACAACGTTTAAGTTGTCCGAAGCAGATAAAAAGTCATACTTTGGTTTTACGGGTGCGAAAAATTCGTCGGAAATATATGCGGTTACTTTATCCCCCACGCAAAGCCTGGTGCCGATATCACCTTTCTTACCGTTTAATTTAATGTGTTTGGTGCGTATGAATTTATACATTAACGCTTTGGGAAGCGACGGCATTGTTTTCGTTATAAATTTGTCCAAACGCTGACCGGCGTCATTGTTTGAAATAATAAATTCTTTCATAGTCAAATACACCTTGAAAAATATATTAGTTAGTAGTACAATAGACGGTAGTTATTTAAAAGAGAGGCAAATAATGGGACTTCACGATAATCATAGAGAAAGAATGTTTGAAAAGTTTAGAAAAAACGGTTTTGCGGGGATTCCGGAACACGAAAAATTAGAAATTATTCTTTATTTTTCGGTTCCGAGAAGGGATACCAACGAATTGGCTCATCAACTGCTGGAAAAGTTTGGAAGTCTTTCGAAGGTTATGGATGCGCCTGAATGGGAGCTTACTAAATTTAAGTATATAACCGACCGTACCGTATTTTTGTTTAAAATGATTAAAGAAGCGGCGGCAGCGTATGAGCTGGACAATAAATATACCGAAACATATCTTACAACTTGTGAAGAATTCGGCACCTATATGCAGCTCAAACTCGCCACAACCAACGTCGAAAAAATGGTTGCGCTGTGCCTTGACAGCAGAGGGGTTGAAAAGGAATTCGTAATACTTAATGAGGGCGATATAAGTACTGTCCAAATAAACATCAGAAAACTTATGGAAGCGGTTCTGCGCAATAATGCAACCGAAGTTGTTTTGGCGCATAATCATCCGGGGAATATTGCTTTCCCTTCGAAGGCAGACCTAAGAGGCACTAAGCTGGTAAAGGATGCTCTCAGAAGCGTAGGGGTTATTTTAAAAGACCATTATATTGTTACTCATGACGAGTACTTTTCAATGGCAGACAGCGGTTTGTTTGACGAATATTTACGTGATTAAAAATCAAAAACCAAAGCGCCGCTGAAGTATTTTTTAATGGTTTCTTTGTCGGCTTTTATACTGCCCTGAATCATAGGGCTTTTTCCGCCGCCTCTGCCGTTTAATTTTTCGTTTATATCTTTAGCAAGTTTTATAAGGTCTAAAGTTTCGCTGTATAAAATATAAGAATAACCTTCTGCATCATTTCCACTTAAAGCGGCGCATATATTGCCGCTTTTTTCTTTTGCTTTGTTTACGAGCTCACGAAGCGCCTTTGCTTCGCAAGATGTGAAAATAACAACGTCTTTATCGGTTTTTTCAATTCTTTCAATTCTAACCTCGGAAAGGGCGGAGGAAAGGGAATTTGCCCTATAGGCTTCTGCCTTTAGGTTATTGATGATTCTTTCCACGCCTGCAGCACATTCTTGGGGCTTAGCCGCCAAAGCAGCAGAAATCCTCCTTATTTCATCGTGCTTTAAGGAGTAATCCATAAATGCGTCCATTCCGCAAGCGATAAACAAACGAACTCCGCCGCGAAGGCGCATAGCTGATATTATTTTAATAATACCAACTTCACCTGTTGATTTTACGTGAGGTGCGCAACAGGCACAACAGTCAACCGTGCCTATAGTGACAATTCGTATTTTTGCGTCTATTTCTTTTTTACTGCGGTAAGCAATATTTTTAAGCTCTTCTTGGTCGGGGTAATAACCCATAACACCCAGATTTTCGTATACCGCTTTGTTGGCTTCAAGCTCAATTTTTTTTATTTGCTCATCGCTTAATTCTATATCGTAGTCACAAGTGACTTCGGGTTCCCCTAAATGGAAGCCCACGTTTTCACCGCCGTAAAGGGAGTGAACAAGTCCTGAAATAATATGCTCTCCCGTATGGTTTTGCATATTGCGGAAACGCCTTTCCCAATTTATTGTTCCCTTAACTTCGCCTGAAAGCGGAGCGTCACAGTAATGAACAAGTTCGCCGTCTTCGATTTGAACGTCAAAAACCGAGGCTTCGTTTAAAAAGCCTTGGTCGCTGTACTGTCCGCCTTCTTCGGGGAAAAATGCGGTTTTATCAAGTATTACTTTGTAACCCTTGTCAAAGGGGGTACAAGAAATTACCTTTGCGGTAAATTCCTTTAAATAAGAGTCAAAGTCGTAAAGTTTTTCTGTCAAAATAATCACCTTTAAAAGTATATCATAAATGCTTCCTATAAGCAACAAAAAACCTCCGAGAATTTCTCGGAGGTTTTAATATTAAGAAAGGTCTTCAACAATAAGAGTGCGTACTCCGTTTTCGTCTACGGGTGCTGCCTTTACTGCGGGTTCTTCTTTCTTGCCGTATTTGGTTTCAAGGAACTTAGAAGCAACTTGGGGGAAGAGAGCGTAGCTTAATACGTCTTCTTCGCATTTTGCAAGCTCGCCTGCTTCTTCTTTGTACTTTTCAAGCTCCGGACCGATAAGGTCGGCGGGACGGCAGGTAATTACTTCTGCGTCACCTATACACTTTTTGCGTACTTCTTCATCAACGGGAGCGGGAAGAGTACCGTACTCACCGCGGAGAAGTCCTTTGGATTCCTTGGGAACCATTTTGTATCTTTCGCCGGCAATAACGTTCATAACAGCTTGTGTTCCGACGATCTGACTGGTCGGAGTTACAAGGGGGGGATAACCGAAGTCTTTTCTAACCTTCGGAACCTCTGCAAGAACGTCGTAATACTTATCCTCTTTGCCTGCCTGCTTTAACTGGCCAAGCATATTGGAAAGCATACCGCCGGGAACCTGATAGATAAGAGTTTTGGTGTCTACGCTTAATACCTTGGGGTCGAGAGTGCCGTCGGCTTTCATTTTGTCTGCAACGGTGCGGAAATGGGCAGCAACGTCAGCAAGAGCGTCAAGGTCAAGTCCGGTGTCACGCTCAGTACCCTTAAGGGTGGCAACAAGCGCTTCGGTGGCGGGGTTGGCGGTACCGTTACCAAAGGGAGAAAGAGCGGTGTCAACAATGTCAACGCCGGCCTGAGCTGCCATAAGGTAGGTCATATCGCCGGTACCGGTAGTATTGTGGGTGTGAAGATGAATGGGGCACTTAACGGCTTCTTTCAACTTCTTAACGAGCGAATAAGCGTCATAAGGAAGAAGAAGGTTAGCCATATCTTTAATACAAATAACGTCTGCGCCCATTTTTTCAAGAGTTTTTGCGAGTTCAACGAAGTAATCCTCGTTATGAACAGGGCTTATGGTATAGCTCATTGCTGCTTCGCAAATACCGCCGTATTTTTTACAGGACTTCATAGCCTGTTCCATATTACGGGGGTCGTTAAGAGCATCGAAAATACGGATAACGTCGATACCGTTTTCAATAGACTTTTTAACGAATGCGTCTACAACGTCATCGGCATAATGCTTGTAACCCAAAATATTCTGTCCGCGAAGGAGCATTTGAAGCTTTGTGTTAGGCATAGCCTTTTTGATGGTTCTGAGTCTTTCCCAAGGGTCTTCATTAAGGAAACGCATACATACGTCAAAGGTAGCGCCGCCCCAGCATTCAACCGACCAATAGCCTAATTTATCAAGCTTTTCAAGGGCAGGAATCATATCCTCAATACGCATACGGGTTGCGGCTTGAGACTGGTGAGCATCACGGAGTATAGTATCTGTAATATTAAGTTTAGTCATAGTTTATACCTCCATTAAGCGCCGGCAAGTGCTAAAAGTACGCCTGCGGCAATAGCCGAGCCAATAACACCTGCAACGTTGGGACCCATAGCATGCATCAAAAGGAAGTTCTTGGGGTTTTCCTTTTGACCAACGGTTTGAGAAACTCTGGCAGCCATAGGAACGGCGGAAACGCCGGCGGAACCAATAAGGGGATTGATTTTTGTCTTTAAGAAGAGGTTCATAATCTTAGCAAGAATTACGCCGCCTGCAGTACCAACAGCGAAAGCAAGTACGCCGATAACGATAATCTTTAAAGTGCTGATAGACAAGAAGGTTTTAGCGGTAGCGGTAGCGCCAACGGTTATACCAAGGAATATAGTAACAATATTCATAAGCTCGTTCTGAGCGGTCTTGGAAAGACGGTCGGCAACGCCGGATTCTTTAAAGAGGTTACCAAGCATTAAGCAACCAACAAGGGGCGCGGCGGAAGGAACGAGAAGTGCTACGAATACGGTAACGGCAATGGGGAAAATAATCTTTTCCTTTTTGCTTACTTCTCTTAAGGGCTTCATAACTATCTGGCGTTCTTTCTTGGTGGTAAGAGCCTTCATAATGGGGGGCTGAATTACGGGAACCAACGCCATATAGGAATATGCGGCAACGGCAATAGGTCCTAAAAGGTGGGGAGCCAGCTTACTGGTTACGAAAATAGCGGTAGGACCGTCAGCACCACCTATAATACCAATGGATGAAGCTTCGGAAGAATCGAATCCAAGATAGTTAACGGCAATGATATAGGTGGCAAAAATACCAAGCTGTGCCGCGGCACCAAGAAGTAAGCTCTTGGGGTTGGCAATAAGGGGACCGAAGTCGGTCATAGCGCCTACGCCTAAAAAGATAAGACAAGGATAAATGCCAAGCTTAACACCGAGATAAAGGTAGTCAAGAAGACCGGCGCTGATAGTTTCGCCTACGGTAAGAGTGCTTAAAACCGATTCGGCAACGTTATCTGCACGAAGAGATGCAATAAGCTCAGGGGTAACTTCGGCTCCGCCGAATAAATCCCAGTGTACGTGGCCGCCCGCATAAAGAATTTCGTGGAACATATCAGAGCCGGGAAGGTTTGTAAGAAGCATACCGAATGCAATGGGGAGAAGGAGAAGGGGCTCGAATCCCTTACCGATAGCAAGATACATAAGGATAAAGGAAATAAGTATCATTACCAGGTATCCGTAGTTAGCGGTAAATTCGGAGAAGGAAGAAGCACCTTTTGTAACGTTTCCGAAAACAGCCTTAAATCCGGTTTTCTCAAGGAAGTTTACAATAGCTTCCTTTTTGGTCGGTTTTGCGTCATCATTTTCCTGTGTGGTTTCCGAGTTTTCAATAGTTGTCTGAGAAACTTCCGGAGTTGGAGTCTCGTTCGTATCGGGAGTGGCAAATACGTTAAAGCCTGCAATAATAATGGCGAAAGCCAAAACGGCGATACAAAGAGACTTAACAAATTTATTATTTTTAAGTCTTTGGTTCATCAGTTTTTTCCTCCGAAGTGAAATTAACCGATTACGCAGAGAAGAGCGCCGGTCTCAACGGTGGAGCCTTTCTGAACGTTAAGGGAAACGATTTTTCCGTCAACGCCTGCCATAATTTCGTTTTCCATTTTCATAGCTTCCAAAATCATGAGAACCTGTCCGGCCTTAACGGTATCACCAACGTTTACGTTAACTGCGAGGATGTTACCGGGCATAGGGCTGTTAACCTGTTCGCCTTCGGCGGGAGCAACTGCTACGGGTGCGGGTGCAGGAGCAGCGGGAGCTGCAGGAGCAACGGGTGCAGCAGGAGCTGCGGCGGGAGCGGGAGTTGCTACGTCAGCACTGTCAACTACTTCTAAAGTGATTTCATATTCTGTGCCGTTTACATTAACTTTATACTTTTTCATTGTTTTTCACCTTTCTGTGGTTAAATAGTTTGATTAAATCTTTTTAAAAGAGATGATGCGTAGTGCTGAAACATCAGTACCAAGCTCTTCGGCAATGGCTGCCGAAACAGCGGCAATAAGGCGCTGTTTGTCGGGAATTTCTGCGGGTGCGGCGGGAGGAGTGGCAACTGCTTCTTCTTTAGCAGGCGCCTTTTTTTCGGAAAGCCGTATTATGCCGCTGACTATCTTACATACGATTATGATGCAAATCAGACCAACAAATACGGTGCCCATGCCCATTAAGCACACGAATAATGTATCGCTCATACTCGAATACCTCCTATTTATATATTAAGTTAAAAGTAGATACAAATTAACCCATATTATTATACTAAAAATAGCTTCAATAAACAATAGTAATTTTACCACTTTTTTGAAATTTATCAAAATACTCAAAAATATACTGTTTTATTGGTTGTTTTGTTAACAATTTAACTATTGACAGATAAAAACACCGACTTGAAATCAGCCGGTGAATAAGATTTTTGCTAACGATAAAAGTGCGCAAAGGATTACGCCGACAACGGTTGGTATAATAACCGAAAGAAAGGTATACTTAATGCTTTCTGTTTCTTTTTTTACGGTAAGCAGAGTTGTGGCGCAAGGCCAATGAAAAAGAGAAAAAAACGTTACGGCGAAACAAGTGAAGCCGTTCCATCCCGACAGGGTAAAAATCTCCTTCATTTCTTCGCTTCCTATACCTGTAAGTTCTGCCGAACCGGAATAAATCATTGCTGCAATGGGGAGAACTATTTCGTTTGCGGGAAAGCCCAGAATAAAAGCAAGAAGTATTACTCCGTCCATACAAAGGAATTCACCGACAGGATTTAAAAGCTGAGCGCAACAGTTTAAAACGGTGCTGCCGTTTACCGTTACGTTATTAAGAAGCCATAATATCGCTCCCGCAGGCGCGGCAACAATAACTGCGCGTAACAGTATGTGAAGGGTTTTGTTAATAAAGGAATCGGCAACGGTCTTCAGTATATCGGGCTTTCTGTATAAAGGAAGCTCTATTTTCGGAACCGCTTCTTCTCCCTTTAAGGTTTTGGAAAGAATAAATGTTATTAAAAAGGTTACCGCCACCGCAAGGATAATAAAGAGTGTTAATAATAAAGCGCTTGTGAAGGAGGAAAAATTGCCGAAAGGTATTAGCGATATAAGAAGTATTATGGTTGGAAATCTGCCGTTACAGGGCATAAATGAATTGGTGATTACGGCAATTATACGTTGCTTTTTGGAAGGGATTATGCGGGCGTTTGTGACCCCGACTGCATTGCAACCAAGCCCCATACACATTGTAAGAGCTTGTTTTCCCGTTGAGCCGCATTTTTTAAAGACAGGGTCTAAATTAAAGGCAATTCTCGGCAGCACACCGCTTTCTTCAAGGAGAGCGAAAAGGGGAAAGAAAATTGCCATTGGAGGGAGCATTACAGAAACCACCTGCGCCAAAACGTTATATGCGCCGTCAATAATAATTCCCGTAAGCCAAGGCGGGGCGTTTAAGTAGTTTAGCAATACTTCGAATTTATCACCCACGTAAAAAAGAAGTTTCGCAAGAAGCTCCGAAGGATAATTTGCCCCGCTTATGGTAAGCCAAAGAATAATCAGCAAAAATATTATCATTACGGGAAAGCGTGTATATTTACCGCAAAGGATTTTATCTATTTTTTTGTCTTTCTTGTTTATTTCCTTTTTCCCGTACTTAACGTACTTTTTAATGAGCTCATCTCGGTGGGGGAGAGAAACCGTATTTTGCGGCAGAGAATCTATCAGAGAAAAGGCTTCTTTTACCGCTTTGACATCTCTTTTTGCGGTACAGCCTATTACCGGTACGCCAAGGTCGTGGCTCAGTCCATCAAGGTCAACCGAAATTTCTTTGCGTTTGGCTTCGTCCAACATATTCACGCAAACAATTACTTTAGGACAAATATTTATTACTTCAAGGGTAAGTCTAAAATTGCGGTACAAATCGGTGGCGTCGCATATAACCAAAACAGCATCGTACTCTTCTTTTAACAGGTAGTCTTTTGCAATTTTTTCTTCGGGGGAGCGGAAATTTAAAGAATATATACCGGGCAGGTCAATAATACTGTATTGAACGTTTTCGCTTTTGTAAGTACCTGTGGCGGTGTCAACGGTTTTTCCCGCCCAATTTCCGGTATGTTGCTTTTTGCCGGTAAGCTTATTAAAAAGGGTGCTTTTACCCACGTTGGGGTTGCCCATTAGTATTATTTTTTTATGTGTCATTTTTTTCACTCTCTTTTAGATGTAATACTTCTTTTACATACTATTCCGAAATTTAGTGAACGACACAAAAAAACGGTTCCGAAGAACCGCTTTTACTATATTGTATCAATTTTTATGGTGTCGGTATTTCCCGAAACACCGTTTGTAATACCGCCTGTAATAATAATTTTATCGCCTTTGTTTAGGTTTAAAACTTTTTTTGCGGTGCGGTTGGCATTAAAGAAAAGAACGTCGGTGGAATTATACACTTCGCATTTGGCGGGTATAACGCCCCAAGAAAGGGCAAGCTTTCTGTAGGTTTTTTCGTTGGTGGTAAGACCTATAATATCAACAGGGGAACGGAAACGCGATACCATTCTTGCGGTACCACCGGAAAGAGAACAGGCAACAATAGCTTTTGCGTTAATATCAATAGCCATTGTACAGGTGGCGTGGGAAACGGCATCCGCCGTGTTTCTTATTTCAAAGGAATTGTTTTTAAAACGTTTACTATAATGAATATTCTTTTCAGTATGCTCTGCAATATCTGACATAGTCTTTATTGTTAGTACGGGGTATTTACCCGCGGCAGTTTCTCCCGAAAGCATTATGGCGCTTGTGCCGTCGTAAACAGCGTTTGCTACGTCGGAAATTTCGGCACGGGTGGGGCGGGGATTGTTTATCATGGATTCAAGCATTTCGGTGGCGGTAATTACTCTTTTTCCAAGTAAACGGCATTTGGTAATTAGTTGCTTTTGTACCGCGGGCAGGGATTCAAAGGGTATTTCTACGCCCATATCACCTCTGCCTATCATAATTCCCTCGCACTGCGAACAAATATCTTCAATATTGTCAATACCCGCTTGGTTTTCGATTTTTGCTATAATACCAATATTATCTCCGCCGTTGGCTTTAATAAATTCTTTTACGTCAATAAGGTCTTGTTTACAGGAAACAAAGGAACAGGAAATAAAATCAATATCATTTTTTATACCAAAAATAAGGTCGCTTTTATCTTGTTCGCTTAAATAAACCTGCTTTAAAACCTTCCCCGGGAAGCTCATACTTTTGCGGTCGGAAAGGGTTCCGCCAATAACGGTTTTACAAACGGCGTCGGTTTCGGTTAAGCTTGTTACTTCAAAGGACAAAAGCCCGTTGTTAAGAAGTATTTTATCGCCAACGGACAAATCATTTATAAGCCCCTTATAAGTTACGCTGACTCTTGATTCATCGCCTATAATATCGTCGGTGGTAAAGGTAAAGGTGTCACCGTCGCAAAGTGTTATTTTACCGTTCTTAAAGGTTTTAATACGGTATTCGGGACCTTTGGTATCAAGCATTATAGCAATGGGCAAATCCATTTCTTTTCTTATTTTTTTGATAAGGTCAATACGTTTTTGGTGGTCGTCGTAGGTCCCGTGGGAAAAATTAAGACGCGCCACGTTCATTCCGGCTTTGCACATTTCCTTTAATACCTTTTCGTCGGTACAAGCGGGACCTATTGTGCAAACAATTTTCGTTTTTCTCATGTTTTCTCCTTTCAAAAAACAAATTGGCGGAAATAATTTCCGCCAATTTTTATTATTTGTTCTTATTAGTGATTTTATTCATTATTTTATTAAGACCGCCGGTAACTAAAATAATAATTCCGATTACAATTATTATTGCCAGCATACCTTTGCCCATATAAGGGAGATATTTTACAAAATTCATCCAATTCATATTTTGTTACCTCCTGTTACATAAAGAAGTTAAGGATAAGAGCGCCTGCAATAACAGAAGCTATCTGACCCGAAACGTTTACGCCGATGGAATGCATAAGAAGGAAGTTTTGGGGATCTTCCTTAAGACCCATTTTATGAACTATTCTACCCGACATTGGGAATGCGGAAATACCCGCCGCACCAATCATTGGGTTGATTTTTTCTTTCATAAAGAGATTTAAGAATTTAGCGAAAAGAACGCCGCCTGCGGTATCAACGATAAACGCAACAAGTCCGAGTCCCAAAATAAGAAGAGTTTCTTTTTGAAGGAACTTTTCTGCAACCATCTGGGAAGCAACGCTTATACCGAGGAAAATGGTAATAAGGTTTGCAAGTACGTTTTGCGCGGTGTCGGAAAGGGAATCGAGCACTCCACATTCTCTGATAAGGTTACCAAACATAAGGGAGCCGATAAGGGAAGCGGCGGAAGGAGCAATAATACAAGAAATAAGGGTAACAACGATGGGGAAGAGAATCTTGGTAGCCTTAGAAACGTTAGCGGGTTTATAAGGCATACGAATCATACGCTCTTTTTTGGTGGTAAGAGCCTTAATAACGGGAGGCTGAATAATGGGAACAAGCGCCATATATGAATAAGCCGCAACCATTATAGCGCCCTGATAGTTGGAATTGAGTTTTTGAGATACAACTATTGAAGTAGGACCGTCAGCCGCGCCGATAATAGCAATAGAAGCGGCGTCGTTTTCGGCAAAAAATACGCTTGCAAGGCAAAGGGTAAAGAAAATACCGAACTGCGCGGCGGCGCCGAATATCATAAGTTTGGGGTTAGAAAGCACGGGGCCGAAGTCAATCATAGCGCCGATGCCTATAAAGAGAAGCAGGGGGAAAAGCTCGTTAGAGATACCTGCATTAAAAAGCGTGGTTAAAAAGCCGGGCTCTGCCGCATCACCGATAGCTGCAGAATGAGGGAAGTTAACGAGAATGGTGCCGAAACCCATAGGGAGAAGCAGGGTAGGCTCCATTTCCTTCTTAATAGCAAGGAAAACAAGAGTTCCGCCAATAAGCCACATAACCATTTGTTGCCAGGTTATTTGACTTGCGAATTCCCAAAGGAAACCGAAAGTGTTTTGAATGAAATCCAAAGAAGGTCACTCCTTAAAGTATTTTTGACTTACATATTTTAATATATAGTATTGGTTTTGTCAATGAAAAAAGTCTGCTTTCGTGTAGAAAACAGGCTTTTTGTGGTAATTTTTTTATATTACTTCATAAAACGGTGGGTTCCGTTCAGCACCTGTTGGCCTTCTGTTAAAAGGGCGTTATAGTACTTAGCGCGGGCAATTTCAGCCTTTTCGGGGTAGGAAATAAAGAAGGGGGTAGCGCTGAAATAACCGGAATCCTTGCGGCTGCTTTCTGCTTTCCAAATTGCCATAAACTTATCCATATAAGCAAAGGCTTCGCTTTCTTTGCCTAAACGCTTCATAGAAAGAGCCTGATAGCAGGGAAGAGATGGAAGGTGCATATTGGAGAAGAAGTCAATATCAAGACCGATAATATATTCGAAAATTTCCTTTGCTTCTTCGGTTTTGCCAAGTTTCTCAAGGCAGAGCGCTTCATTATACTTAGAAGGAATAATGGGGCCTACTTGCCATAAACCTGCGCCAAGGTTATCGGGAATGATTTGAGCGGTGCGGAATTCGCTGAGTGCTTCTTCAAACTTACCTTCTTCAAAAAGACGGTTACCGATACCGTAATGAGCGGCAATGTGTTGTTTAGCAACTATTGTTTCGCCGCCTTCACAAGGAATAAAGTCGTGATTATTTATAAGGTAAAGCGCTTTTTCAAAGTCGCCTGCGCGGTTTGCGGCAATTGCCCATTCGGTAACAATGTCGTCTCTTGCTTCCTTAAGGTCGGGTACTGCATTTTCAATAATCTTAACCGATTCTTGTGCGTTTACTCCGGTAAGATTCAAAAGGTAAGCAAGTTCGTATACTAACTGTTCGCAGTCAGGCTTTAATTCAATTGCCTTTTTAAGGGCTTCAATAGCGCCGTTGCAGTCACCGTTTTTCCAAAGAGAAACTGCGTTTGCTCTTACAGCCTGCCAACCGGTGCAGGTAGACCAAAGCTGTTCTGCTTTTGCATAACGCTTTTGAGCGAAATGGAGACAACCAAGCATATAACGGAAGTCGTTTTCGTTTTCGTATTTGCTGAGAGCCGCGATTTCTTCGAAACGGAAGGGGAAGGTGCGGTGAGCAAAGTTTGCAAGTTCGGGTTTGCCGATAAGACAGGCAAGGGAAGGAGCAACATCCTTTGTATAAGCGGGAACGTTTTCTAAAAGTTCCATAGCCTCTTTTGTGTAACCTGCGGCGGTAAGGTCGAAGGCAACGTCCATAAGAGTCTGGCTCATAGAAGAGTTAAGAACGCCGTAGAATTCGTCCTTGCTGATTTTGCCGAGAATTACGGCAACGTAACGTGCAAGGTGGTTAAGCGGGTCACGTTTTAAAAGAGCGTCAATGCGGTTTTCGGCATTTTCCTTGTTGCCCAGCTTTAATTCTGCGAGAGCGGCAATTGGAGCGGCAAGCGGGTTGCGGTCACCTTTGTCAAGCGCCATATTTGCACAGAAGAGAGAACCTTCAAAATCGCCTGCTTTTGCATCCAATAAAGCGGCTCTTGTCATAGCGCAGGAAACGCTGTCGTTATTCCAAGCGGCTTTTCTGAAATGGTTGTATGCTTCTTCGTCATAACCGAGCATAGCTTTTGCATAACCCAAAAGATAATGGATTTTTCCGCTTTCCATTTCGGTGTTGTATTTGGTGTGGGCAACGGCGGCTTTTTCAAGGTACTTAATTGCCTCTGAAAAATCGTTTCTGCTGCAAGCAGTTTCGCCTAAAGCAACCAAAGAAGGAATATGCTGGCTGTCGATTTCCAAAGCGCGTTTAAAATAAACGTCGGGGTTTGCAATGGGGTCGCGGAACTGCATATAATGAAGTCCTGCAAGGTAAAGACCTTGGGCGGTATCCAGTTCATCCGGCATTTCAACTTCGGGGAATAATTCGGGTAAGGGCTTCTTAACGTGGGGAGCGTAATCGTATTTAAGAACGCCTTCAATTTCTACGCAGTAGCAGTCAGCCTTAAAGTCGCCGTTTATGGTGAGAACTTCGCCGGCAACAAGGTCGGCTTTTGTATCAATAACGGTTTTTGCTCCGTTCTTAACAATAATGCGGCAATCTTTTTTATCACAGGTGGGCTGAATCTTAAGTATGCCGTCTTCCACGCGGATTGCACCCTTAAGGTTTGCGTAAGAGGGTACACCGAGAGCCGCAAGAGGATACCAGAACTGGGAGAACTGCTTTACTTCATAAGGCTCAAGCCAAGAAAAATCGGGCTGGTTATCGGAATAAGAGCCTGCCATAAGCTCTGCGTAAGCACCGTCAGTATCGGTAAGGGCGCGTTCCCAAGACTGAGAAAGTTGGTTGTAACCCCAGGTAAACATCTTTTTACCAACGGCGGTGTGGTGGTCGCCGATATGTACTACGCCACAGCCTATACCGTTATCAAAACCACCGAAATAATCGTGCTTGGAAGCGGCGGAGAAGTAAGAAGTAGCGGGTTTGGTGTTAAAGTGCTTGCTTATGTCAACGCCGCCTTTTTCAAATACAAAACCGTTAAAGCTGCCATGAGCTACAGGATAACTTGTTGTGCTTCTTCTATAATGGAAACGAACGAAGTCAACGTCGTCGGGGAAGAAAATTTCATAATCCTTATTAACGGGAACGGCGGTATTTTCCCACCACAAGAAGCTCTTGCGTAAAGCGGTACGGTTAGCAACCACCATTCTTGTTTCAAAATAAGATTTGTCGGGTTCAACGCAAATCCCCACCATACCCTTCATTCTGTCAATGGGGTCGTGTTCGGAAAGCCATACAATAACGCCGCCGGTAGCAGTGCGTTCAATATGGTAGTCAACGGGCATAAAGGTGGAAGGACGGTGGTGGAAAGGCCAGTTGAATTCAACACCGCCGCTTATCCAGGAACCCAGCGCGCCTATAAGCGCAGGCTTGATAACGTGTTGCTTGTAGAAGAAGTCATAGCCGGTAATCTTATCCTTTGCAGAGTAAATTCTGCCGCCGATTTCGGGAAGAATAACAAGCTCAATATATTTGTTTTCGATTTTTATGGCTTTGTATTCTTTTGCATATTTAACCTTGCTTCTTGTTTTAATAACAACCTTATTGGGGTAGGGGTTACCGCTGGAACGCTGATGCACACGGCTGTCGGCGAACATAGGTAATTCTTCGCAGGGGGATTCGTCGTAAGTGTCTATAACTATAGGCTCTTCGACGCAGAGAACTTTTTCAAAACTCATCTTCTTTAACTCCTTTTAAAGTTTGTGCTTTTATTGTAAAACAGACCGATTTTTTTCTCAACATAAGATTTAAACGAAAAAATACTTTTCTTTTTAGGTGATATGTGATATTTTATAAATGGTGATTAAAATGAAGGTATACGTATATATCGACCCTGAATATAACGGTTCGGTTTGGTGCTCTCAAACCCTTAAAGGGTTAACCGGTGAAGCGGCAAAGCGCCATTACGGAGTATTTTTTTTAGAAAATGATGATATTCTTTCCTTAGACCTTAATAAGGTTTATGGGGAAGATGAAAAACGCGTACTTATAGTGCTTACTACACGGGTTATAACCGACAGCAGTTTTTATGAGCATTTTGCAAAAAACGGCGTTTCACTTCTTTTTGTCAATCACCAAAGCAGTCTTTCGGCAGATAACTATTCCAACGTATTGGTTGACTACCGTAAGGGTATGGCGCAGGTTATTAAGTACCTTTCGGCTTTGGGTAAGCACAGCACCGCCTTGTTTGCCATTAACCCCGCTTCTTCTACCGACCAAATAAAAAAGGAATACTTTTTATCGGTAGCAAAAAGGAAAGACAGCGATATTTTTTATAATAACGGTTCTCTTTTGGAATGTTGTGAAAACTTTTATAAAAATAATTCTTTTGACAGCGTAATATGCGCTAACGATATTGCCGCCTACAGCCTTATAGGTTTTTTGAAACAAAAAAACGTTAACGTGCCAAAGGATATTTACGTTGTATCTTTCGGCGATTCACTGCTTTCTCAAATGGGCTCTCCCTCTCTTACCACCGTTTCGGTTGACCACACCAAACTTGGTAAGCAAGCCCTTCATACATATTCCTATTTATATAGGCGCGAGGGCGGTATAAGGGTAAGCGTATACGTTACGCCAAAGCTCAACGTCAGAGAAAGTACCGATAATATTCCTGCGGAATATAAAATTTGCAAAACGGACGATACGGGCAGGGTAGAAGACCCAATGTATTCCGACGCTCTTGCTCAAAGGCTTTTAAAGCTTGAAAAAATGCTTGATTCCTGCGATGAAAACGACTTTAAAATACTTAAAGGTATAAACGAAGGCAAAACCTATTCGGTAATTGCCGAAGAATTGTTTATGTCGGAAAAAACCGTTTCATACAGAGTTTCGTGTATGAGAGGAATTATGGGTTGCTCCGCAAAGGAAGAACTTTGCAAAATAGTGTCGGAGCATATAAATTTATAACTGTTATAAAACCTAATAAAAAATACTGCGGATTTTCAAATCCGCAGTATTTTTTTGTTAGAAATTGTTTGTATTAGTAACACTTAAGGTGAAGGACTTTGTAAACACGCAGAACCGTCGCCTGTGTTATGCGTTTCTGTCGATCACGCTAACCGTCCTCTTATGTTCACTGGATTTTGATTGTTTCACCGTTTTTGTCACGTTTAAAAAATGAATTGATACAACCATAACTGTAATGAAGCGAAACTTCGCCCCCGTCGGCTAATTTATATACATCTCTTACTATTCCGCTTCCGCGATAATCGTGAGGTGCGCCTAAAATTTCGATAGCTTCTTCATAAGGCATACTTATATATAGTTTGTCAACATCTTCCATTGTTAAATCATTACGCACAGGTGAAGCGGTATAATAATATGGATATTGAATAATATTTATTGCACCGTTTTTATAATGTACAGTATATTCCCGTCCGTTTATTGCGGTATAATAATGTCTTACAGTAATTCCTTGAATATTTTCAAAAGTTTCGGTTTTATGCGGTGCGCCCACTATTTTTATTGCTTCTTCAAAAGGCATACCAACGTACAGCTTTTTGAAATGCTCTAAAGTCAGGTCGGTATATATGGGTGAGGTAACCTCATAAATAGGATAGCTTACTATAGAAGAATTCTCGTTGCTGACGGAGGAATTTTCAGCTACCTCCGGTTCTTTTCTTTTACAGGAGGCAAAAGAAAAAATAAGCAAAACAATTAAAAACAAAATTATTATTTTTTTCATTTTTCGCTACTCCTTAACAACTATTTTTTCTCCGTCAGGTCGTTGAATTGTAATAGGTCAATCAAGGGACGGTTCTATTGTGTGCTATCTTAATCATTAACATAGGAGACCCGATCCCCTGTGTCCTATAAAACATTCTCTTTCGCCCTTTTAATAATGTAACGAAGCTGACCGCCTGTTTTGTGACAAAAATTTTAAAAAAACAAAAACATTGCTGTTTTTGACAACCGCTGTGTATTCTGCGCTACATTACCGTTCATTTAAAGTGGCGCAATGCTGCGTTCGCAGTTTTATTTAGTAATTATCTCTACATCAGCCAAACTCACCAAATCATCTACATACAAATCAAATTGTTCAAGAAGTTCCTCATCTGTACCTGTTTTTCCTATGCAAAAATTGGCGTACACACCATTTCTCATTAAAATATTACAGTATGCACCTGTTGCAAGTTCTAAATACTCTTCTTCACTCAAATTTGTGTTTTGTAGATATTCTTTTAAAAACATGGCATTTTCGTCATTCAATTTCATAATTTCATTATAATTATTTTCTATATACTCCCGTGCCCCGTTTTTATCTATTATTACACCTATTTTTTGTGCTTCCTGTTGAATAATTCTGTTTTTAATAAGTGTATTTAGTGCGTCTTCCTCCGTTATAGATGGAATTGAGTCTTTGTATTCATCCGGAGTATTTATTCTTTGAATCTCATTAAATGCAATTCGATAATCTATTTCGTTTTGATAGATATTTTCACCGTTAACTATTGCAACTATATCCGAACTGCGTTGCTTAGGAATAACTGATGAAAAAAAATCAGTTTTAGCAATATTGAGCAAATCGGTAGCATTAGCAATAAGCGCAAATCCGATTATTAATACTAATATTAAAGAAATGGAAACAATAATCTTTTTTTTCATAATTTATACCTCAAAAACAAAATTATTTTCAATTTGATAATATGGCCATAAAGCATCTTTAACCATTAAAATAGCAATGCTATCAAACCGAACAGTATCTCCTACGCTTATATTTTCATTATTTTCTTTCAGAAGTTCTATTAACGACCTGTTTGGAAAAAAATTCCTATCAGTATTCATTGACAAAGTCCTACCATCTAATTGTACAGCTCCTATATTTAAAAATGGTTGATCGATGTAAGAAGTGTGCTTTGTGGCAGACGCATAACAACTAACTTTTGTTACAATATGTTCATTGTTCAAAACCGTGACATAACCTTTAAAAACCACTCTGCTGCTTATGGGGATGACAGTACCATAGTTTTCATACCCGTCCAATGCCAAGAAAAAAGCGGAACCTGTTACTTCATTCGTATACAAGTAAGATAAATTATTTTTATATACCATCTCGCTGTCATGCAATTCTGTATCAGGAGTATTTATTCCGGCAAAGGCTCTTACCGTATATTCCCCAGCCGGATATTCAAACCAGTCTATATTATATTGAAAACCGTAATATCCGGTACCTTTTCCTGCCGCTGCTACGTCCGACCTATAAATATCTGCGACAAGAGAAAAGGTGTTAACAAGTGCATTATTTTTATAAAGTTGTATTTCTACGTTTAGTG
>JAZRKJ010000086.1:0-79161 GCA_045646245.1 Acutalibacteraceae bacterium
GTGAATTCACAAAATCCTAAAACACAAGGGAACGGTTACCCGTTCCCTTGGATTTATTAGGAAAAAGAATTATTCGTTGATAGCGATAACAACGCCGGAACCTACGGTACGGCCGCCTTCACGGATAGCGAAACGAAGGCCTTCTTCGATAGCGATAGGAGTGATAAGTTCAATGTCCATTTCTACGTTATCGCCAGGCATACACATTTCGGTACCTTCGGGAAGGGATACAACACCGGTAACGTCGGTAGTTCTAAGATAGAACTGAGGACGATAGTTGTTGAAGAAAGGAGTATGACGTCCGCCTTCTTCCTTGGTAAGGATATAAACCTGACCATGGAACTTGGTGTGGGGGTTGATGGAGCCGGGCTTACAAAGAACCTGACCACGTTCAACGCCTTCACGATCTACACCACGAAGGAGAGCACCGATGTTATCACCAGCTTCACAGTAGTCAAGAGTCTTACGGAACATTTCCATAGAAGTAACAACGGTCTTCTTTCTTTCTTCGGTAAGACCGATGATTTCAACTTCATCACCTGCGTGGAGCTGACCACGTTCAACACGGCCGGTAACAACGGTACCACGACCGGAAATGGTCATAACGTCCTCGATAGGCATAAGGAAGGGCATATCAGCCTTACGATCAGGAGTAGGAATATAGGAGTCAACTGCATCCATAAGCTCGGCGATAGGAGCATAAACAGGATCAGAAGGATCGTTAGAAGCAGAATCAAGAGCCTTGAAAGCAGAACCCTTGATGATAGGAGTATCATCGCCGGGGAATTCGTACTTGTCGAGGGTTTCACGGATTTCCATTTCAACGAGTTCGAGAAGCTCTTCGTCGTCAACAAGGTCAGTCTTGTTCATGAATACAACGATGTAAGGAACGCCAACCTGACGAGCAAGAAGGAGATGTTCCTTGGTCTGAGCCATAGGACCGTCAGTAGAAGCGATAACGAGGATAGCGCCGTCCATCTGAGCAGCACCGGTGATCATGTTCTTAACATAGTCAGCGTGTCCGGGGCAGTCAACGTGTGCATAGTGACGTGCATCAGTTTCATACTCAACGTGAGCGGTATTGATAGTAATACCACGTTCTCTTTCTTCGGGAGCTTTATCGATGTTAGAATAATCTTCGAAAGAAGCCTGACCCTTTAAAGAAAGATACTTAGTAATAGCAGCGGTAAGAGTGGTCTTACCATGGTCAACGTGACCGATAGTTCCAATGTTTACATGGGGTTTGGTACGTTCAAAATGTGCTTTTGCCATTTTTGAATTCCTCCTAAAATTTAATTGATAGCTACGCTATTCATAGTTTAACAAATTTAGATTAAAATTTCAAGACTTTTATTTATAAATTAGTCTTTCTTGGTGCGGGAAGAAATAATCTTCTCGGCAACGCTCTTAGGAACAGGCTTGTAACCGTCGGGTTCCATAACGTACTGACCACGGCCCTGAGTCTTAGAACGGAGGTCTGTAGCATAACCGAACATATCGGCAAGCGGTACGTGAGCGTTAATTTGTTTAACGTTGCCGCGATCTTCGAAGCCGAGGATTTCACCACGACGAGCGATAAGGTCGCCCTGAACGGTACCGAAATACTCTTCAGGAACGTTAACAGCAACCTTCATGATAGGTTCAAGGAGAACGGGGTCAGCTTTTCTTGCAGCTTCTTTGAATGCCATAGAACCGGCAATCTTAAATGCCATTTCAGAAGAGTCAACTTCGTGGTAAGAACCGTCATAAAGAGTAACCTTAACGTCAACAACGGGATAGCTTGCAAGTACACCGGCGTTAAGAGCGCCCTTGATACCGGTATCAACAGCGGGGATGTATTCCTTAGGAATAGCACCACCGGTTACAGAGTTAATGAATTCATAACCCTTACCGGATTCGTTAGGTTCAAGAATAATCTTAACGTGACCGTACTGACCGGAACCACCGGACTGACGTTTGTACTTGGTTTCGTGATCAACCTTCTGGCGAATAGTTTCTTTATAAGCAACCTGAGGAGCACCAACGTTAGCCTCTACCTTGAATTCACGAAGGAGACGGTCAACGATAATTTCGAGGTGCAATTCACCCATACCGGCAATAATAGTCTGACCGGTTTCTTCGTCAGTATAAGCCTTAAAGGTCGGGTCTTCTTCTGCAAGTTTTGCAAGAGCAATACCCATTTTTTCCTGACCTGCTTTAGTCTTGGGTTCAACAGCAACACGAATAACAGGCTCAGGGAAATTCATAGATTCAAGGATAACCGGATGCTTTTCATCACAAAGAGTATCACCGGTAGTGGTGTTCTTAAGACCAACTGCTGCAGCAATATCGCCGGAATAACAGGTTTCAAGGTCTTCTCTGTGGTTAGCGTGCATCTGGAGAATACGTCCCATTCTTTCCTTGTTATCCTTAACAGAGTTGTACACGGTAGCACCGGAATCAACAGTACCGGAATAAACACGGAAATAGCAAATCTTACCAACGTAGGGGTCGGTAGCAACCTTAAATGCAAGAGCTGCAAAGGGTTCGCTATCGGAAGAATGACGAACTTCATCCTCTTCGGTATCGGGGTTAACGCCCTTAATAGCTTCAATGTCGGTAGGAGCCGGCATATAATCAATAATAGCGTCAAGTAAGGGCTGAACACCCTTGTTACGGTAAGAAGTACCGCAGCAAACGGGAACCATCTTATTGTCAATAGTAGCCTGACGGATGATTTTCTTTATCTGCTCAACGGTAGGCTCTTCGCCTTCAAAGTATTTTTCCATAAGCTCGTCGTCCATTTCAACAACAGACTCAATAAGAGCAGTACGGTACTTTTCAGCAAGCTCCTTCATGTCTTCGGGAATTTCTTCCTCACGAACGTCCTTACCCATATCGTCGTAGTAAATTTCTGCAACATTGTTAACAAGGTCAACAATACCGCGGAAAGTATCTTCAGCACCGATAGGAAGCTGAATCGGAACCGCATTACACTGTAAACGGTCCTTAACCATGTCAAGAACATGGTAGAAGTCAGCACCCATAATGTCCATTTTGTTAACATAAATCATTCTGGGTACTCTGTATTCATCAGCCTGTCTCCAAACGGTTTCAGACTGAGGCTCAACACCACCCTTTGCGCACATAACGGTTACAGAACCGTCAAGTACACGCAAAGAACGCTGAACTTCAACAGTAAAGTCAACGTGACCGGGAGTGTCGATAATATTGATACGATGGTCTTTCCAGAAGCAAGTGGTAGCAGCAGAAGTGATGGTAATACCTCTCTCCTGCTCCTGTTCCATCCAGTCCATGGTGGCGCCGCCATCATGGGTTTCACCCATTTTGTGATTCTTACCTGTATAGAAAAGAATACGTTCGGTGGTGGTGGTTTTACCAGCATCGATGTGAGCCATAATACCAATATTTCTGGTCATTTCAAGAGATACCTTTCTTGGCATAACTTAAACCTCCATAGTAATATCAGTAGTAAAAGACTACCATCTGTAATGTGCAAATGCTCTGTTAGCTTCTGCCATCTTGTGAGTGTCATCACGCTTCTTAGCAGCTCCGCCGAGACCGTTAACGGCATCAAGGATTTCTGCTGCGAGACGCTCTTTCATAGTTCTTTCAGAACGAGCACGGCTGTAAGTAGTCAGCCAGCGCAGACCGAGAGTCTGCTTTCTTTCGGGACGAACCTCAAACGGAACCTGATAGGTTGCACCGCCCTTACGAACGGCCTTAACTTCGAGCTGGGGCATGATATTTTCCATGGCAGCATCGAAAACTTCGAGAGCTTCCTTCCCGGTTTTTTCACTAATAATGTCGAAAGCACCATATACAATTTTCTGGGCTACACCCTTCTTACCGTCTAACATAACGTTATTGATAAGACGAGTAACCACCTTGGAATTGTAAACCGGATCCGGCAATACATCGCGTTTAGCAATTATACCTCTTCTTGGCACTTTACTTCCCTCCTTCATAATGATGATATCATAGGTACTCGAGTGACAAATTCCCGTACGCACCAAGCAAAGGCGTATAATAATATATATACACCGCTGCTTGTACAATGCAGCAGAGATTCGTCTTTTTACTTACCTGCCTTAGGACGCTTAGCACCGTACTTAGAACGGCTCTGCATTCTCTTGGCAACACCCTGTGCATCGAGTGTACCACGGATAATGTGGTAACGTACACCAGGGAGGTCTTTTACACGTCCGCCACGGATCAAAACAACGCTGTGTTCCTGGAGATTGTGACCAATACCGGGAATGTACGCAGATACTTCGATACCGTTGCTAAGTCTAACTCTGGCAATCTTACGAAGAGCGGAGTTCGGCTTTTTCGGTGTAGCAGTCTTTACGGCTGTGCAGACGCCTCTCTTCTGCGGAGAATCGTTATCGGTCAACTTGCGCTTCATAGAGTTGTAACCCTTAAGCAGTGCAGGAGCCTTAGCTTTCTTCTCAACATTTTCACGTCCACTACGAACCAACTGGTTAAAAGTAGGCATAACACACCTCCTATTAAAAATGTATATGACGCAGACAGGGATACCCTGCCTGCGTTATATCTATTCACCATGCAAAACACAGTTTCGCATACTATTGAATTTTAACACCAAAAGTACTGCTTGTCAATAGTCTATAAATAATTTTTTGCAAAAATTTACAGGATTATTCAGCAATAGCGGTAATTTCGGCTTCTTCTGCGGTTTCTTGAGACACAGAATCGGTATTCTTAAACTTCATACCGGTACCGGCAGGAATAAGCTTACCGATAATAACGTTCTCCTTAAGACCAAAGAGCGGGTCAACCTTACCCTTAATAGCGGCTTCGGTAAGAACACGTGTGGTTTCCTGGAAGGAAGCAGCAGAAAGGAAGGATTCGGTTGCAAGAGACGCCTTAGTAATACCGAGAAGCAAGGGCTTGTAAGAAGCGGGAACAAGTCCTGCCTCCCCTGCTTCAATACGCGCTTCAATAGCTTTGTTAGCGTCGCGTACTTCCTCAACGTCATAACGTACGTTCTGGAGAAGCTCGGTAGAACCGGGTTCGGTAACAACGTACTTCTTCATCATCTGGCGAACGATAACTTCAATGTGCTTATCGTTAATATCAACACCCTGAGTACGGTATGCGTTTTGGATTTCAGCAATAATATAATGCTGAACGGCTTCGGGTCCTTGCGCTTCAAGAATATCCTGAGGATACTTGGAACCGGAAATAAGAAGCTGACCGGGAAGAACAAAGTCACCGTCCTGAACCAACGGATTTACACCAAAAGGAATAGCAATCTTTTCGTTATCTTTAGGATCAGCAGCATGGATGGTGAGAATCCTGTTTGTATTGTTGTTCTTCTTTTCGTCTTCAATGGTGATTTGACCGCCAACCTTTGCGATAACACCGCAATGCTTGGGACGACGAGCTTCGAAAAGTTCTTCAACTCTGGGAAGACCCTGAGTAATATCTTCAGTACTTGCAATACCACCGGTATGGAAGGTACGCATTGTAAGCTGAGTACCGGGTTCACCGATAGACTGAGCAGCTACGATACCAACGGCTTCACCTGCAGTAACGGGTTTACCGGTAGCAAGGTTAGAACCGTAACACTTCTTACATACGCCGTGGTCGGAAAGACAACTGAGGATAGAGCGGATTTCAACTTCGGTAACGCCGGTAGCGCAAATTGCCTTTGCGTCATCTGCCGTCATAAGAGTATCCTTATCAACAAGCACCTCACCTGTAGCGGGGTCAACAAAATCGTTAAGGAGATAACGGCCCGCAAGACGCTCTTCAAGAGGTTCGATAATGTGGTTACCGTCTTTAATTTCAGAAACAAGCAGACCTTCGGCAGTACCGCAATCATCCTCACGGATGATAACGTCCTGGGAAACGTCAACAAGACGACGTGTAAGGTAACCGGAGTCAGCAGTACGAAGCGCTGTATCGGCAAGACCTTTACGGGCACCACGGGAAGAAATGAAGTATTCAAGTACGTTAAGACCTTCACGGTAGTTAGCACGGATAGGTACTTCAATAACCTTACCTGCGGTGTTGGCAATAAGACCACGCATACCTGCGAGCTGACGAATCTGGCTCATAGAACCACGGGCGCCGGAGTCAGCCATCATAAAGATGGGGTTAAACTCATCGAGGTTACCCTTAAGAGCGTCAGCAACGTCTTCGGTTGCTTTGTTCCAGATTTCAATAACGTGACGGCTACGTTCATCGTTGCTCATAAAACCACGACGGTACTTTTTGGTCACCTTATCAATATCAGCTTCGGCAGCAGCCATAATATCAGTTTTGCTTTCGGGGATAACTGCGTCGAATACTGCAACGGTAATAGCACCCTTGGTAGAATACTTAAAGCCGGTTGCCTTAATATTATCAAGAACAATGGAAGATTCGCTGGTACCCTTGCGGGCAATACATCTGTCGATAATCTTACTCAGCTGTTTTTTACCAACCTTGTTCTGAATAATGTCATCGTTGCTTTGAACGAAGGTAGCTTTATCATCTTTAAGAGAGAAGGTCCATTCAAGGTCAAGCTCATGGCCTTCAACACTACGGTTAACAAAGCCTAAATCCTGAGGAATGGATTCATTAAAGATAATGAATCCAACAGTACACCATACAAGACGGCTAAGACCGTCTTCACGGGTGTAACGGACACGTATGGGTGCGTGAAGGTCAATAAGTCCGTTGGAATAAGCCATAATAGCTTCATCCTTGTCACGGAATACCTTATTAGTACCCTTCTCTTCAGCCTTAACAATGGTAAGGTAGTAAGAACCCAGAACCATATCCTGAGTAGGAACTACAACAGGTTTACCGTCGGAAGGCTTAAGAAGGTTGTTAGCGGCAAGCATAAGGAAACGTGCTTCTGCCTGAGCTTCAGCAGAAAGGGGTACGTGAACAGCCATCTGGTCACCGTCGAAGTCGGCGTTGTACGCAGTACATACAAGAGGATGGAGTTTAAGAGCCTTACCTTCAACAAGTACGGGTTCAAAAGCCTGAATACCGAGTCTGTGAAGTGTAGGAGCACGGTTGAGAAGAACGGGGTGTTCTTTAATAACGGTTTCAAGTGCATCCCAGATATCACCGCTTGCACGTTCAACGGCTTTTCTTGCAGCCTTAATATTGGGAACCTTCTTTTCTTCAACAAGGCGCTTCATTACGAAGGGCTTGAAGAGTTCAAGAGCCATTTCCTTAGGAAGACCGCATTGATACATCTTAAGCTCAGGGCCTACAACGATAACACTACGGCCGGAATAGTCAACACGCTTACCGAGAAGGTTTTGACGGAAACGACCCTGCTTACCTTTAAGCATATCGGAAAGAGACTTAAGAGCACGGGTGTTAGCGCCGGTAACGGCTTTTCCGCGACGTCCGTTATCAATAAGAGCATCAACTGCTTCCTGTAGCATACGCTTTTCATTACGTACGATAATGTCGGGAGCGTGAAGCTCAAGAAGTCTCTTTAAACGGTTATTACGGTTAATTACACGACGGTAAAGGTCGTTAAGGTCACTTGTAGCAAAACGGCCGCCGTCAAGCTGAACCATAGGACGGATATCAGGGGGAATTACGGGGAGAACGTCCAAAATCATCCATTCGGGACGATTACCCGAAAGACGGAACGCTTCAAGAACTTCAAGACGTTTAAGGTAATGAATACGTTTTTGTCCGGTAGCGCCGTCAAGCTTTTGACGAAGCTCTGCACAGGTTTCGTCAAGGTCGATTTCACAAAGAAGCTTTTTAATGGCTTCTGCGCCCATTTCGGCAACGAAATCGTCTTCATATTTCTCACGCATATCACGGTACTGCTTTTCGTTAAGAAGCTGCTTCTTCTCAAGTGTAGTATTACCGGGGTCGGTAACGATATATTGAGAGAAGTAAAGTACCTGTTCAAGCGCTTTGGGAGCAATATCAAGCGCTAATCCCATACGGGAAGGAATAGTTTTAAAATACCAAATATGGGATACGGGAGCAGCAAGCTCAATTGTACCCATACGTTCTCTACGAACCTTTGCACGTGTTACTTCAACACCGCAACGTTCACAGATTTTACCCTTATAGCGAATACGCTTATATTTACCGCAATGACATTCCCAGTCCTTGGTGGGTCCGAAAATGCGTTCGCAGTATAAGCCCTGCTGTTCGGGTTTTAAGGTTCTGTAGTTAATAGTCTCAGGCTTGGTAACCTCACCGTAAGACCAGCTTCTGATTTGTTCAGGAGACGCAAGGCCTATTTTTATAGACTCGTACTCAATATTGTTATCCATTCGCGTTTCCTCCCTTAATTATTTTCTTCATCATAAACGGAAAAATCTTCTTCGGAAATATCCTCGGCAATTTCTTCCCCGTTCTCATCCTGAAGCATATAACCGTCGTGATTGCCTTCTAAAACTGTTTCCTCTTCAAGAGTTTCGTCAGAAGCGGGAACAAAAGGTAATCCGATATCTTCGTCTTCTTCGAAGGTTTGCTTCAAGTCGATTTCATTATTATCAGCATCAAGAACCTTAACGTCAAGACCTAAAGACTGGAGTTCCTTAATAAGAACCTTGAAGGATTCGGGAACACCCGCCTTGGGCACGTTTTGACCCTTAACGATAGCTTCGTAGGTCTTAACACGTCCGACAACGTCGTCAGACTTAACGGTAAGAATTTCCTGTAGAGTGTAAGCAGCGCCGTAAGCTTCAAGCGCCCAAACTTCCATTTCACCGAAACGCTGACCGCCGAACTGAGCTTTACCACCGAGAGGCTGTTGAGTAACAAGAGAATACGGACCGGTAGAACGGGCGTGAATCTTATCGTCAACAAGGTGATGCAGTTTAAGGTAGTACATATAACCAACGGTTACGGGGTTATCAAAGCGTTCACCGGTACGGCCGTCGTTAAGGAAGGTTTTACCGTCAACTACCTTAAGCTTGCCTTCATCAGCAAGCTGGGTAAGAGCGGCAACATCGTTTCTTACCTGTTCGTCAAGGCGGCGGATATCACGCTTGCCGTCTTCGGTTATAACCTCTTCAACAAGAAGCTTACCTGCAAGAGGTTCAAGGAACATCTTGTTTTCGGGATTGAACATAATATCACGGCATACACCGGCTTCAATAAAGGACTGGATAATGTCGGATTCGTGAGCACCGTCGAATACAGGGGTACAAATCTTCCAGCCAAGCTTACTTGCAGCATAGCCTAAATGCACTTCAAGAACCTGACCGATATTCATACGTGAAGGAACGCCCAAGGGGTTAAGAACTATATCGAGAGGAGTACCGTCGGGCAGATAAGGCATATCTTCACTGGGTAAAATACGGGATACAACACCCTTATTACCGTGACGACCAGCCATCTTATCACCAACGGAAATCTTTCTCTTCTGAGCAATATAGCAGCGTACAACAAGGTTAACACCGGGGTTAAGCTCGGAAGAGTTTTCTCTGTCGAATACCTTAACGTCAACAATTGTACCGTATTCACCGTGAGGTACACGCAAAGAAGTATCACGTACTTCCCTTGCCTTTTCACCGAAAATAGCACGGAGAAGTCTTTCTTCGGCGGTAAGCTCGGTTTCACCCTTAGGAGTAACCTTACCTACAAGAATGTCACCGGCAGTAACCTCGGCGCCGACACGGATAATACCGCGTTCGTCAAGGTCACGGAGAGCATCTTCACCAACGTTGGGAATATCACGGGTGATATCTTCGGGTCCGAGCTTAGTGTCTCTTGCTTCGATTTCATATTCTTCAATATGAATAGAAGTATACATATCTTCACGAACGAGCTTTTCGTTAATAAGAACAGCGTCTTCGTAGTTGTAACCTTCCCAGGTCATAAAGCCGATAAGAGCATTTCTGCCAAGGCTGATTTCACCGTTGCTGGTAGCAGGACCGTCGGCAATAACTTCCTTTTCGGCAACCTTTTGACCAACGCTTACAATAGGCTTCTGGTTAATACAGGTTCCGTGGTTGGAACGAAGGAACTTAATAAGGTTGTATTCGTCAACCTCGCCGTTTTCGGTTTTAATACGGATAACGTCGGCAGAAACGTATTCAACGGTACCTGCACGGTTAGCAAGCACAACAACACCCGAGTCAACCGCAGCCTTATATTCCATACCGGTAGCAACAATGGGGCTTTCGGTTTTAAGAAGCGGAACAGCCTGCTTCTGCATGTTGGAGCCCATAAGCGCACGGTTGGTATCATCGTTTTCAAGGAAGGGTATCATAGCGGTAGCTACAGATACAACCATCTTGGGGGAAACGTCCATAAAGTCAGCCTGAGACGCTTCAACTTCAAGGAAGCCGTCACGGTAACGGGCATTAACCTTGGGACGAACGAAATAACCGTTTTCATCAAGAGGTTCGTTAGCCTGCGCTACATAATAATCGTCTTCTTCATCAGCGGTCATATAAACAACCTCTTCAAGAACCTTGCCGGTTGCTTTGTCAACCTTTCTGAAAGGTGCTTCAACAAAGCCGTATTCGTTAATACGGGCAAAGGTAGCAAGGTAAGAAATAAGACCGATGTTAGGACCTTCGGGAGTCTCAATGGGGCACATACGTCCGTAGTGGGTGTAGTGAACGTCACGAACCTCGAAGGAAGCTCTGTCACGGGAAAGACCACCGGGGCCGAGCGCAGAAAGTCTACGCTTATGTGTAAGCTCGGAAAGAGGGTTGGTCTGGTCCATAAACTGAGAAAGCGGTGAAGAACCGAAGAATTCTTTAATAGCCGCAACAACGGGACGGATATTTATAAGAGACTGAGGAGTCGCATTGTCAATATCCTGAGCCTGAAGGGTCATTTTGTCACGAACAACACGTTCCATACGGGAGAAACCGATACGGAACTGATTCTGAAGAAGTTCGCCAACGCAACGAATACGACGGTTACCTAAGTGGTCGATATCATCGGTACAGCCAACACCGTAGTTAAGACATACGAAGTAGTTGATAGATGCGAAAATATCGTCAACGGTAATGTGCTTGGGGATAAGGTTATCAACGTTAGCGGCAATTGCTTCACGGATAGCTTCTTCCCCTTCGTTGTTTTCAAGAATATCTTTAAGACAAGCAAAAGATACGTCTTCGTTAATACGAAGGTCGGTTACGTCAAAGTCAATAAAGTCCTTAATATCAACCATACCGTTGGAAAGAACCTTAACTTCGTGCTCGTTTCCGTCAGCATCAACAGCGGATACGTATGCCTCGCAAACGCCTTTACGCTGAATGGAAACAGCAAGCTCCTTTGTAACCATTGTGCCTTCCGAAGCGAGAACTTCGCCGCTTAACGGATCGGCAACGGGACGTGTAAGGGTGTGGCCTATAAGACGCGCACCAATAGCAAGCTTCTTATTATACTTGTAACGACCTACACGGGAAATATCATAACGACGAGCGTCAAAGAATAACTGTGCAAGATAATTTTCGGCGCCTTCGATAGTTACGGGTTCACTGGGGCGAAGCTTTTTATAAAGTTCAACAAGAGCTTCTGCCTTGGTAGAAAGACCGTCAGCCTCCATGGTTTCCTTAAGACATTTGCCGTCGCCGAAAAGCTCGGTGATTTGTTCGTTGGTTTCAACGCCCAAAGCACGGATAAGAACGGTAACGGGAATCTTACGGTTCTTGTCGATACGAACGTAAACAACGTCGTTCATAGACATTTCGTATTCAAGCCAAGCACCACGGTTAGGAATAATGGTAGAAGTATAAAGACGTTTACCGGTTTTCACGTCGGCAGTTACGTCATAGTATACACCGGGGGAACGAACGAGCTGAGAAACTACGGTACGTTCAGCGCCGTTGATAACAAAAGTACCGGACTCGGTCATCAACGGGAAATCACCCATAAATACTTCACTTTCCTTGATTTCGCCTGTTTCATTATTAAGCAGACGAGCGGTAACACGAAGGGGTGCAGCATAAGTAGTATCCCTAGCTTTGCACTCCGTTACATCATACTTCGGTTTTTCGTCAAGACGATAGTCGATAAAATCAAGAACGAGATTACCGGTGTAATCGGTTATTGACGACATATCGCGAAAGACTTCCTTAAGTCCTTCTTCGATAAACCATTTGTATGAATTCTTCTGAATCTCAATGAGGTTTGGCATATCGATAACTTCATTGATCTTGGAGAATGTCATACGAGTGTTTTTTCCCAGTTGTACAGGTTTTACCTTAACTGTTGACTCCATAGGTTTTAAATCACTCCTCCAAATTTTTACGGTTTTCACCGCATTGACTCCGATGTGGCAAATGACAATTATAATTACATTATAAATAATGTATAAGCATACTATGAGCCATAATACCCCATCATTAGCGAATACTAATTATATTACACTTTCAAAATTAAGTCAAGCATTTTTTTACATATTTTAGAAAAAAATAAAACCACCCGATTTCGGGAGTTGGTCTTAGGGATAAATAGGTTTTTCAGATAAATTTGTACGCTTTCTTGTTTTGAAAACTTGTAAGACACAAAGTATTACTGCGTTTTCGCAACTTCAAAATCGAAACAAATTTATTCTTACAAAACTGCTCGCACCTAAAAAAGATAAATTTTTAGTGGAATAAAAGGCGAAAAGCCGTGGTAATGCTGACGCATACCACGGCTTTTTAACACATTAGAACGCAAAAATTTGCTTTTTTAGGCTTTTTATCCCTAAGACCAACTCCCGAACGGGTGGTTTAAGGCTTTATTCAACAATTTTTGCTTTTTCAAACAAAGCGTCTACAACTTTATTGTTTACACAAATGTATTCAACGTAATTGTCGGTATACGCTTTCTTAACTTCTTCTACGCTTACTTCGTTTAGCTTAGCCAGCTCTTCAACCTTTTTGGTTCTGTCCTCTTCGGTAACTTCAAGTCCCAGCTTATCAAGAATTGCATACATTATTACTTCCTGAGAAAGAACGTCGTTTTTAAAGGTAGCTTCGTCAATACCGTTTGCGGTAAGGAAGTTTTCAAAGGTATAACCGTAATACTGGGCGTAGTCGGTATAATACTGCTTATGGTAAGAATAAGAATTTCCGTCGGAATCGGGAGGCAGCTTCTTGACTGTGCTGTTGTTGGTAACAAAATCGCTTATGGAATTTTTAATACATCTGTCCTTTAAGTCGGCAAGGTATTCATCCGCCGTTTTAAAGCCTGCCGCTACGGCAAAGTCATCGTTAACCTCGGCAAAGGGGCGCTTTACGGAATTTATGGTAACGGTAAATACGGCGTCGGTTCCCGAAAGCTTAATGGTTTTGCTTCCTGTTTCAAGGTCGGTAGAATCGTTATAGCCTACAGGGAAAGTAACCTCAATATCAACCGTATCGCCGATTTTAACGCCTATAAGCTGTTCTTCAAAGCCTTCAATAAACTGACCGGAGCCGATAGTAAGCTCTTGCTTTTCGGCAGTACCGCCTGTAAAAGCAACGCCGTCAACCTTACCCGCATAATCGATATTGGTAATATCGCCGTCGGCAACAACGCCCTCTTCAAGGTTTTGGGTATAGGTAGCCAAATCATTTTCCATAGCGTTCTTATAAATTTCAATATATTCGGAGCCGTTAGTGTCTACCGTAATATTTTCAATATCACAAACCGTTACGTATTTTTCTAATCCGTTTACGTAATTAAGTCTGTCCTTTCCGCCGCAACCCGCCAAGGTAAGGGTTAAGGCAGCAGCCAAAAGAATTGCAAAAAACTTTTTCATAATCTTTTCTCCCGTTAGTTATTATTGTTAAGCTGACCTGTGGATGCAGCTTTAAGGTAAGCGTTTATAAAGCCGTCAATGTCACCGTCCATAACGGCGTTGATGTTAGAATATTCAAAACCCGTTCTGTGGTCTTTTGCAAGAGTATAAGGCATAAATACGTATGAACGGATTTGCGAGCCCCATGCAATTTCCTTTTGAACGCCTTTGATATCTTCAATTTTATCAAGATGCTCACGTTCTTTAATTTCAACAAGCTTTGATTTTAACATACGAAGACATGTGTCTTTATTCTGGAACTGGCTTCGTTCGGTCTGACAGGCAACCACTATACCCGTAGGGATATGGGTAATTCTTACGGCTGAAGAGGTTTTGTTAATGTGCTGACCGCCTGCACCGCTGCTTCGGTAGGTATCAACCTTTAAATCCTCTTCACGTATGGTGATTTCAACGTCGTCGGTAATTTCGGGCATTACTTCAAGGGAAGCAAAGGAGGTGTGGCGCCTTCCCGAAGAGTCAAAGGGTGAAACACGCACAAGACGGTGAACACCGTGTTCGCTTTTAAGATACCCGTAAGCGTTAAGCCCTTCAATTGTAAGTGTGGCGCTTTTAAGACCTGCTTCGTCACCGTCAAGGAAGTCAACCATACTTGTTTTAAAGCCGTGGCGTTCTGCCCAGCGGGTAAAGAGACGAACAAGCATTTGGTTCCAGTCCTGCGCTTCGGTGCCCCCTGCTCCCGCATGGAAGGTAAGAATAGCGTTGTTTTTATCGTATTCACCCACAAGCAGGGTTTCAAGCCTTTGGGCTTCAAGGCTGCTTTCAAAAGCGGTAAGCTCGGCGTTTATGTCGTCAAGCATTGATTCGTCTTCTTCTTCGTCCGCCATTTCAATAAGAACCAGAATATCGTCGTAGGACGCTACCAGCTTATCGTAAGCCTCAACCTTATTTTTCAAAGCCCCCAGCTTTTGCAGAATTACCTGACTTTTTTCAGGGTCATCCCAAAAGCCGTTTTCGGCTGTTTTATACTCCAGCTTATCAATTTCCATTTTTGTAGAATCATAAGCAATGGCGTCTTTAAGGTCAACCATATCGTTGTAGTGAGACTGAATTCTTAATTTAAGCTCTTCAAAAACTAACATAAATTCTCCTTATTTCTTAATAGCGAATGCAAACCAATTGTCGCGTCTTAATTCCTGCTCAACCGTAAAGCCGTTTTGGACAATGGCGCTTTTAACCTCATTTGCACGTGAATCAATTATTCCCGAAGCAATAAGCACAGCGCCGTCCTTCATAAAATTACCAACGTCTTTAAGAAGGCGGATAATAACGTCGGCAACAATATTGGCGCATATAATATTGAACCTTCCCGTAACCTTTTCGGCAAGGTCACCGTGAAGGAAAGAGATTTTTTCACCTACACCGTTCATTTTGGCGTTCTCCCCCGCTACCTTTACGGCGGCAGAGTCAATATCAACGCCAACGGCGTCTTCAGCGCCGAGAAGCACACCCGCTATACCGAGTATTCCGCTTCCGCACCCAATATCCAAAATGCTGTCCCCTGCTTTTGTATATTCCTCAAGAAGAGAAAGACAAAGCGAAGTGGTAGCGTGAGTTCCCGTTCCGAAAGCGGCGCCGGGGTCAATTTTAAGAACACTTCGGTTATTTTTGTTGTCGTATTCTTCCCAAGCCGGAACAACGGCAAGGCGTTTGCCGATTTCGGTGGTGTGGAAAAACTTTTTCCAGTATTCATTCCAGTCAATATCGGCTACCGAAGCAAAGGATACCTCATAAGGGATATTTTCTTCACCGAAGCGTTCTTTTAAATAAGCCAAGGATTCGGTAAGGTTATCCGACTTATCAATATAAATATGAATTAAAGCCACGTTACGGTCTTTGGCAAGTAAGGCTTCATCAATAAGGTCAACGTGAGCAATTTCCCACGCAACGCTTTCCATATCGGAATAATCTTCAATATAAATACCGTAAGGCACCGTCATATTGGCAATAGCCGAAGCGGTTTCAATACTATTTGAAGGTACCTTTATAATAATTTCAAACCAGTCCATATTGCGCTCCTTTACATATACTTTTATATAATAACACAAATTTGCAAATTTGCAAAGTATTTTTATGTTGTTGATTTATTTTTTGTAATAATGTATAATGGTTATAATTGGTCGAAACAGAAAAACAATTTACTGTTTCGACACCAAATCTTTGATTTGAAAGCAAATTATGGACGGAGGATTTCTGTGATTTATCATAGCACCGAAACAAGCGAAGTTTTATCTCATTTTGAAGTTGACCCTCAAAAGGGCTTGCCCACAGGGGTTGCAGACCAGCGTTATGCAAAATACGGCGGCAACGTACTGACAAAGGCTAAAAAGACTCCTTTGCTGTCCCACGTACAGGCTCAGCTTAAAAACCCCGTTAACCTTTTACTTATAACCTGCGCTTTAATGGCGCTTATAATAAACTTTATTTACCCTGCCGCTCCCTTTTATTCCTTTATTCTTGTTATACTTATTCTGGCAGTAAACGTTGCCGTTTCGGTCATTCACCAGAATATAAGCGAAAACACTTCACGTTCCCTTGAAACAATGAATATCCCCAGAGTAAAGGTTCTTCGTGACGGAATAATTAAAATAATTGATTCCGCCTATATTGTCCCCGGTGATATTCTGGTTCTTGAAACGGGTGACTACGTTGCGGCTGACGCAAGGCTTATTGAGTCCTTTGATTTCAGATGTGACGAAACCTTCGTTACGGGAGAAGCGCTTACAGCCGAAAAAGAGCATTACGCAATTCTTGATGATATAACCCCCGTTGAAAAGCGTTCAAATATGGTGTTTTGCGGCAGTAACGTTATAACCGGTCACGCCAGAGCAGTTGTTACCGAAACCGGTATGTATACAGAGCTTGGCAAAACGGTTACGTTGCAGGAAGAATACAACACCGTCAACGTTAAAATCAAAGAAAAGCTTTCAAAGCTCGGCAAGATTTCGGGTGTAATTCTTTGCATATTCTCTCTTCTTTCCTTCTTTACCTACGTGCTTATTAACTTCAGAAGCGACCTTCCCTTTATTACCACCCTTACGACTTCGGCGCTTAATTCGGTTGCCCTTCTGGTTTCGGTGCTTCCACACGGCTTGCCCGTTATGGCGTTGGTGGCTATGGGTACGTCGGTAAAGGCGCTTTTGCACAAGGGTATGCTCACCAAGGACTTTGCCGTATTCGATCGCCTTCCCGAAGTATCGGTTATTTGCGCCGACAAAACCGGCACCTTAACAAAAGACCGTATGGTGGTTGAAAAGGTTTTTGACGGCAATGAGATTACCGATGCCGATATGGCGTTCAGCTCCCCCGACAGCGTCAGCGTTTTACGCCTTGCTTCCCTTTGCACCTCTCAGTCCAAAGCCGACGTTGACAGCCCAATGTACGGCGACGCAACCGAGCTTGCGATTATCCACGCCTTTGAGCAATCGGTTATTAAAGAGGAACGGGATATTGAAAACAACTACCCAACCCTTTCCAAGCTTCCCTTCGACACTCAAAGAAAAATTACTTTGTCGGTTAATATGATAGACGGCGCACCTTACGCGATTATAAAGGGCGCACCCGACTTTTTAATTGCCGCAACCGGAAACGAAGGTAACGAAGCTCTTATTCAAACCGTAAATTCCTTTGCTGAAAGCGGTATGCGTGTTATAGCCGTTGCGTATAAAATACTTTCGGAAATTCCTTCTAACCTTGATTACTGTGACTTTGAAAGCGGTTTTACCTTTTCCGGACTTATTGCTTTAAGCGACCCGCCGCAGGACGACATAGTTTCTCTTATTAAGGAATGTGAGCAAGGCTCTGTTAAAACCGTTATGATTACGGGCGACCACACCACCACCGCCGTTGCAGTAGCAAAGCGTCTTGGTATTTTAAAGAGTGACGACGCAATAATAAGCGGTGAAGAGCTTGATAAGCTTACCGATGAAGAATTGACAGAATCGGTTGACAAATACAGCGTTTTTGCTCGTCTTTTGCCCGACCAAAAGCTGAGAATAGTTTCTGCCCTTAAAGCCAAGAGACACACCGTAGCAATTACGGGTGACAGCGTTAATGACGCCCCCGCACTGAAAGCGGCGGACGTAGGCATTGCAATGGGTAACCGAGGCACCGACGTTGCAAGAGGCGCAGCCGATATGATTATGAACGACAACGGCTTTGCCGCCATAATTACGGCTATTAAAACATCCCAAGGCTTGTTCTGCGCCATAAGAAAGACCCTTACCTACCTTTTAAGCAGTTATATAGGTAAAATTTTTGCCGTTTTAATCTGTCTTTTCTCCTTTGGGGCTTTTCCCCTTTCGGCGTTACAGTTCCTGCTCCTTAATCTTTTAACCGACACCTTCCCCGCTTTAAGCATACTTTCCGACGGTATTTACGAGCACAAGCCCTTAACGGGTAACAATAAAGCGGATAAATCACTTTTGACTTCACGTTCTGCTTTAAGCATTGCCATACAGGGAATTATGATGGCAGCGGTTTCGGTTATTGCCTACGGAATTTCAAAGAACAGCGGCGCTGAATTTGCTTCCTCAATGATATTCACCGTGCTTGTTTCTTCCCAAATTCTTAATATGACAAGCGCAAAATTCGAAGGCTTGTTCTTTAGGTATAAGCACTTCCGCAAATTTACCCATACCGTTATTTTAGGTGCGCTTTGCCTTGTTTCTCTGTTCCTTGTTATTTCCCCCATGGGCGTACCCTTCGGCTTTGCCACCCTTCCCTTCGGCGACTTTATAAAAGCCGTACTCCTTTCACTTACGGTATTCGTAACAGGCGAAGGCACAAAGCTGGGCTTTTTGCTTTACGAAAAGCTGAAAAACAAATAAAAATAAAAACCTCCGTTCGGAGGTTTTATTTTTTAAAGTAATTATAAATATTCATTGCCGTTTTCTTATCAATTCCCGAAACCTTCGACAGCTCTTCCACCGAAGCTCCCTTAATGTTTTTAAGGGATTTAAAGTGCTTAAACAAGGCGGCGACTCTTTTTTCCCCTACGCCTTCAATGCCGAGCAGTTCGCTTTTGGTCATAGAAGAAGAACGGCGCTTTTTGTGGTAGGTAATTGCAAAACGGTGGGTTTCGTCCTGAATTCCGGTAACCAGAATAAAGGCGCTTTTAGTGGGTTTAATTGCAATATCACCGCATTTGTCGGTAACGGCGCGTGTACGGTGCTTTGAGTCTTTGACCATACCGAAAACAGGAATATTAAGCCCGAAGCTCTTCATAACAGGCTCTACCGCCGACATCTGACCTTTACCGCCGTCAAGCAAAATAAGGTCGGGCAGGGTTTTGAAGGCGGGGTCGTTTCCTTCTTTATATTCGTTAAAGCGGCGGGTAAGCACCTCTGCCATAGAACGGTAATCGTCCTGCCCCGTAAAGCCCTTTATTTTAAATTTACGGTAGTTTTCCTTAAAGGGACGTCCGTCCTTAAACACCACCATAGCGGCGACGTTTTCGCTGCCTGAGGTGTTGGAAATATCGTAAGACTCAATATATTCCGGCGCCCTTTCAAGCCCTAAAAGCTCACCCAGCTCGTTTAAGGCAACCGTTTCCCTTCCCGTTCTTTCAATACGCTTTGAAAGGGTTTCGGCAGCGTTTTTAAAGCACATATCAACCGTCTTTTTCTGCTGTCCTTTTTGGGGAACGGTTATTTTAATGCTGTGCCCCGACTGTTTTATTAAAAATTCCTCCAAAAGCAAAGAGCTTTCGGGCAGCTCGTCAATTATAATACTTTCGGGAATATCGTTTTCACCTGAATAAAACCGCATTAAAAATTCACCGTATAGCTGCGCCTTTTGGGGAGCGTCTTCAAAAATGAAATGCTGCTGGTCGCACAAACGGGACTCTCGGAACTTTAGCGTATGAATACAAATTAAATTTCCCGCAACGGCAGAAGCAAAAACGTCCTGATTTTTGTGGGAAGAAGAAATAACCTTTTGACGTTCCTTTATTTTTCTTACCGCTTCAATTCGGTCACGAAGCCGTGCAGCAAATTCAAAGTCAAGGTTTTCGGCGGCTTCCTCCATTTTCTTTTTAAGAAGTAAAATATCCTCTTCACCGTAGCCGCCGTTTTTAATAAAGCTGACGGCGGAATCAACCGCTTCCAGATATTCACTAAGGCTTACGTTACCGTTACAGGGGCCGCAACACCTGCCTATGTGGTAGTTAAGGCAGGGCTTACTTTTTTTGTCAAAGGAACGGTTGCAGTCGGGAAGACGAAAAACCTTTAACGCTTGGTCAACGGCGTTTTTAACAATATTCCCCGAATGGTACGGGCCTAAATATTTACCGTCCTCATCCTTTTGCTTGACCCAAAGAATTTTCTTCCATTTATCGTTTGTAATTTTAACGTAGTGGTAGCCTTTATCGTCTTTAAGAAGAATGTTATATTTAGGCTGATGTTGCTTTATAAGGGAATTTTCAAGGATTAAGGCTTCAAATTCGCTGTCACAAAGTATATAGTCAAAATCATTTACGTTTTCAACCATTTTTCTTACCTTTTGTCCGTGGTTGGTTTCGGAGCCGAAATACTGAGTAACACGGTTTTTAAGGGCTTTGGCTTTTCCCACGTAAATAACCTTCCCCGTTTTGTCCTTCATAATATAAACACCTGGAGTAAGGGGTAATTTATTTGCTTTGCGTTTTAAAGCGGCTTTGTTTTCCTTGAGCATATATAACACCTGCCTTTGCTTATTTATTGTAATATTTTCTTTTTTCTTTTTCAAGTGTTGATTTTTTCCGAAAAAAAGTTTAAAATTAAAGGAGAAAAAAAGTAAAGGATTAAAAATATGTTCCTTATTAAATGCCACGACTTATCCATTGGTTATAACGACCGCACCGTACTTAAAAACCTTAATTTTTCTATTGGCGAAAATGATTATCTTTGTATTATAGGTGAAAACGGCAGCGGTAAAAGCACCCTTATTAAAAGTATTTTAAAGCTGCAAAAGCCGTTATCGGGTAAAATTGAATACAGTCCGCACCTGAAAGCCAACGAAATCGGTTACCTTCCCCAGCAAAGCAGTATTCAGCGTGACTTTCCCGCAGGAGTGGAGGAAATTGTTCTTTCGGGTTGTATCAACCGCCTTGGCTTCCGTCCTTTTTACAGCGCAAAAAACCGTAAAAAAGCCCGTCATAATATGGAGCTTATGAAAATTGATAACCTAAAAAACGAAAGCTATCAGAATTTATCGGGCGGTCAGCAACAGCGTGTGCTTCTTGCAAGAGCCCTTACCTCAAGCAGTAAAGCCCTGCTCCTTGACGAGCCTGTTACGGGGCTTGACCCAAAAGCCGCTTCGGATATGTATTCGCTTATTGAAACCATCAATAAGGAATACCGTATAGCCGTGATTATGGTTTCCCACGATATTAACGCCGCTTTTAAGTACGCCACTCACATTTTGCACCTTTCCTCAACAGGGGTGTTTTTCGGCACCACCGAGGAATATAAAAACAGCGACTTCCACAAAAGATTTTACGGAGGCGGAATTTATGACTGAGTTTTTTGAATTTTTTTCCTACTCCTTTATTCAGCGTGCTTTGGTTGTGGGTGTGCTTATTTCCCTTTGTTCTTCCCTTCTTGGGGTAAGCTTAGTGCTTAAACGGTACTCTTTAATAGGCGACGGACTTTCCCACGTTGGCTTCGGGGCGCTTGCCCTTGCCGCCGCTTTGGGGCTGACTCCCCTTTACGTTGCAGTACCCGTTGTGGTTATAGCGGCTGTCTTCCTTTTAAGGCTGACTTCCTTTAGCCGCATTAAGGGGGACAGTCTTATTGCCGTAATTTCTACTTCTGCTTTGGCTATAGGCGTTATAATTGTTTCCAAAAACGGCACCAATACCGACCTTTCTAATTATATGTTCGGCAGTATTTTATCCATCAGCAAAGCCGACGCTTATTTAAGCGTGATTTTATCGGTAATTATAGCCTTGCTTTATATACTGTTTTTCCACCGGATTTTTGCCGTTACATTTGATGAAGACTTTGCAAGAGCAACCGGCACCAAGGTTTCACTTTTCAACACCCTGCTTGCCGTTTTAACGGCGGTAACGGTGGTTATAGGTATGCGAATGATGGGCGCGTTACTTGTTTCAAGCCTTATAATTTTCCCGCCCCTTTCGGCAATAAGACTTTGCAAAACCTTTAAAGGGGTTGCAATTGTTTCCGCCTTTATTTCGGTTATTTCTTTCCTTATTGGATTGTTCCTTTCCTATACCCTTTCCTTCCCGACGGGGGCAACAATAGTGGTAACCGGCTTATGCCTTATGATTTTATCCTTTATCATAAGCAAAATAAAAGACTTTATAAAAAGAAATACGGCTCGATAACAGAGCCTTTTCTTTTTATTTTTTCCGTGTATATTGACACGGGATAAGGTGAGTTTTATATTTTAAAGTACAAACTTTAAAGAGGTGCTTTTATGATTTACAAAGGAAAATACACAAACGAAATATCCTTTCCTTTAGGCGGTATAGGTTCAGGCTCTGTTGGTCTTACGGGAAACGGCGTACTTCGTGATTTTGAAATATTCAACAAACCCGCCAAAGGCAGTTATATGGGCTACACCCATTTTGCAGTAAAGGCTAAAACCAAAAACGGCGTTATTACAAAAGTATTAAACGGTGACCGTAACACCCAGCTTTCCCCCTTAAACGGAACGGGTGTTGAAGGCTCTGCAATGAGCGGCTTCCCCCACTTTAAAAACCATATTTTCAAAGGCGAATTTCCCGTTGCCGAAATTTTATTTTCCGACGATAACTTCCCTGCCCATATTAAGCTTTCAGCCTTTAACCCCTTTATTCCTCTGGATGAAGATAATTCTTCAATACCCGCCGCTTTTTTCGAAATAGAAATTACAAATAAAAGCGACGAAGAAATAGAATTCCAAACGGCGTTTTCGCTTCAGAACCCTTACGACGACGGCGTTAACGAAGCTTCGGTTACAGAGGGTGTAAGAATACTTACTTTAAAGAGCAAGCTTCCCCCCGAGCCCGACCAAAACCGAGGAGATATTTCGGTTATAACCGACAGTGATAACAGTTTTTCACAAACCTATTGGTACCGAGGCGGCTGGCAGGACGGTATTGTTACTTTCTGGAATAATTTTAACAGCGAAACAGACGCAGAAGAACGCATTTACGACTGTGTACGGGGTCAGGAGCACCCTTGCCGTGACCACGGTTCCCTTTTTGCAAAAAGGGTAATTAAGTCAGGGGAAAGCAAAACCGTCCGTTATATTCTTACCTGGAACAACCCCGTAAACAGAAGCTACGGACACTTCGGCAAAGAAAATGAAAACGGCAGTAAAATATGGTTTAAAAACTATTACGCCGTTCTTTGGAAAGATTCGGTTGAAAGCGCGTTATACAGTTTTAAAAACTATGATACTCTCAAAGCAAAAACCCTTGCTTTCAAAGAAGCCCTTTTCTCCCAGAGCCTCGATAAATCGGTTATAGATGCCGTTTCTTCCACACTTTCGGTTTTAAAATCCCCTACCGTTTTACGTTTTGAAGACGGTTCCTTCCACGGCTGGGAGGGTGTATTTTCTTCGAAAGGTTCTTGCGAAGGCACCTGCCAACACGTTTATAACTACGCTTACGCCCTTTGTTTTCTTTTCCCCAACCTTGAAAGAGGTCTTCGCCATAACGAATTCGTTTACTCTACCGAAGACAGCGGACTTTCCCACTTCCGAATGCTTTTGCCCCTTGGAATTTCAAAGGGTTATACCCGCCCCTGTCTTGACGGCAAAATGGGTATGGTTATAAAATCCTACCGTGAATGGAAAATAAGCGGTGACGATAACTGGCTTAAAGAACATTGGGAATATATTAAACGTGCAGTTGACTTTGCAAGAAGCAAGGAAAACTACGATAAATGGGACTTCGACGGTGACGGCGTTCTGGAGGGCAGACAGCACCACACCCTTGATATGGAACTTTTCGGGCCGTCTTCCTGGCTTGAAGGTATGTACCTTGCCGCTCTTAAAGCCGCAGGTGAAATGGCAGAATACCTTGGTGATTATAAAGCGAAGAAAACTTATAATAAACTCTTTAAAAACGGTAAGAAGTGGTCGGAAGAAAACCTTTTCAACGGCAGATATTTTATTCAGAAAATCGACCTTAAGGATAAAGAAACCGTAATGCGTTTTGACGCAAAAAAGTATTGGAACGAAGAAACAGGAGAAATTAAGTACCAGATAGGCGAAGGCTCCTCCATTGACCAATTACTCGGTCAGTGGCACGCCGACTTACTTTCCCTTGGTGATTTGTTTTCCAAAAAGCAGATTAAAACCGCCCTTTCAAGTATGATGGAAATAAACTTTATACCGTCCCTTCGTGAATTTGCAAACCCCTGGAGAGTCTTTGCTTTAAACGACGAAGGCGGTACCGTTATTTGCAATTACCATAAAGATTCCCAAAAGCCGCTTATCCCCGTTCCCTACTGTGAAGAGCTTATGACCGGCTTTGAATATTCCTTTGCAGGGGAACTTATTATGAGGGGTAAGGTACAAGACGGTTTAAAGGTAATTAAAGCCATACGCAACCGTTACGACGGCTTTAAACGCAATCCTTATAACGAAATTGAATGTGGCAACAATTACGTTCGTCCTTTGGCGTCCTTTGCCCTTATTAACGCCTTTTCGGGCTTTGATTTCCACCTGCCCAAAGGGTATATAAAGTTTGCTCCCAAAGTTAAAAAGAATAATTTTAAGTGTATCTGGAGTCTTGGAACGGGCTGGGGCGAATTTTTGAAAAATGAAAATACAGCCACACTGAAAGTTAAAGACGGCAGTATAAAGCTTTCGGCTTTCGGCAGTTCTCTTAAAAACGTAAAAGAAGTTTATATTGACTCAAAAAAGGTTGACTTTACCGAAAAGAACGGTTTTGTATATTTTAAAGAAACCGAAATAAAAGAAGGAATAACCATAAAATGAATCATTTAAGGATAACTCAAAACGAACTTGCCGCATTATGCGATGTATCCCAGGGTACTGTTGACCGAGCCCTTAACGACAGAGGCGAAATAAGTAAGGCTACCAAAGAACGAATTCTGGCAACAGCCAAGAAGTACGGTTTCCGCCCATCAAAAGGCAATTCCAAAAGCGAAAGAACCAAGAATATCGGCTTAATACTTTTCGACCTTAATAATGAATTTTTTGCAGAACTTATAACCGAAATAGAACTTTCCGCCGCAAAGGAAGGTTATCTTATTACGGTTATGTTCACCCACTATAGCGAAGAAAGAGAAAACGAGTGTATCAGAAGGCTTTATTCTTCCGGAGTAGACGCCATTATTATTTCATCTGTTCAGAACAGTAATGAGTTTATTACCTTTTTAGGGCAACTGGATATTCCCGTAATTGCTTTAGGCAATAAAATAGAGGGCGTTCCCTTTGTGGGAGCCGACGATTTCAAGGCTATGTTCGACCTTACAAAATACGTTTCCGAAAGGTACTGCAATATAGTTTACTATAGCCCTGCTTTGGTTTATGAAAACGCCTTTGCCCAGAAGTTACGTTACGACGGTTTTAAAGAAGCCGTAAAGGGGAAAGACTATACTTTGGTAACAAAGGCAGAAGAACTGAAAGAAGGTTATAAAAAAGGTACGGCTGTTATTTGTTCCACCGACCTTTACGCTATGTATACGCTGACACACGTTAAGTGCGACGCCGTTTTCGGCTTTGATAATATAAGAATTCTGGAACGGTTAAAGCTTCCTGTTTCGTCGGTTTACGTTGATACAAAAGCCGTTGCCGAAAAAACAATTGAACTAATTAAAACGGGGGAAAAGAAAGAAATAATTATCCCCCATAAATTCGCAATAAGAAAATAGTTCCCCCCTAAATCCTAAACCCTAAATCCTTTCCCTTTTCCCCTTTCCCCTTTCCCCTTTCCCTAACAAAAAAGAGCCTTTCGGCTCTCTTTTAGTTCATATATTTATCAACATAATTTTTAGCGTTAATAACCTCTCCGGATATTCTTGAATCCTCGGCTGCAAAAACAAGCAAGTGGTTGTAGCAAGAAATTCCGATTTCGCTTACATCTTCCTTGGCAAGCTCACCCGTAAGGTATTTATGCAAAGCAAGAACAATGCCTGTATCTCCGCCGCCGTGACCGGAAGTTATAGAGTCGCCGTTAACGGCAATTTCGCTGTCAAGATAACGGAATTCTTTGGTGGCAAAATCATAAAAACGGAATTGTTGACCGTTAGTTGCTCCCATTTCACAGTGAAGCATACCCTTGGTACCCATAATATCGCTGTATCTGCCGCCCTTGGTAAAAGCGCACATAGTAAGGAGAACTGTGGATTTATCATTAAATTCCATATTAACGGTTTGATGGTCAACAACGTCGTTGTCGCATTTGAATACACACTTACCGTATTGGGTATTCTTCATTGCATTCATAACGTCCTCATCGGTGGGATTAACCATCTTGGTGGAAGTAGTTCTGAACCAGCCGTTTTTCCTATCCTCATAATAAAGCTTCATAGCATTATAGGGGCAAGTATCAGCTTCGGGGCAGCCTTCATAGCATCTTTCAGGAGCACCCTTCGGAGCGTTAGCCTCGGTAAAGTAAGAAAGAGAACCGAAGGATTGAATCTTATCACAGTTTTGACCAATGAGCCATTGAAGAATATCTATATCATGACAGCACTTCTGTAAAAGCATAAATGTGGCTCTGCCACTATTGCCCCAGTTACCTCTGACAAAGCTATGGTGTACCACGCTTTAGACATCGTATCAACGTCAATTTTATTATCTATAATTTTAGATTCATTGTGACACATAATTACGAAGTAATACTTTTTATCCTTGGACAGAGATACAGAAACACCGTCATCGGTTTTAGCAAAAATACCGTCGGTATTAAGCTTGTGGTAATTTGATAAATCTTCCTCGCTGATTTCGGCAGTAGTATCAAGCAAGGTAACCTTATGCTGAGCAGCAAGTATACCCTTAACCGCTTCGTCAAGTACGTCATCGGGAATAATGCCGTCCTTGTAGCATTTAAGAAGTGATTCATAGCCTTCCTTGTTTTTATCCCAGATAAGGGCTAAATTGTTGCCGCCGGCTATTGCCATACCACGGCTGCCGTCAATACCGTATTTGGCAATAACGCCACCCATACAAAGCGCATCGGTAATAGCAAAACCGTCGAAGCCGTATTCTCTGAAAAGGTCCATAGTTTTCGTCGAAAGGCTGGAAGGATGGTCGGGGTCAAGCACGGGCACTCTGGAATGTCCTGTCATAACACCGTCTAAAAGACCTTTTTTGCAAAGCTCTAAATAAGGATACCAACAGTAATCAATAATCTCCTCTTTAGTAGCGTCGGAAAAGGTTTCTGCCATATGGCTGTCAATATACTTGTTTTTAATGCTGCCGGCACTTCCTGCGCTTGGGAAATGTTTACCAACGGTAAGTACACCGCCGTCGTGCATACCTTGCGCTTCAGCGGCGCCGAGTTCTGCTACTCTGTATTTATCCGAGCCCATAGAACGGTTGGTACTAGCGCATAAAGAGTTACTGTTTACCATATCAAGTACAGGGTTACAAACAACGTTAAAGCCTGCTTTTCTCGCTTTAACAGCAGTAACCTTACCAAAAGCATAAGCGCTCTCAACGGTATTACACATACCAATAGCGTTATGCTGACCTATAACCTCTCCCCCCGCCGTATCCAAAGCCGCTTTCGGCATCGGTCATAATAAGAATGGGGTAATCGGCGGCTTCTTTAATCCGAGCCATAGTTTCTTCAAACTTATAGTTGGTAGAAACCCAAATTGCACCCAATTTATGCTCTTTTATCATTTGAAGTGCATATTCAATATTGGCTTCGGTAACAGCGTCATCCCAACAGTTATTAACTCTGCCACACATTACCATACCGAGTTTTTGTTCTACGGTAAGGTCTTCAAATTTTAATTCTTTAATTTCCATTATCAGTACCTCCTACTGAAGTTTAACGTTATAAGTCAAAGTTCCCTTTGCAGGGTAATTTCCCGCAAGTACGTCTAAGCCTGCACATCACAAAGTTTTCTTCATAATAACACCCATATTTTAAAAAGTCAATAAATAAAAAAACAAATCCCGTACCTTTTTTCAATGTACGGGATTATGTCATTAATTAAGCGGAATTTTTGATATTATTTCTGCGGCTTTCTTGCAAATTTCAGAAAGATTAACCTGCTGTTTTTGACTTTCAATAACACTAAACGGTAGGGCGAAATAATTATCTCTTATTTTACCGTATTCTTCCTTTAACCCTTCTCTGTTAATTTCTCTGTTTTCTTCAAGAGAAGTCTTAACCTCATTAAAGAGAGCAATAAGCTCAGGTAGATATAAATACTGTGCATTTTCATAAATAAAGGAACGACAGTACATACATTCTGAATTTCTCTTAAGAGTAATTTCAAAGTTCGGGTTGGTATCGGTAACACTTTGAAGCTTTAATAAGGAATCATACAACGAATAATCACTATGAGCAGAAAGCAAATCTGCAAGCAATCTCATTAAAGATACCGCCGAATCCATAATTACTTTTAAGCTGTCAGACCTATCAAAATACAAAATCTGCGCCTTTAAAATAGCCGCATCAAGATATCTTGAAATAATTGTTCTGGCTATATCGAACAAGTCACGCTTCAGCTGTTCATCATCAGGATTAATTTCCGCTATTCTCAAAAGAATGTCGGAAGCTTGCTCAATGTACTTCAGCCTGTCACCCAGCCTTATTTTATAGTCCTTGAATTTATGCACGTTAAAGTCGGCTCTTCCGGCTACGTAAGTAAATATCGGGTTTCCTGTTTGTGCCGCATTATCTTCCATACTCCATGCAACAAGCTCTATAATCGGCATAAAATCCTGCCAAAGCTTTGTCATAACCCGAGCGAAAGAATTGCTGTATCGGTCAGAACAATATTTATTAAGAAAATCATCAATTTCGGGGGTATCATTTTCCCATGAATTAACCGCAAGATATTCGGTAATCAGTGGGTCTCCGTGTGAAAGCTCGGGCCATAATACAACACCCTTGCAGGCTTTATCAGCTTTTGCAAGCTTTATACGCTCGTTAGTAAGACTATAAAATCCTCTTATTTCGCTTTCAGGCTCATAAGCACTGAATATACCGAATATCCACGGAAAGTTGTCTTTTAACCCCACTGTGTAAAATTATTCACTTTAGTGGTATCAGAGGTATAATCAAATATTATTGACTGACTGCTGTCCAGTTCACTTACCAGCTCTCTTACCTCTTCCGGTGTAAAACGCATCCATAAATCCCAGCTTGCTATAAGAAGCGGAGCATTAGGATATTTTTCTTTAATATAGTTTGCTATCCGTCTGTAAACGTATAGCTTCATTCTGCGGTTTTCTTCAGGGTCGGCAGAATACTTTCGCTCCCCAAGACCAATGGTATGAAAAATTTCTCCGTTACCGTATTCTTTTACGTGTGCATCACTCAAACGGAAGTAATTTTCTAAGTTCTCATTTTCTCTTACGTCCCATACAAGCCCCGTAGGCTCGCTGTAGCTTGAAGTCGCCTGAGGAAGCATTTTAGGGTTAACCTTATTTAAGTATTCAATAGGAGTACGAGAATACCAATGAGTCATAGTGCCACAGTCCTCAGGGTGCATTAAATCACGTTCAAAAGCGTACTGCAGTATTTTTTTGCGAAGCTCACCCCTGAACTGAAGCGACCAGAAAAGAGCACGGTCATTGTAGCCTGTCCCTGCTTCGGGTAATGCCTTATCTCTTTCCGGGTATGAAACAATATCCGGAAAAGCCTTTTGAAAAACGTCATCCATACCAATTCTAAGCATAAAAAGATTAAGACGTTTTTTAAGTATCCAATCAATTTCTTTTTCCCAATCGCTCATACTCCAATGCTCAGCCTGAAAGCGGTGGAGGCTTCTATGGGCAAAATAACGAAGTCCTCTGTAATCAAATCTGGGAGATTCGGTTAAATCAATTCCACAGGTAACAAGAGAGCCTCTTTTAATTCTGTCGCCGTCCCAAAAATAACGGCACCCATATATTTTTCAAAATAGCGGTAAACAGCGTAAATTGTAGACCTTCCCCTGCCGCCTGCAAATATAAGATAATTTTTCCCTTCTTTATTTAAAGTGCGAATAGTATAATCGTCGGTGCAATACCTTATATGAAAGCTGTCGGTTTTTTTATTTAAAAACAGGTCAGCAACTACCAAATTAACCGAATCACTTCCAATAAGTACATTTAAATCACTGTAAATATCAGAAGAAAATTTATTGTCTGAAATCAAACTGCATTCTTCTCCCGAAACTTTTTTAGCAAATTCACAAAAGCTTTCGGCGGCAATCTTATATGCAGAATGTCCCACACTGGGGTAAATAACCGTAATTTTCATAATTATCTCCCTAATATTTAATCTTTAAGTTTAAGTATAAGGGATGTTAAATGCTTATAAAACCTAAATTTTAGTCAATTAGGTGGACTTTTTAGTCAAAGCGTGATAAAATATATACAAGGTAATCAATATGTTATATAATTTCAAAAATGGTGATAGATATGATATATAATTACGATAATCTTAACTTTAATATTTTAACCGTTGAAAAAATCTCTCACACAAATAAAAGCTTTACCGTAAAAGAGCGTCCCTATGCCGCACTTTCATTAAGGCTCAACGGAACAAGCCGATTTATTATTAACAATAAGCATTTTGAAACATCCGGCGGTGACGTATTTTTTATTCCGGCTAACGTTGCTTATCAGGTGGACTATTCATCCAGCGAAATTATAGTAATTCATCTGTTGGACTGTGACTACAATGAAGCTGAATGTATCAGGACAAACGATGACGAAGGAATATATAAGCTTTTCTGCCGTATGCTTGATGAATGGATGATAAATAAGTCTGTTAACAAAGCAAAGTCTTGTGTTTATGAAATTCTTTATAAATTAGAATGCATAAATAACAATTCTTCCGTTATTCGACCTATAGAATTCGAAAGGCGCTTAAGTTATTTAGAAGAAAATTATACAAATACATATTTTAATATTAAAGAATTATGCAACCACGGATATCTGAGCCGTTCAAGCCTGCAACGATATTTTTTACGCTATTTAGGTCTTACCCCCAAGCAATACCTTCTGGAGCTGAGGCTAAGCAAAGCAATAGATTTGCTGGCAAACGAAAGCAAAACAATATCCGAAATATCGTTTGCATGTGGCTTTAAAGATGAAAAGTACTTTTCAAGAATTTTTAAACAAGTTTACGGCATTTCTCCTACCGATGCCAGAAACAGAACTAAAATTTAGTAAACGGGGTATTATTATGAGTGAAATCACCAATATATTAAATTTATGTAAATTAAGCGAAAGCGATGCAAAATACTGCGAAGAATGCTTTGCAAAGATTAAAGCCAATCTCGAGCTATTCGAAATTCTGACTACCGCCGAAAAGCATTATATGATGTGTTATAATCCTAAAGAAGACCTGAAGGCTCTTAGCGATAAATCGGGTATACACCGCTATACCGTTGATATGCTTTTACTAATCTATTCTTCTGTACGTTTATTAAAAATCTATGATGCACATGGCTATAGCGAAGAACTATATTCCGAAACAGTAGGCCAGTCTATTCGCCTTAATATTGATACCTGTAAGGAAATATATAAGGTTGTCGGTATCTTTGTTTTCTTTGGCTTTAAAAGACTGTTTCAATGCGAACGATTTGCTTTAGGCAGACTGCAATTTGAGGCTGTTGAAATTCCCTATGACTATAAGGATATATGTAAAAAGGGAGATATTGTTCTTTCCTGTCATATCCCGGCAAGCGGTCCATTACTTATTGAAGACGTTGAAAGTGCGTTTAAAAAAGCATACGAATTTTTTAAGATTAAAGGCAAAATGGTTGTTGTTTGCAGCTCGTGGATGCTCTACCCCAAGCACTACGAAAAGGTATTTCCAAAGAATTCCAACCTTAGCCGTTTTTATGAATTATTTGATATTATAGATCAAAAGGAAAAACATTTTACCGCCGATGCCTGGCGTGTATTCGGCACAATGAATCCTGATTTAACAAAGTTGCCGCAAAAAACCACCCTTCAAAAAAATCTCTATAACTATTTAAAAGACGGCAACTCTATGGGTAGCGGCTACGGAATATTGGTAAGAAATTACGACTAATGTAAGCCACAATCTGTTTTTCTAAGTTAAAGGAATTTTTCAAAAAAACACTTGATTAAATCAGACATATAGTGTATAATGCTAAAGTACATCACGCCGGTGTGATGGAATTGGCAGACGTAGTGGACTCAAAATCCACCGGTAGCGATACCGTGCCGGTTCGAGTCCGGCCACCGGCACCAAAGCCCCAAGTACGATAAGTGCTTGGGGCTTACTTCTTACCTCTCTCCTCTTCACTATTACCTCAAATCAACTTGGGGCTATGGGAAGTAACAAGTAAGAAGTAATAGGTAATAAGTATTGTGGCGCCATAGCGTGTATATCATCGCTGTAGGCACAGCTCATATATAAAACCAACAATAAAATATCGCATAATTCCCCTCACTTTCTATGAATATTATATATGAGAACCCCATATCTGCAGTTAAGCAAATATGGGGTTGAATTTATAACTTATTATTGGTCAAGTAGTACATTATGCAGCTTACACATAGAAATTTTACAGCTTACGTATAACACGTTTCACCTGAAACTCACTTTTGGGTATTCACGCAAAACAAAACCTTTATATAGTTTCTGCAATAACCGCTTTAATGGTGTGCATACGGTTTTCGGCTTCTTTAAAGACAATGGAACGCTCACTTTCAAACACTTCGTCGGTTACTTCCATACTGTCTCTGCCGAACTTTTCACCCATTTCTTTTCCTATTACCGTTTTAAGGTCGTGGAAAGCAGGAAGGCAGTGCATAAATACTACGTTTTCTGCCGCACTATCCATAAGGGTTTTATTTACCTGATAAGGTGAAAGCTCGTTGATTCTTTCTTCCCATACTTCAATGGGTTCGCCCATAGATACCCAAACGTCGGTATAAATAACGTTAGCGTCCTTAACCGCTTTAATGGGGTCGGTTTCAAACCTAAGGGTTGCGCCACTCTTTTCTGCAAGTTTTTTACAGGTATCAACAAGTTCTTTACTTGGCATATACTTTTCAGGTGCGCAAGCGGTAAAGTTAAGACCCATAATAGCGCATCCAACCATAAGCGAGTTACCCATATTATAACGGGCATCGCCCATATAAACAAAGTTAATTCCCTCAAGGTAGCCGAACTGCTCTTTAATAGTTAAAAAGTCGGCAAGAATTTGAGTAGGATGGAATTCATTGGTAAGTCCGTTCCAAACGGGAACAGAAGCAAAATGAGCCAATTCTTCAACAATTTCCTGACCAAAGCCTCGGTATTCGATTCCGTCGTAGATACCCGAAAGAACACGGGCTGTATCTGCAATACTTTCCTTTTTACCGATTTGAGAGCCTGACGGGTCAAGGTAGGTAGTACCAATACCTAAATCACTTGCCGCTACTTCAAAGCTGCAACGGGTTCTGGTACTTGTTTTTTCAAAAATAAGGGCGATATTCTTTCCCTTAAAATCGTCGTGAGGAATTCCTGCTTTTTTCTTTGCCTTATAATCGGCGGCTTTATCAATAAGGTATGCTATTTCTTCTTTGGAAAAATCAAGAAGCTTTAAAAAATCTCTGCCTTTTAAATTCATTTGCTGTTCCTCTCATTCACAAGCTTTTTTAATTACGTCAAGCGCCTTTTCAAGCAGTTCTACAGGAATATTAAGGGCGGGAAGAAGTCTTACTTTGTTTTTTGCAGTAAGTACGAGTACGCCCATTTCTCTGCAAGCGGTAACTACGTCGGCAACCTTCTTTTCGGTTTCAATTCCAAGCATAAGTCCCATACCGGTTACGCTTTTAATTCCCTTTGCACCACTTAAAGTATTTATAATTAAATCACTGCGTTCTTTAACGCCGTTAAGAAGCTCATCGTCAATACGGCTAATAACGTTTACTGCACCTGCGCAGGAAACAGGATTACCGCCAAAGGTTGAGCCGTGGCTGGAAGGAGTAAGTACGTCCTTTACTTTATCAAAAAGCATTGTAGCGCCAATGGGAAGCCCACCCGCAAGTCCCTTTGCGGTGGAAACAATATCGGGTGTAAAGCCGTAATTCATATAGCCGTAAAGCTTACCCGTTCTGCCGTTGCCTGTCTGAACCTCGTCAACTATCAGCAAAATATCCTTTTCCTTTGCTAATTTAACAACAGCGTCAACAAAAACCTTTTGGAGGGGGATAACTCCGCCTTCGCCTTGCACAGTTTCAAACATAATAGCCGAAGGATTATATTTTTCTACGTTTTCAATTAAGGCTTCAACGTTATTGGCTTCGGTATACTCAAAGCCTTTTGTAAGGGGAAGAAAATCCTTATGAAAAACGTCTTGTCCCGTGGCGGCAAGGGTAGTCACCGTTCTGCCGTGGAAGCTGTTAACAAGGGTTAAAATAACCGGTTCTTCAATTCCCTTTACATCGGTTGCATATTTACGAGCAACTTTAATTGCGCACTCGTTGGCTTCTGCGCCCGAATTGGAAAAGAAAACCTTACTGCAACCCGTTTTTTCACTAAGCATTTTTGCAAGAGTTATGCAGGGAGAAGTATAGTAAAGGTTAGAAGTATGCTGGAATCTGCAGAGCTGTTCAGTAACGGCGCTTACCCAGCTTTCGTCACTGTAGCCGAAGGTATTTACGGCAATACCTGTGCCAAGGTCAATATATTCCTTTCCCTTTTCGTCGTAGCAAACGCTTCCCATACCCTCAACAATCTGAAGAGGGAAACGGTTATAAGTACCCGCTATATATTTTTTGTCGTCCTCAATATAAGACATAAGTTATTCACCTTTTTTTCTGTAAAACATTGTACCGATACCTTCGTCGGTAAGGGTTTCGATAAGTATGGAGTGTTCAACTCTGCCGTCAATAATAAACACCTTTCTAACGCCCCATTCAATGGCGTTAGTACAGCATTCAACCTTGGGAATCATACCGCCTGAAATTACGCCTTCGTCAATAAGCTCCTTAGCCTCATCAACCTCAATATGAGAAATAAGAGAAGACGGGTCGTTCATATCACGTAAAATACCGCTGATATCAGTAAGAGAAATAAGGCTTTCTGCTTCAAGCGCACCTGCAATTTTAGCGGCGGCAGTATCGGCATTTACGTTATAAACGTTACCCTGCTTATCACAACCCAAGGTGGATACAACGGGAATATAACCCTTTTCAATTACGTCTAAAATGGGTTCAACGTTAACTTTGGTAATGTTACCCACAAAGCCCAGCTCCGGGTCTTTCATTTCGGCTCTCAACATATGTCCGTCAATACCCGAAAGACCAATGGCTTTACCGCCCTTACGTTCAATAAGGTTTACAAGGCTTTTGTTAACCTTACCCGCAAGTACCATTTGAACAATGTCAACGGTATCCTTATCTGTAACGCGAAGTCCGTTAACAAACTTACTTTCAAGCCCAACCTTACCCAGCATATCGGTGATTTCGGGGCCGCCGCCGTGAACCAAAACAACCTTAACGCCAACCAAGGTTAAAAGGATAATATCGCTCATAACCGAATTTTTAAGGTCTTCGTTTATCATTGCGTTGCCGCCGTATTTAATAACAACGATTTTACCGGTATATTTTTTGATATAAGGCAAAGCCTGAACAAGGATTTCCGCTCTGTCGGAATTAGAAATATTCATAACACACACTCCATTTAAAAACGGTTAAAATCCCCATATAAAATGGAGATTTTTCAACACTTTTTAAGTACGGTAGTCACCGTTTATTTTAACGTAATCATAAGTAAGGTCGCAACCCCAAGCGGTAGCAGAAGCATCGCCATCGGAAAGACTGATTATAATTTCTATTTCATTCTGGAGAAGAATTTCTTTTGCTTTTTCTTCGCTGAAATCAATACCGCTTCCCTGCTTGCAAACTTCAATTTCACCTTTGCTTGACTTAAAGGAAACGTCTACTCCCATTACGTCAACGTCGCATTTAGCGTAACCGATAGCGCAAAGAATTCTGCCCCAGTTGGCGTCGGCGCCAAACATAGCCGCTTTAGTAAGAGAGGAACAAATAACGCTTTTTGCAACCTTTTTGGCGGTAGCAATATCTTTAGCGCCGCTTACTTTACATTCAAGCATTTTGGTGGCGCCCTCACCGTCGGCGGCAATGCATCTGCAAAGGTAAACCGTTACGGTGTTAAGGGACTTCATAAAGGTTTTAAAATCGTCATTTTCTTCGGTAATAGCCTTATTTCCCGCCATACCGTTAGCAAGAACTGCAACCATATCGTTGGTGGAGGTATCACCGTCAACGCTTACCATATTAAAAGTATCCTTAATATCGCTTGAAAGAGCTTTTTGTAAAAGAGCAGAAGAAATAGCGCAGTCTGTGGTAATAAACACAAGCATAGTTGCCATATCGGGATGAATCATACCGCTTCCCTTGGCAATACCGCCTATTTTACACTCAACACCGCCTATTTCAAAGGAAACGGCAATTTCTTTAACTTTAGTGTCGGTGGTCATAATACCGTATGCCGCTTCAAGGCTGTTATCTCCCAAGGCTTCAACCAACATGGGAACGCCTTTTTTAATCGGTTCAATATCAAGAGGCTGTCCGATAACACCGGTAGAAGCAACTATAACGTCGTCACCGTTAATTGACAGCTCCTTTGCAACAAGACTGCTCATTTCTTCGGCGATTTCAATACCGTTTGCGTTACAGGTATTAGCATTGCCGCTGTTACAAATGACAGCTCTTGCAACACCGTTTGCAATATGCTTTTTGGTAACGGTCAAGGGCGCACCTTTTACAAGATTAGTGGTGTAAACCGCAGCAGCAGCAGCGTCGGTTTCACTAAAGATAAGCGCAATATCATTTTTGGTTTTATTCTTTCTTATACCGCAATGAACACCCGAAGCGGTAAAACCTTTTGCAGCACAAACGCCGCCAGAAATAATATTCATAAAATCAAATCACCTTATATATTTAATCCGGTAGTTGGGTCAACACCCATAACAATATTCATACACTCTACTGCGGCACCCGAAGCGCCTTTGCCAAGATTATCGTACCTTGCGGCAAGAAGAATTCTGTCTTCATTGCCGAATACCGCAATTTCCATACTGTCAAAGCCCGAAAGAGCTACGGCAGATAAAAAACCCGCTTCATCAGCTTCGTCGTTATATTTAACAACAGGACCGACGAATTTGTTTTTATAAACCTCTTTAATATCATCAACGGTTTTTCCGTTGCAAAGCTGAGAGGAAAAAACAGGTACGGTTACACACATACCGCTATAGAAATCAGAAACAATAGGAGAAAAAGCGGGAATATTTTCAAGTGTGGTTACAGCACTGATTTCCTTTAAATGCTTATGGGCTTGGGAAAGTGCGTATTGACGGGGAGCGGTTAACAAAGGGTCAATTTCATCGGCTTCATATTCCGCTATCATCTTCTTACCGCCTCCGCTGTAGCCCGTAACCGAGGTAACGGACAATAAAGCGTCTTTTTTAAGAATACCTGCTTCAATAAGAGGATAAACAAGAGCAATAACGCCGCTTGCATGACAGCCCGGTACCGCAATTTTTTTGGCGGTGGGTAAAGCGTTTTCAATATCCTTTTTAATTTCGGGGAAGCCGTAAGTCCAACCCGCTTCGGTTCTGTGAGCGGTGGAGGTATCAAGAACAACGGTATTTTCGTTTTCTAAAAGAGAAACCGATTCTCTTGCCGCATCGTCGGGAAGACAAAGGAAAACTATATCTGCGCTGTTTATTGCTTCTTTTCTGGCGTTAAGGTCTTTACGCTTTTCTTCGGGAAGCTTTATTAAGGAAATATCGCTTCTTGCTTCAAGACGCTCGTAAATGCGAAGCCCCGTTGTACCGGCGCTTCCGTCAATGAATACCTTTTTCATTTTTCTAAAAACTCCGTAATATATTCTATTTGCGCCTTAACCGATTCGTAACCCGTGCTTCCCGCTGAAATACGCTTTGCAACACAGGTTTCAAGGGAAATTTCGTTATATAAATCGGTATCGAAAAGTTCGGAATATTCTTTATACTTTTCAATAGGCAGGTCTTCAAGAACGGTTCCCTGTTCAATACAGTAACCTACAAGTGTACCTACATGTTTATAGGCGGTTCTGAAGGGCATACCTTTTTTAACAAGATAATCTGCAAGGTCGGTAGCGTTAATAAATCCCTTTTGCGCTGCGGAATACATATTTCCTTTAAGAGCTTTCATTGTTGCAACCATAGGAGCAAAAATTGAAAGACACTTTTTAACGGTGTCAACCGCATCGAAAATTGCTTCTTTATCTTCCTGCATATCTTTGTTATAAGCAAGGGGTAAGCCTTTAAGAGTGGTAAGCAGAGCAAAAAGATCACCGTAAACCCTACCCGTTTTACCACGTACAAGCTCAGCCATATCAGGGTTCTTCTTTTGAGGCATAATGCTGGAGCCTGTAGTATAGCTGTCGTCAAGCTCTATAAACTTAAACTCCCAGCTTGACCAAAGAATAATTTCTTCGGAGAAACGGGATAAGTGCATCATAACGGTTGAAAACGCCGACATAAGCTCAATGCAAAAATCTCGGTCGGAAACGCCGTCAATGCTATTCATCATTATACCGTTAAAGCCAAGTCTTTCAGCTTCAAAGGCTCTGTCGGTATTATAGGTAGTACCCGCCAGAGCGCAAGAGCCGATAGGACAATAATTCATTCTGTCAAGCGCGTCGCCAATACGTTCAAAATCGCGCTTGAACATCATAGCGTAAGCAAGTAAATGGTGAGCAAAGGTTATGGGCTGAGCACGTTGAAGATGGGTATACCCCGGCATAATAGCGTCCTGATTTTCAGCCGCTTTATCCCTTATTACTTCAATAAGCTTTAAAAGAAGTTCTCCGATTTCTTCACATTCAGCAAAAAGATAAAGACGGATATCAAGAGCAACCTGATCATTACGGCTTCTTGCGGTGTGAAGCTTTTTGCCGTTGTCCCCTATTCTTTTGGTGAGTTCGGATTCAACAAACATATGAATATCTTCCGCTTCCATATCAATGGGAAGAGTACCGTCTTCAATATCTTTTAAAATTCCGCTTAAGCCGTTTAATATATCGGCGTATTCGTCTTTAGTGATGATTCCTTGACGGGAAAGCATCATTGCGTGAACCATTGAGCCGGTAATATCTTGCCTGTACATTCTTGAATCAAAATGAATGGAAGAGTTAAAATCGTCAGCTTCTTTATCAAGGGCTTTACTAAACCTTCCTGCCCACATTTTATCCATTATATCTACCTCAAAATAAAATTAGTCGAGATTGTTCTTTTTCTTCATTTTTGCGTAAACCTTGGTGGGAAGACCGTAAAGGTTAATGAATCCTGCAGATTCCTTTTGGTCATATACGTCGTCTTCGTCGAAGGTAGCAATTTCACTGTCGTAAAGAGAATAAGGAGAGGTTACTCCCGCATTAATAATGTTACCCTTATAAAGCTTAACCTTAACGTCGCCGGTAACGGTTTTCTGGGTAGTCTTAACAAAAGCAAGAATTGCTTCGGTAAGAGGAGTAAACCAAAGAGCGTTATATACATTTTCGGCAAGCTTTTGAGCAACCAAAGACTTGTAGTGAGCGGTATCCTTATCAAGACAAATGGTTTCAAGAATCTGATGAGCCTTATAAAGAATAGCGCCGCCGGGGGTTTCATAAACACCTCTGCACTTCATACCCACAAGACGGTTTTCTACAATATCGAGAAGTCCGATACCGTTAGCGCCGCCAAGTTCATTAAGCTTGGAAACAAGAGCAACGCTGTCCATTTCTTTTCCGTCAATAGCGGTAGGAACACCCTGTTCAAAGTGAATAGTTACGTAGGTAGGCTTATCGGGAGCCATTTCGGGAGAAACACCCATTTCAAGGAAGCCTTCCTTGTTGTACTGAGGTTCATTAGCAGGGTCTTCCAAATCAAGACCTTCGTGGCTTAAGTGCCAGATGTTCTTATCTTTGGAATAGTTGGTTTCTCTGTTTATTTTAAGAGGTACGTTGTGGGCTTCAGCGTAGTCGATTTCTTCCTCTCTGGACTTAATATCCCATTCTCTCCAAGGAGCAATAATGGGCATATCGGGAGCAAAAGCCTTAATAGCCATTTCAAATCTTACCTGGTCGTTACCCTTACCGGTACAGCCGTGACAAATTGCGTCTGCGCCTTCCTTAAGAGCTATTTCTGCAATGCGCTTTGCAATAGGAGGACGTGCAAAAGCGGTACCTAACATATAATCTTCATAAAGTGCGCCTGCCTGAACGCAAGGAAATACGTAATCCTCAAGAAATTCTTTGGTAAGGTCCTCAATATAAATCTTGAAAGCGCCGGTTTTAATAGCCTTTTCTTCAAGACCTTCAAGCTCACTTGCCTGACCAACGTTACCCGATACTGCAATAATTTCAGGATTGTTGTAGTTTTCTTTTAACCAAGGGATGATAATAGAGGTATCAAGACCGCCGGAATACGCAAGAACTACCTTTTTAATTTTACTTTTATCCATTTTTAATTCCTCCAAAAAGTGTTTTCAAATTCAGTGCTTGTATTATACCACCAACTGTATATTTATGCAAGTTTTTCCGCATACTTTTTATTCATTTTTTAAAAACTCTCTTTTTACTACAAAACATATACAAAAATCAGTTGTCTTTTTGGTTATTTTGATAATCCGTTTTTTAGTTTTTATGCATTTTATATGCATATTTATTCATAAACAAAAATATACAGCCGGTATTCCTCCGGCTGCATATCAAATATTCTCTACTATTTCCTTAATTTTAGCTATTCTTGCCATAGAAGCATTGGTTATAACAAAATCATACGGCAAGAAGCCAATGCTTTGAACCTTCTTACCCGTAAGCACCTTATACCAGGTAAGTGCTGCGGCGTATCTTCCGAAATCCAGACCCAAATGCTGACCGTCTCGGTTTAAAGAGGGAGCGCCTTTGCCATAATTAAATTCCTCAGTTTTTCTGAGAGCCTGAATAACGTCTCCCACAGGAATAATATCCATATACATAATTATATAACTCATCAAAATAAGGAATATAGGTGTCAACATTTCCGCTAAGCCAGCTTGCCTGCTGAAGGGTTATATAATCCCAATCGTCTTCAAGCAACACCTCTTCTATCGCCCTCATACGGTCGGTGTGCTTTCCGTTTAATTCATAACGGTAAGCGGCGTTGTTTTCCTTTATATTCTTAACGTGAGTTTCAAGAGAACAACCGCCTATATACATATTTACACAGTAAATTTCTTCTTCACCGTGCATAGATATATCATGCAGATAATGCTGCGCATCCTCCGAAAAGCTGTTTCCTATAGATAATACCTTTAACATCTTTCACCTCAAAGTATTTTATCTTAAATTTGCATATTTAGTTTCCGGTCATTTTTTCCTGTTTAACCTTTTTGTCAATTACGTGGCGGGAAGCAAGTTCTTTTTTAATATCTTCAACGCTTATTCCCATTTCTACCATCATAACCATAACGTGATACATTAGGTCGGCAACCTCGTAAATTGTTTCGGCTTTATCGTTGGCTTTACCTGCAATAATAACCTCGGTACACTCTTCGCCCACCTTTTTAAGAATTTTGTCAATGCCCTTTTGGAAAAGGTAGGTGGTATAAGAACCTTCGGGAAGGTCTTTTTTTCTGCCTTCCAAAAGCTTATAAAGACCTTCGGTGGAAAATGCACTTAGCTCATCGCTTTGCCAAACTTCGTTAAAGAAGCAGCTGTTTTCTCCGGTATGACAAGCGGGGCCGTCTTTTTTTACAAGAACGGTTAAAGCGTCCTTATCACAGTCGGCGGTAATGGAAACGATATGCTGATAGTTACCGCTTGTTTCACCCTTAAGCCACAGCTCTTGTCTGCTTCTGCTGAAAAAACAGGTTAGTCCCTTTTCCATAGAAATTTTAAGGCTTTCTTTATTCATATAAGCAAGGGTTAATACTTCTTTGGTATCAGCATCAACCACTATAGCGGGTATAAGCCCTTTTTCATCAAATTTAAGTTCATCAATATTAAACATAACTATAACCTCACAATAATACCGTTATCATTCAGAGTTTTCTTCAAATCACTTATTTTCACTTCACCAAAATGGAAAATAGATGCCGCTAACCCTGCGTCAACACCGGGAAGTGCATTAAACAGTTCTACAAAATGGTTAATATTACCCGCTCCGCCCGAAGCAATAACGGGAACGTTTACGGCGTTACACACAGCCTCTAACATTTCAAGGTCAAATCCGCCCTTAACTCCGTCGGTGTCTATGGAATTAACAACAATTTCCCCTGCTCCGTCTGCTACGCCCTTTTTAATCCACTCAATAGCTTCAATGCCTGTATCTTCTCTTCCTCCTTTTGCGAAAACGTGAAAAGCACCGTCAACACGCTTTATATCCACCGAAAGCACAACGCATTGATCGCCGTATTTTTTAGCGGCGAGTCCGATTAGTTCAGGGTTTTTAATAGCGCCTGAATTAACGCTTACCTTGTCGGCTCCGCATTTTAAAACTCTGTCAAAATCATCAAGAGTGTTTATGCCACCGCCCACCGTAAGGGGAATAAAAATCTGACTTGCAACCTCTTTTAAAATATCGGTAAACAATTCTCTGCCCTCGAAAGAAGCAGTTATATCGTAAAACACAAGCTCGTCGGCACCGTTTTCGCTATAGTAACGCGCAAGTTCAATTGGCGAAGAAACATCGTTAAGTCCTTTAAAATTAACACCCTTAACAACTCTTCCGTTCTTTACGTCAAGGCAAGGAATAATTCTTTTGGTAATCATTTAACCTTTTCCACCGCCTCTTTTAAATCAATGGCGCCCGTATAATACGCCTTGCCTATTATTGCCCCGTAAACGTCGGTTTCTTTAAGACCGATTATATCGTTCATATCGGTAACGCCGCCCGAAGCTATTATATTTAACTTTACTTTGTTTTTAAGCTCTTTATACAAAGTGTGGTTAGTGCCTTTCATAGCGCCGTCACGGGAAATATCGGTACAAATAATGGTTTTTACGCCGATTTTTTCCATTTCCTTGCAAAATTCAATACCGTCAAAATCGCTTTTTTCAGTCCAGCCCTTAATTGCAACAAATCCTTCTTTAATATCTACTCCAACGGCAATTTTTTCGCCGTATTTTTTTACAGCATTTAATAAAAACGCCCTGTCCTTTACGGCGGCAGTACCCAAAATAACACGGTCAACACCTGCGTTTATATAGTTATCTACAGTTTCCATATTTCTTATTCCACCGCCTATTTCTATAAAGGCTTTGGTGGTATTTCTAATTTTTTTAACGGTTTCAATATTGGGGGTGTTTCCTTCCCTTGCGCCTTCAAGGTCAACAAGGTGAAGATGGTCTGCACCGCAATTCCAAAAGTCAGCGGCAACTTCTTCAGGGTGTTCGCTGTATACCGTCATATTATTATAATCGCCTTTATATAGGCGAACGGCTTTACCGCCGTACAAATCAATAGCAGGAAAAATAATCATACAGTCTCTCCAAATTCACAAAAAGCCTTTAAAATTTTAAGCCCCACTTCACCGCTTTTTTCGGGGTGGAACTGGCAACCGAAAACGTTACCCTTTGCTATAGCGGCAGTAAGCTCTTTTCCGTATTCGGCGGTGGCAATAAGGCTGTCAGCGCAGTCATTTGCATAATAAGAATGAACAAAATAAACACAGTCGCCGTCTTTTATATATTTAAAAAGCGGACTGTCTTTGGTAAAGTGCAATGCATTCCACCCAATATGAGGAATTTTCAGTTTTTCGGGAATGGTATTGCTCATACCTATAACCTCACCCTTCAGTAACCCCAAGCCTTTGTGTTCTCCGTATTCGAAGCTCTTTTCAAAAAGCATTTGCATACCAAGGCAAATTCCCATAAGCGGCTTTCCATTAGCAGCTTCTTCCTTAATAACGGTATCGAGTCCTAAGTCCTTAAGTTTTTTTGCGGCATCTTCAAAGGCGCCTACACCCGGAAGAATAAGCTTGTCCGCCTTTCTTATAACCTTTTCATCACCGCTAACTACTATATCGGCACCTATTGCTTTAAAAGAAGAACAAAGGGAAAAAAGATTACCAACGCCGTAATCAATTATCGCTATCATCAGAGAACTCCTTTAGTGGAAGGGATTTCGTTTTCAAAACGTTTATCAATTTCCGTTGCGTTTCTAAGAGCTCTTGCAACCGACTTAAAAGCGCCTTCAATTATGTGATGAGAATTCTTACCGTCACGGCTGATAAGGTGAAGAGTAATATCTGCGTTACGAACAAAGCTTATAAAGAATTCTTCCACAAGCTCGGTATCAAAATTACCTACTTTTTCGGTGGGAACGGAAAGCTTATAGGAAAGATAAGGTCTGCCCGAAATATCAACGGCTGTTTCAATCAAGGCTTCATCCATGGGAAGAAGCATTGAACCGTAACGGTTAATTCCCTTCATATTACCAACAGCCTCTTTAAAAGCGATACCAAGACAAATACCGATATCTTCAACCAAGTGGTGGTCGTCAACAAAGGTATCTCCCGTCGCCTTAACAGTAAGGTCAAATCCTCCATGACGCGCAAAAAGAGTAAGCATATGGATTAAAAAGCCGCAAGGAAGGTCTAATTCCGCAATTCCCTTTCCGTCGAGATTTAGGCTTAATTCGATTTGAGTTTCGGCAGTTTCTCTTTTAATATAACCTGTTCTCATTTTACTTCCTCCAAAATTTCTTTTACGTTTTTAATAAACTCTTCCATTTGCTCCCTTGTTCCAATGGTTATGCGATTAAAGTTACATATTTTAGGTGCAGAGAAATGGCGAATGAGAATTCGTCTTTCTTTAAGCTTCTTATAAAGGGCTTCGCCGTCTATATCTTTACTTTCGGCAAAAACGAAATTAGCCTTTGAATCGGTAACAGTAAACCCAAGTTTTTTAAGTTCGGTTGCCGTATATTCACGGTTTTTGATAATTTCACCGCATTTTTGGACGTAATAGTCATTTTGGTCAATGGCGGCGGCACCTGCTATAAGGGTTAAACGGTTAATATTATAGGGATTGGTGGAATACTTAATAAGCTCCAAATCACTTATAAGCTCTTTATTACCGATAGCAAAACCAAGCCTTGCGCCCGCCATACTTCTTGATTTTGAAAAGGTCATTGAAACAAGAAGGTTTTTATACTTTTTAGTAAGAGGTACGGCGCTTTGCGCTCCGAAATCAACATACGCTTCGTCAATAACCACAACGTTTTTGGGATTAGTCTTAACGATTTCTTCTATTTCACGGAGAGAAAGAGTAAGCCCTGTAGGAGCGTTAGGGTTCGCAATAACTATAAATTTATTTTTGTTAAGATAATCTTTATAGTCAATGGAAAAATCGTCCTTTAAAGGAATTTCTTCGGCTTTAACACCGTAAAGCGCGGCAAAAACCTTGTAAAAGCCGTAACTTATTTCAGGGTAAACCGCTTCTCCCTTTTCGCCCGTAAACGCCATAAAGGAAAAATTAAGTATATCGTCGCTTCCGTTAGCCAAATAAACGTTTTCATCCTTTACCCCGTAAAGGTCCGCAATTTTTTCTTTAAGAGCCTTACCCGTCGGGTCGGAATACAAACGGAGTTTTTTTACTTCTTCGCTGTTAACCGCCTTTATAACACCGTCAGAGGGTTCAAAGGGAGATTCATTTGTATTAAGTTTTATGTATTCCCCGTCCTTGGGTTGTTCACCCGGCACGTAAGCGTCAAGGGTGTTGTACCGTTTATTTAAAAATTCACTCATCATTTTTTCTCCGTACGGATAGTCGCGCTTTTTGCGTGGGCAGTAAGACCTTCTTTTTCTGCAAAATAAGCAATATCATCTGCCACTCTGTTTAAAGCGTCTTTTGTATAGTAGGTATATTGGGTTTTCTTTACGAAATCATCAACCGAAAGCGGACTCGAGAATTTTGCAGTACCGCTTGTAGGCAAAGTATGGTTTGGACCCGCAAAGTAGTCACCCAAGGCTTCAGGACAGTATTTACCCATAAATATGCTGCCTGCGTGACGTATAGAATCAAGATAATCAAAGGGATTATCAACACAAAGCTCAAGGTGTTCGGGAGCAATTTCATTAGCAATTTCAATTGCAACCTTTAAATCCTTTGCAACAATAATCTTTCCGTTGTTGTCAATGGAAGCTCTTGCAATTTCACTTCTGGGAAGAAGAGGAATTTGTTTTTCCAAGGAAGCAGAAACCTTATTTGCAAAGCTCAAGCTGTCAGTCACAAGCACTGCGCTTGCCATTTTATCGTGCTCTGCTTGAGAGAGTAAATCGGCGGCAACGCAATCGGGATTACAGGTATCGTCGGCAACAACAAGTATTTCGCTGGGACCTGCTATCATATCAATGGAAACCAATCCGTAAACCTGCTTTTTGGCTTCGGCAACAAAAGCATTTCCGGGGCCTACAATTTTATCAACCTTAGGTATTGTTTCGGTACCATAAGCAAGAGCGGCAATCGCCTGAGCGCCGCCAACCTTAAATATTCTGTCAACTCCGGCAACGACTGCAGCGGCAAGAATAACGGGATTAACCTTACCGTCAGCGCCGGGAGGAGTCACAATGCAAACCTCTTTTACTCCTGCAATTTTAGCAGGAATGCTGTCCATAAGAACTGTAGACGGATAAGCGGCGGTACCGCCGGGAACGTAAAGACCCGCTTTGTCAACGGGAATAACCTTTTGTCCCATAACAACACCGGGGGTATCGTTAATTATAAAACTGTTTCTAACCTGTTTTTCGTGAAAATTGCGAATATTCAAAGCGGCGGTTTTAAGAACCTTTATAAAGCGCTCATCAACCTTATTCATCGCTTCCTGCTTTTCTTCTTCGCTTACTTCAAGAGTACTGAGCTTCGCTTTATCGAATTTTTCGCAATAAGCAAAAAGCGCGGCGTCACCGTTTTTCTTTACGTTTTCAATAATTTCGCTAACTATTCCCGAAACGTCGGTTGCGGCGGTTCCTCTTGCAAAAATTTCGCTGTTTTCAACCTGACCGTATTCTAAAATTTTAATCATTCTTTTTCACACACCTGTTTTGAAAGACTGTTTCTTACGGCTTCTATCGTATCTTTTTTAAACTGATAAGCCGATTTATTTGCAATAAGCCTTGCGCTTATGGGAAGTATGGTTTCAAAAGGAACCAAATCGTTTTCAAGTAACGTCTTACCCGTTTCCACGATATCCACAATAACGTCGGAAAGCCCCAGAATAGGAGCAATTTCAATTGAACCGTTAAGATGAATAATATCAATATCTCTACACTTTTCAGCGTAATATTTAGCGGCAATATTGGAAAACTTTGTGGCAACTCTAAGGGTTCTGTCGGTATTATCGCGGAAATCCTTCTTTGCGGCTACCGCCATACGGCACTTACCCATTTTAAGGTCTAAAAGCTCGTAAACGTCGGGATTATATTCAAGTAAAATATCTTTACCCACAACACCTATATCGGCGGCGCCTCTTTCAACGTATATTGCAACGTCGGAAGGCTTTACCCAAAAGTAACGAACCCCTGCTTCTTCATTTTCAAAAATAAGCTTACGGTTGTTTTCTTTAATAGAAGGACATTCAAACCCAGCCTTTTCGAACATATCGTAAACCTTTTCGCCAAGTCTTCCCTTAGGCAGAGCAACGTTAATCATTTTCATTTACAATCACTAACTCCTCTCCCTTAAGCTTTAAAACGCGTTTAAAACGAAGGTTTTTCGGCAATTCGCCGCACACACGCACTGTTTCGCCGCTTTTGCGAAGCTGTTCGGCGGCGTTAATGACAGCTTTCACATTATTGTCACAAACGATAACGGTATCAACGTCAAAGCCCGTATCCTTTTCTTTAAAGCGTTCAAGAGCGTCAAGATAAACCGCAAAGCCCAGCGCCGAACTTGTTCTGCCCATTTTACGCATAAGCTTATCATACTGACCGCCCGAGCATACGCTTTCGGGAATACCGTTAATATAACCTTTGAAGACAATACCGCTGTAGTAGCGCATACCGTAGGTTGAAGAAAAATCAACCACAATACGCTTATGAAGTCCCTTTTCCTTCAGAACGGCGAGAATATCGGTAAAATCTTTAAGTTCGTCTTTAGCGGTATTTGTAACCGCAATCTTTTCAAAGGATAATATAGCGTTATCAACCGAATCAAAGCTTTCGCAAAACAGTAAAAGAGTTTTCAAAGCAGAAGAATCCAAAGCGTGGTTTTGGCAAAAATCCTTAATACCGTCGGTGCTTTTACTGCAGATAAGTTCAATAACTTCCTTTTTGCCGTCGTCGGTTAAATCGAAAGAATCAAGAACTGCTTTCAGAAAACCGATATGCGACACTTCCAAAATATTATCCTTATCAATTATATCAAGGCTTAAAAGGGCAAGAAGTAAAACCTCGCACTTATCATAAAGAGATATATCGCCTATACATTCAAGCCCCGTTTGCATAATTTCCTTAAAGTTATGGGAACTACCCGAAATACGGTAAACGTTTTCGTTATAGTAAACTTTTTGCACCTGACCGGCTACGTCTTTGCAGTTATTTATTATAGAAAGAGTAACGTCCGGCTTTAAAGCAAGCAGTTTTCCACGTGTATCGGTAAAGGTTATAACACTGTCTGAAATAAGAAAATCTTTATTGCGAACGTAAAGGTCGTATTCTTCGAATTTACTCATTTTGTACTGACTGTACCCGAAGCTGCGATAAAGAGAGCGGAGCTTAAAAACCGCTTCTTCGCCGTACTTCAGTAAAGCTTCATCTACTATCATTTTGAGCCTCCGTTGTAAAAAATCACTTCATTAGTCTATCACTTCATCGTGATGAAGTCAAGACCTTTCACGTAAAATTATTACATTTTTTAAAATTTCAAAACCTGCGGCGTCAATGCACCACAGGTTTTAAACAAATTACTTGGTATTTTTTATTTCGTTAATATCATACGGTGTGGTTTGATAAACGAAATAATTAAGCCAGTTAGAATAAAGCAAATGAGCGTGAGAACGCCATTTCACTTCGGGTGCTTTTTCAGGGTCGTTTTCGGGGAAATAATTTTCGGGTATATCAATGGGGTCGCCGCGTTGCAAATCTCGTAAATATTCATCCTTCAAAGTGTTTGCGTCATATTCCGAATGACCGGTAATAAACACTTGCTTACCGTTTTCTGTGAGTACGGCGTAAATACCTGCCTTTTGGGAAGACGCTACTATCTTCAAAGCGGGTACCTTTTCAATATCTTCCCTTTTCACGGTAGTATGACGGGAATGAGGCACGAAAAACTTATCGTCAAAGCCGCGGAGCAACATTGAATTTTTATAATCGGCAGTATGCTCAAACACGCCGAAAAGCTTACTGTCAAGCGGGTACTTGCCAATGCCGTAATGATAATAAAGTCCGGCTTGGGCGCCCCAGCATATATGAAAAGTGGAGTGAACGTGGGATTTAGTCCATTCCATAATCTCACAAAGCTCTTCCCAGTATTCAACCTCTTCAAACTCCATTTTTTCAACGGGAGCCCCCGTTATAATCATTCCGTCAAAATATTGTTCCTTAACGTCTTCAAAGGTTTTATAAAAAGCAAGAAGATGTTCCGAAGAAGTGTTTTTGGAATGATAGGTGCTTGTATGAATAAGTTCAAGCTCCACCTGCAACGGAGTATTACCCAAAAGACGGGAAAGCTGGGTTTCGGTAGCAATCTTATTAGGCATAAGATTAAGAAGAAGTATTCTTAAAGGACGAATATCCTGAGTCACCGCACGTTGTTCGTCCATAACGAATATATTTTCGTTAAGAAGCGTTTTTACGGCGGGTAAATCATTGGGTATTCTTATTGGCATAAATCAAGTCAACTCTCTTTAATTAAATATTATCAAGGGCGTTTTTAATGTCATTTATAAGGTCTTCGCTGCTCTCCAAACCGCAAGAAAAACGAACAAGGTCGGGAGAAACGCCTGCTGCGGTAAGCTCTTCGTCACTCATTTGACGGTGAGTTGCGCTGGCGGGATGCAAACAACAGCTTCTTGCGTCGGCAACGTGGGTTTCAATAGCGGCTATTTTAAGACCTGCCATAAACTTTTCGGCTGCTGCTCTTCCGCCCTTTACGCCGAAGCTGACAACGCCGCAAGAACCGTTAGGTAAATACTTTTTAACAAGCGCTTCGTCTTCGCTTCCCTCAAGACCGGGGTAAACAACCCAAGAAATTCTGTCATCGTTTTTAAGGAAACGCGCAACCGCCATACCGTTTTCGCAATGACGTTGCATTCTTACGTGAAGGCTTTCAAGTCCCAGATTTACAAGATAAGCGTTTTGGGGAGATTGGATAGAACCTAAATCTCTCATAAGCTGGGCGGTAGCTTTGGTAATATAAGCGCCCTCAATGCCAAAACGTTCGGTGTAGGTTACGCCGTGGTAGCTATCATCGGGAGTGCAAAGACCGGGGAATTTTTCAGGATATTTAGTCCAATCAAATTTACCCGAATCAACAATACAGCCGCCGACACCGCTTCCGTGACCGTCCATATACTTAGTGGTAGAGTGGGTCACAATATCTGCGCCCCATTCAAAAGGACGGCAATTAACGGGTGTAGCAAAAGTATTATCAATAATAAGCGGTACTCCGTTTGCGTGAGCAACACGGGCAAACTTTTCAATATCAAGAACAACAAGCGCGGGGTTTGCAATAGTCTCGCCGAATACCGCCTTGGTATTTTCGCGGAATTCTTTCTGTAAATCCTCCTCGCTTATATCGGGGGAAACAAAAGTAAAGTCAATTCCCATTCGCTTCATTGTAACGGCAAAAAGATTATAAGTTCCGCCGTAAATAGCTGAAGAAGCAATTACGTGGTCGCCGCAAGAAGCAATATTAAACACGCTGTAAAAACTTGCCGCCTGACCGGAAGAAGTAAGCATAGCGGCTGTACCGCCTTCCAGTTCGCAAATTTTGGCAGCTACGGTATCATTGGTAGGGTTTTGAAGACGGGAATAAAAATAACCCGATGCTTCAAGGTCAAAAAGCTTACCCATTTCGCTTGAAGATTCATATTTAAAAGTAGTGCTTTGAATTATGGGTACCTGACGCGGTTCACCGTTACCGGGACGGTAGCCACCCTGAACACAACGTGTATCAATATTATAATTACTCATAATAATTCCTCCTATATTTTATATAATTAAAAACTATCTCATATTAAGTATACTCAACTTTTTTAATTCGTCAAGTGAAAATAAAACAATAACCGACGCAAAAAACTGTTATATTTCAACAAAAAATCACAAAAGTTGCATATTTTGATATTTTTCTCTTGCAATACACAACAGGTTGTGGTATTATACCATTACAAACCGTACGCTGACGGGTATGTGAATTGACACAGTGCGTACGGTTACGGGTTGTATACCGTCCGTCTGGGTAGTTGAGTTTTTGCTTGGCTACTTATTTTTATGCTCTGATATATGTTTCTTTTTTAACAATTACTCTTTTTGGAGGTTTTATTATGAAATTTGATGCTTGGAAAGGTTTTAAATGCGGTAAATGGCAAGACTCCATTGACGTACGCGACTTTATTCAAAACAACTATCATCCTTACGAGGGCGACGGTTCTTTCCTTTGCGCCGCTACCGAGCGTACTTCTGCTCTGCTTGAAAAATTCAGAATTCTCCAAAAGAAAGAGCAGGAAAACGGCGGCGTTCTTGACATTGACGTTAACACCGTATCCTCCCTTTGCGCTTATGCTCCCGGTTATCTTGATAAAGAAAACGAAATTATCGTAGGTTTCCAAACGGACGAGCCTTTAAAACGCGGTGTTAACCCCTTCGGAGGTATACGTATGGCGCGTTCCTCCTGCGAAGCATACGGTTATAAGCTGTCCGAAAGAATTGAAGATTCTTTTAAATTCCGTACCACCCATAACGACGGTGTATTCAGAGTATACACCGACGAAATGAAGGCGGCACGTCACTGCGCCCTTCTCACCGGTCTTCCCGACGCTTACGGCAGAGGAAGAATTATAGGTGACTATCGCCGAATTGCCCTTTACGGCATTGATTTTCTTATTGAAGAAAAGAAGAAGGATAAGGCAGAACTGGGCAAAAATCTTATGACCGCCGATAATATCCGTCTTCTTGAAGAGCTTGCTCAGCAAATCAAGTTTTTAGGTCTTATTAAAGAAATGGCGGCTATGTACGGCTTTGATATTTCTCTCCCCGCCACAAACACAAAGGAAGCTGTTCAATGGACTTATTTCGGTTATCTTGCCGCCAATAAAGAACAAAACGGCGCCGCAATGTCCTTTGGCAGAACCAGCACCTTCTTTGATATTTATATTGAACGTGACCTTGAAAACGGTGTTTTAACCGAAAGCGAAGCTCAAGAGATTATTGACGACCTTGTTATTAAGCTTCGTATGGCACGTCACCTTCGCACCCCCGAATACAACGAGCTGTTTGGCGGCGACCCAATGTGGATTACCGAAAGTATCGGCGGTATGGGTGAAGACAACCGTACTCTGGTTACCAAATCTTCCTTCCGTATTCTTCATACTTTGCGTAATTTAGGCCCTGCTCCCGAACCCAACTTAACCGTTTTGTGGAGCGAACGTCTACCCGAAGCCTTTAAGGCTTACTGTGCTGAAATTTCCATTGATACCGACTCTATCCAGTACGAAAACGACGATATTATGCGTCCTTCTTACGGGGACGACTACGCTATCGCTTGCTGTGTTTCGGCTATGAAGGTTGGTAAGCAAATGCAGTTCTTTGGTGCAAGAACCAATCTTGCAAAGCTATTGCTTCTCGCTATTAACGGCGGTACCGATAATATGTTCGGCACCAAAATAGGTCCTCAAATGGGCCCCGTTAAAGGCGAAGTTTTGGATTATAAAGAAGTGCGCGAACGTTTCAAGGTTTACCTTGAATGGCTTGCCGCACTTTACGTTAATACAATGAACTGCATACATTATATGCACGATAAATATGCTTATGAAAAGAGCCAAATGGCGCTTCATGATACTCACGTTGAACGCCTTATGGCGTTTGGTGTTGCGGGACTTTCGGTTGCTGCTGACTCGTTATCGGCTATAAAGTACGCAACCGTTAAGCCGGTAAGAAACGAAGAAGGACTTATCGTTGATTTTATTACCGAAGGCGACTTCCCCAAATTCGGTAACGACGACGACAGAGTTGATATGATTGCTCACGACCTTCTCCACGAAGTATCGGTTGAATTAAAGAAAACCCCCACCTACAAAAATGCCGTTCATACTCTTTCTGCCCTTACAATTACTTCCAACGTTATGTACGGAAAGAAAACAGGCAGCACTCCCGACGGCAGAAAAGCCGGCGAAGCCTTTGCCCCGGGCGCTAACCCAATGCACAACCGTGAAGTTAACGGCGCTGTTGCTTCCCTTAATTCGGTATCTAAGCTTTCTTATCTTGACGCCAGAGACGGTATTTCCAACACCTTCTCCATTGTTCCCGACGCCTTAGGAAAGACAAAGAAGGAGCAAATCGACAACCTCGTTACAATAATGGGCGGTTATTTCGGAAATTGCGCTCATCACCTTAACGTTAACGTTATGAACCGTGAGCTTCTTATTAAAGCTTATGACCACCCCGAAGACTATCCCAACCTTACCATTCGTGTTTCGGGATATGCGGTTAACTTCTGCAAGCTTTCCCGTGAGCAACAAAGAGAAGTTATTTCCCGTACCTTCCATGAATCCTGCTGATATGAAGGAATGTCGCATAAATTCTTTTCAAAGCTTGGGTACGGTTGACGGCCCCGGAGTAAGATGCGTAGTGTTTATGCAGGGTTGTCCCCTTCGGTGTCATTGTTGCCATAACCCCGAAACCTGGGATTTATCTGGCGGCGAAGTGATTTCTTCAAGCCAACTTCTCCATAAAATAATCCGTTGTAAGAGTTATTTCGGTAATAAGGGCGGCGTTACCTTTTCGGGCGGCGAGCCATTGGTTCAAAGCGAATTTCTTTTAGAGTTTATCCCGCTTCTTAAAAGTGAAGGTATTCACGTTTGCATAGATACAAGCGGCTGCATTTTAAACGAAAGCGCAAAAAAGGTTATAGAGCTTTGTGACCTTGTTCTGCTGGACTATAAATACACTAACGTTAACGACTACAAAAAATACACCGGTATGGATTTAACCAAAACAGATGAGTTTTTAAGTTTTCTAAACCGAATAGGAAAACCAACTTGGATTAGACAGGTTATTATCCCAGACGTTAACGATAACGAAGCTTCGCTTAGGCTATTGGCGGAGCTGAAAAATAAGTATTCCTGCATTGAAAAGTTTGAACTTCTCCCCTTCAGAAAGCTGTGTATAGAAAAATACAAAAATTTATCCCTAAGCTTTCCGTTTGAAAATATTAGGGAAGCCACAAAGGAAGATATAGAAAATTGCAAAAAACTTGCCTCGTTTACTTAACGAGGCAAGTTTTATTTATATAACCTTTATGCTGAGCCTTAAATTATCAGCCATCATTGCAATAAATTCCGAATTGGTAGGTTTTCCTCTTTGATACTGAATGGTATAACCGAAATACGATTCCAAAACCGAAGTATCTCCTCTATCCCAAGCAACTTCTATTGCGTGACGAATTGCGCGTTCAACCCTTGAAGGTGTAGTGCAAAAACGCTTTGCAACAGTCGGGTAAAGAAGCTTTGTGACCGAATTTATCATTTCTGTGTCATTCACTGAAAGTATTATAGCGTCACGCAAATAACTATATCCCTTAATATGTGCGGGAATCCCCACTTTATGAATAATATCGGTTACCATGATTTCAAGCTGGTTGTCGCTAACGTTTTTAGGGGGATGATTTTTGAAAATATCTTTTCTGCAAAATCCTGACAATTCACTGATTCTTTCGGCTAAAAAACGCAGATCAAAGGGTTTTACAAAATAATATGTAGCGCCCGACTCAATTGCTTCCCTTTCAAGACGGGGATTGTCGAAGCCCGCCATTACGAAAAACGCAGGTTTACATTCACCTTTTGCAAATACCGACTGCATAACGCTTATTATATCTGCGCTGGGCATAAAAACGTCTGCAAGAACAATATCGGGTTTTATTTCCGAAATTACGTTCATAAGCGTTTTCCCGTCTTTTTCACAGGTATAAACATCCATATTTCTTTCTCTCAGCGCTGTGACACAATTTTTACCAAATTCAGTATTATCATCAGCTATTAAAATTTTACAACTATTTGACATATTTTGAACTCCTTTTTCAAATTTTGTAACTGCATTATACCACGTACTTTAACTTATTTCAAGTATTTTTTGGAAATAATACAAGTTTTTCTCAAAAACTTTTAAACAAATTCCGATATTTTTCAAATATTTTCGACATATATTTACATAAAAACAAATTACTAAGGATAATTCGACACAGTAAGTTAAAAAAATACCGCAGATTGCTCTGCGATAATTTTTCAATTATTTCTTTTCAATTACGTAAACTGCGCCGTCGCTTTTACTTATTCGTTTTAAACCGACGCTATTCTTTTTCTGTACTCTCTGGGAGAAAAGGCAGTCTTTTTCTTAAACAAGGCGGAAAAATAACAATTATCATTATACCCAACCCTCTCAGCAACTTCCGACACCGAAAGCGAAGTATCACGCAGAAGCCTTTTCGCAATATTGACCTTTTGGTTCAATTGATAATTATAAGGCGTTGTTCCGAACTCTTTTTTAAAAAGTTTAACACAATAATCCTCCGAACGGTAAATAAGCTCGGCAAGAGTTTTGTTGCTTATTACGGTATCGGTATTGGTATCCAAAAAAGCTTTTAACTTTGCGCCTTCATTGCTATAAAGAGTAAGTTCACTTTTTTCCGAAAGACGGGACAGCATTTCCACAAAAATTGCCGCCACCTTGCCTTCGTCGCACACCTGTTTTTCGTCACATTGTGAAATTTTTGCAACCTTTAAAAATAAATCTTTCATACCTTCGCCGTCAAAAAGCCACTTTCCCTTTAAGCCATATTCTTCTATCAATACAGGCGGGAGTACACCGCCGACGTTTATAAAAATCTTTTCCCACGGGTCAGTATGGGAGGAATAATAATTTTGGTTTGCGCCTTGAGGAAGCAAATAAACGCTGTCGGCAAAAACAGCAACGTCTTCCCCGTTTACCGTAACGTATCCGTGCCCTTTTACAATATACTCAATAACGGTGGTGGTGGAATTATCACGGCGGATATGATAACTGCCATCACAATAGGAAATTCCCGTAAGCTGTACCCTTATGGGTGATTTCCCGCATTTACCGTATACTCTTAAAGTTTCCTTCATTTTCTCACTCGTTTCTTTTTTTCCATATATCATACTAAAATAACAAGGATTTTAAATAATTATAAATTGTTTTTCTAAACTTTGCAATTGTTTTTCACTACAAAGTCAAAAAAAGCGGATATATAATTAAATAAAAAAGATTATTGGAGGAAAGCTTTATGAAAATGGGTATGCCCGCTATTCCTGTTTTAAACGTTGACCCTTATTTTTCTCTTTGGGCAAAAAAGGGTGACCTGAACGGCAAATCACAGCTTATGCATTGGACAGGCGCCGACAATACTTTAGTAGGCAAAGTATTTATAGACGGCAAAGAATTTTGCTTTATAGGCGCAGATTCTAAAAGACCTGTTAAACAAATAAAAATCGATATCGATGCACTTTCTACCTACGTTACCTACGAAGGAGCCGGAATAAGACTTTTTGTCACCTTTACCTCTCCCCTTATGGCTGACAGCCTTTATTACTCTTCCCGCCCCGTCACCTTTATTAAATGCTCTTACGAAAGCATTGATGGTAATAACCATAACGTTAAAATTCACATTGCTTTTTCCGAAGAGTTTGTTTTAAACAAAGCGGGAGAAGGCAGAGCTTGGTCGGAAAAAGTTGCTATTAACGGCGCTACTTGTATTAAAATGGGTAACGGCACCTCGCAAAACGTTCTTGGAAAAAAGGGAGATAACATCCGCATAGATTGGGGATATTTATATTTCGCCGCCAAAGGAAACGCTAAAGCGGGCAACACCGTTCACTACGACCGTTACTGCATTTATCTTGAAAAGGAGCTTAATAACGATGCCCTCTTCGCCGTTGCTTACGACGATATTGAAAGTATAAAATATTTTGGTGATAATCTTAAGGCTTATTGGAAAAACGACGGAAAAACTATTGAAGAAGCAATTGACGAAGCGCTTTTTGAATACGACGCTTTAATAATCAAATGCAGGGATTTTTCGAACCGACTGATAAAAGAGGCAACCGAAAAAGGCGGCGAAAAATACGCCGACCTGCTTTGTCTTGCTTACCGTCAGGTTATGGCGGCGCACAAGCTTGTTGTAGATAAGGAAGGAAATAACCTATACATTTCGAAAGAATGTCTTTCCAACGGTTGCGCCGCAACGGTAGACGTTACCTACCCCAGCGCACCTATGTACCTGTACTACAATACCGAGCTTTTAAAAGGTATGCTTCGTCCTATTTTCAAATATGCAAATAGCGAAAAATGGCCATACGATTTTGCGCCCCACGACGTGGGACAGTACCCTATTTTAGAAGGACAGTATTACGGCGGCACAAGACCGGAAATGCAAATGCCGGTTGAAGAGTGCGGTAATATGCTGACTTTGGTTGCCGCAATTTGCCAAAGAGATAATGATTATTCCTTTGCAAAAGAACATTTAACCCTTTTGGAGCAATGGAGTAAATACCTTGTTAAGTACGGTCTTGACCCCGAATATCAGCTTTGCACCGACGACTTTGCAGGTCATCTTGCTCACAACTGCAACCTTACTGTTAAAGCTATTATGGGTATGGCAGGACTTGCAAGAATATATAACGGTATCGGCAAAACAACCGAAAGCGAAAAGCTTTTAAAAAAGGCAAAGGAATATGCCGATTCCTTTATTGAGCGCGCCGCTAATAAAGACGGAAGCTTCAGACTTGCCTTTGATAAAGAAGGCACCTTCTCCCTTAAATATAACGCTGTTTGGGACAAGCTTTGGAATACCGAACTCTTTCCGCAAAAATTCTACGACGGTGAAATTACCAGATACAAAAAAGAAGCCCTACCCTACGGTATTCCTCTTGATTCCAGAGAAACTTATACCAAATCGGACTGGATGTTATGGGTTGCTTGTTTAGCCGATAAAAAGCAAGATTTTGAGTATATAGTAAGCCTCCTTTGGAACGCGTATAACGTTTCCCGCAGTAACGCGCCAATGACCGACTGGTATTACGCCGACACTTCGGAAATGCGCGGCTTCCGCCACAGAACCGTTCAAGGCGGTCTGTTCTTAAAATTATTGTTTGATTAAAGAAAAAGTGAACGTTTCAAAAAACGTTCACTTTTTTATCTTATCCGAAATATTTAATATCAAAGGAATCGGCAACAATTTTTCTTGCGTTTTTAAGGTCGCTTATTTCCCCTAAAGCCATCATCTGAATAATAAGATTACCCATAGCGGTTGCTTCGGTAGGACCTGCGCTAACCTTTTTGCCTGAGGCTAAAGCGGTTAGTTCGTTAAGGTAAGCGTCTTGACTTCCGCCGCCGACAATTGCAATTGAAGTGTACGAAATACCCGTTATGCCTTCAATTTGCTTAATGGCGGTTGCATAACAGTTAGACAAACTGTTATAAATAACCTTTGCAATTTCGCCCAAGCTTTCGGGAACGGCTTGACCGGTTCTTGCACATTCGCTCTTAACCGCCTCAATCATAGAATCAGGAGCAAAGAAAATATCGTTTTGAGGGTCAACCACCGACTTAATATCGCATTCTCTTGCCATAGAGGAAATTTCGCCGAAGCCTACCTTTTCTTTCCATTCTCTGCGAACCGACTGCATCATCCAAAGACCCATTATATTTTTAAGGAAACGGAAACGGTAATCATAACCGCCTTCGTTGGTAAGGTTTGCTTCCATACTTTCCTTAGTGCAAATAGGTTTAAGGGTTTCGGTACCAAGCAAGGACCAAGTGCCCGAACTGATGTAAAGGGTATTATCCTCCACTGTGGGAAGAGCGGCAATAGCAGAAGCGGTATCGTGAGCAGCGGTTAAAATAACCTTTGTGTCAAAGCCGACTTCTTCTTTTATTTCTTTTCTCAAGCCGCCGACAACGGTACCCGGACGGTGAATGGGACAGAAAATTTCCTTCTTAATGCCCATCATATCAAGTAATTCAAAATCCCAATCCTTCTTTTCGGCATTAAGCAGCTGGCTTGTTGAAGCAATGGTATATTCACTTGCCTTTTTACCCGAAAGTAAAAAGGTTAAATATTCGGGTATAAAAAGGAAGGTTTCAGCCTTTTCAAGCCACTGGGGATTTTTAAGTTTTATACTTAAAAGTTGGTAAGAGGTGTTGAAAAGCTGCTTTTGAATACCTGTTCTGTTATAAAGAGCTTCCTCACTTATAATTTTGCTAAGCTCAACGTCCATTCCGTTGGTACGCGAATCTCTGTAGCAAACCGAATCGCCAACAATTTTATCCTCCTTATCAAGAAGAACAAAGTCAACTCCCCACGTATCAATAGCAACAGAGGACGGTATTTTGCCCATTTCTTTACACTTTTTCATACCAATAAGAATTTCACCGAAAAGTCTTTCGGTATCCCAACAAAGGGTACCGTTTTTGTTTTGAAATCCGTTTTCAAAACGGTGAACTTCTTCAAGGATAATTTTACCCTGTTCGGTATGTGCAAGTATATGTCTGCCGCTGGAAGCGCCAAGGTCTATAGCAAGATAGTAGTTCATAGTATTACCCCTATTTATTTACTGTAAAAATTTTTCAGGAAGAACGAGGCCGAAATCTTTAGCCAAAGCACGGAATTCATCGGGCTGAATTGTCTGACGTTTTGCGTTTGTCATACTTCTAACCTTTACAAGAATTTCCGCAGCCTTTTCAACGGTGTGCATAAGACCGAAGGTTAAATCAAAATCTTCACCGGAACAGAACATACCGTGGTGCGCCCAAATAGCAACATCATACTGTTTCATAAGCTCACTGGTTGCAACGGCAATGTCTCTTCCGCCGGGAACCATCCAGGGAACAACACCGATACCGTCAGGGAAAACAACGGGACATTCGGTTGCCATTTCCCAAATTTCTCTTGTAAAAGTAACGTCGTCAAGAGGAAGAACGAAGGTAAGCGCAATGGTATTTGCGGGATGAGCGTGATAAATAACTCTGTGCTTTCCGCCGCTTGCCTGCTTTTTAACTTCGTGGTTCATTAAATGGCTGGGCAATTCGCTTGTAGGTCTTGCGCCGTTTAAAAGGCCCCATACAATACGGAAGTTTTCACCCTTTTCATCTATTTCTACAATACCTGTGTTAGCTTCAGCATCAAGTATAATATTGCGGAAATACTTACCGCTTCCCGTAGTCATAAAGAACTCACCCGCAAGGTCGGGAACGCTTGTGACAATAGGAGTCCAGTCACGGTCGTAAGTAAAGTTTTCCTTTACCGATTCAACCTCTTCGGGTTTAATACGGTAGGTCAGGTTGCCGCCGTTTCTTTCGTGCCAGCCCTGTTCCCAACCGTCGTTAGCCATTCTGATAAAACCTTTAACAAATTCAGCATCTAAAATTTTCATATCATTAACCTCTTTTTAAAAGAACTTCTTTTTCGTATTTTTCAATTTCGCAAAGCCATTCCATGCCGTTTGACTGACCCATCTGCTTACAGAATTCAGCCCAAACCTCACCTAAAGGATAGGTTTTAATTTCTTCACCCAATACCATAAGACGGGTGAAATTACCTTCATCCTGAAGCTTCTTCATTTCTGCCCATGGGGTAAGAAGCGCAGAAAGAAGAGCTTTTTGCCAGTTACGCATACCTGTAACCCAAGCGGATACACGGTTTATGGAAGCGTCGAAGTAGTCAAGCGCCATAACTACTCTGTCAAGAGCGTTATTCTTAACAATTTCTTTAGCCATTTCTTTGGTTTCGTCGTCAAGGAGAACTACGTGGTCGGAATCCCAACGAACAGGGCGTGTAATATGTAAAGCAATTTTATCGTTGAACAAAAGCATAGTGGGGATTTTGTCCGAAACGTATTCGGTGGGGTGATAGTGACCGTTGTCCATAAGGGGCATAATACCGTTTTTGGCGGCATAGCTTAAATAGAATTCAGCCGAACCAACGGTGTAGGATTCAAGACCGATACCGAAAACCTTTGATTCAAGAGTAATAAGAACCTTGGATTTATCAAAATCGGTGGCAAAAATTTCATCAAGAGACTTTTTAAGCCTTGCTCTGGGGCCAAAACGGTCTGCGGGAACATCCTTCATACCATCGGGAATCCAGATATTAAGAGTACAGAAGGTATTAAGCTCGTTTGCAAAGTATTCAGCAATTTTAATACAGCAAACAGCGTGGTCAACCCAGAATTTTCTTACTTCTTCATCAGCAGAAGCAAGGGTCATACCTTCTGCTTTGGGGTGAGAAAAGAAAGTGGGGTTAAAGTCAATACCAAGTCCTCTTTCTTTAGCAAATTCAACCCATTTGGCAAAGTGCTTGGGTTCTAAAGCGTTTCTGTCAGCCCATTCGCCCTTTTCAAATATTGCGTATGACGCGTGAAGGTTTATACGGTGTTTGCCGGGGATGAGAGAAAGCGCCTTATCCATATCAGCCATAAGTTCTTCGGGAGTGGTAGCCTTACCCGGATAATTACCCGTAGTCTGAATACCGCCGGAAAGAGCCTCCTTACTGTCGAAGCCGTTAACGTCATCACCCTGCCAACAATGCATTGAAATAGCAACGTTTTTAAGTTTTTCAATAGCGGCGTCGGTATCAACGCCAAGCTCTGCGTAAAGTTTTTTTGCGTCTGAATAGTTCATAAATTTACCTCCGTTTGAAATATTACATTATAATAATACTACAAAACACAGTACAAGTAAATGACGAATTTAGAAAACCGCACCGTCCTTATTCGACATTTTACTTTATTCTGTTAATACTTCGGAATTCGGCGGGAGAAAGATTATTTTTTTCTTTAAAGCACCTGAAGAAATAACTTGCGTTTTCGTACCCTACCGACAGTATAATTTCGTTTACCGAAAGGTCGGTATTTTTAAGAAGATATTCGGCGCGGCTTAGTCGTTTGGTTTTTAAAAAGTCCTTAAAGGTACATCCAAACTGCCTTGTAATTCTTTTACTTACCGCGCTGAAGTTCATACCTATAACGGAAGAAAATTCGGTCAACGTTGCGGTTTTATAGTTTTCTTCTATATATCGCAGCAGTTCGGCAGAAAAGCCGTTTGCATCGTTACGGGGAACCTTTAGTCTGTCGGTGTGATTAGCAAGCTCCAGCATAAGAAGTCCTAAAGTTGTTTGCCTTATTCGGCGCTTATTAGGTTCGTTTTTGACAATGGTCCATATAAGGTTTTCCAGCAAATTTTGAATGGGTAAGATTTGCGATACTTCAAAATGCAAATAGCTTTGGCTTTTGCTTTTGGGGAATAAGCAGGAAAGCAAAAATTCAACCACCAGATTATCCTCTTTACCCAGCATTTCCGCCGCGCTGTCGAAGAATTCCGGTAAAATAATAAAATTTACTGCAATATCCCCTTCTTCTGCGCGTTCCACTTCGTGAAGAGCATCTCTGTTAAGTATTAAGAGTTCTCCTGTTTTAAGGGTGATTCGGTTGCCGTTTATTATATGATTTGTACTGCCGGAACACATATAAACCATTTCGATATAGTTGTGTTTATGGGGCGGAAAATGAACAAAGCGTGTGTTGGGACGAATTTGCAAAGTCTTGCCGCTTTGAAGAAGCCTTCCGCTGTCAACACGGTTGGTTTTACCGAGTCCGTAAGACGCCAAATTAAGCTTTGAAGGGTCTTTTAATATTCTTTTTTCCTCTTCGGTAATTACCGAAAGCACACCTAAAAGTTCACTGTTCATAGTTAAACCCCTTTAGGAAAGCCTGTTGCAATATCCGAAAGAAAACCGTCGTTCGAGTAAGAAACCTCGGTAAATTTTCCCTCTTCATAAACAACCTCGCTTACCGAAGCGTTATTAGCCCAAGGAAGATTTTTGATTTTCTCTAACTCCATACCTTTTACGAAAGCAAAGAAGGTTCTTATTGGTGTTGCGTGGGTAAAAACCGCCACCGTTTTGCCGTCGTTATTTTCCGCAATTTCGGTTACGGCTTTAACAATTCTTTTTTGCAAATCGGCAACGCTTTCTCCCCCGTCGGGGTGAGCCATACCAATATTTGATTGCCATATTCCGTAAGATACGGGATATGCTTCGTTTAAATAAGAGTAATTTTTATTTTCCCATTCACCCGCAAAAATCTCTCTTAAATTTTCCTTTATTATAGGCTGGATTTTCAAAAAATCAGATAACGGTAAGGAAGTATTATAAGCGCGCAGTAAATCGCTGGAATAAATTTTGTCAATTTTCACGTCCTTAAGGAATTCACCCACACGCTGCGCTTGTTTATATCCCAAATCGGACAAATCAAGGTCGGTATGACCGAGATAAATATGTTCTTTATTTCCGAGACTTTGTCCGTGACGGACAAAAATAATTCTGCACGACATAAACCTTCCCCCTTCTTGAAAACTAAAATAATTATACCGCCTGTATAAAGCAATGTCAAATGAAAAAAGCAGACGGAACCCCGCCTGCTTTCAAGTTACAGTACAATATTTATTATAATTCCAACGCTTGTCAATATCCACAAAACACTTGTAAGAGTAAGGAGATACCAACGTTTTGGTTTCCCTGCCTTTGTGGAATTTGCGTAAACAACACTTAATACAAGAGGAACCATCGGAATAATAAAACCAACGATTATTGATATTGTCCAAAAAGTTAATGACGCAGAAAACTTGTCATCTTCCTCTATAAACGGGTTTTCGTCGGTATAAATATATTCCACCGTTCTGTATTTATCGGAAGCCTGTGCATTTATCACCATATCAACGCCTGTTTTATCCAATTTATAAGCAGGCACGACACCTTTTCTGAAAGAAAAATTACCGTAAGCGTCAAAATAAGAATTATCAAGCGCGTCGTAGTGAATATAGTAATAATCGTTTTCAAAAAAATAAACTTCGCCAATTGTGTGGGCAACCGTCTCCGTTTGGTCAAAGCCGTATACCGCAAGAAGGTTATCATCGGCTAATTTTGTAACGTCAAGCTGAGTAAGCATTTCATCCTTCATAAACAAATCAAAATCTGTTTCTATAATATCAATGGCTACTTCACCAAACATCAGATAATAGGACGAAAAATTATACGATTCAAAGTTTTTAAGAATTTCTCTACCCTTTTCGGTAACGTATATTTCTCCCGTATAATGACGGCAAACGATATCGGTAGTATTATCAGGAACGGCAATATAATCATAGGTATAATCGCTATCCTCATGTTCCAAAGGATAAAGTAAAATTTTACCTGACGGCAGATAATCCACATCCCGTGACAGTTCGTATTTGGTATATACCGTATTACCGTTTTTAACGGTCAAATTATCTTCGGAAATCCACCAGTCGTTTTCCTCCGCAATAGCCGTAACGGGAAGAACGCAAAGAGACAAAATTACAAAAACGAAAATTAAGGATAATATTTTTCTCATAATTTCTTCCTCCTTTACGACAGGTTAAGCTTGCGGTCAATACAGCCTTGGGTCACGTTTGCAAATAACGCCGAAGCCGTACCAAGCGCCGTACATATAAGGAGCAGAATAAGTGAAACGTGAGTTTCGTTGAAAAAATCATTATACAGATAATTTGCCGCTTCACACCACAAAGCAAAGGCTAAAATTGCGGGGATAAGTAACGCCGATAAAACGTATCCTGCGCCCACAATAAACCCAACCGTTGCAACGGCTTTAAGCTTCTTAACCGCAACAGAGCCTAAAGTAATAAGCATATAAAGAAGAAGTATAGACGATAATTCGACAAGCGCCATAATAATTACCGCTTCAATAATATAAACTATTACCCAAATTATGTCAGTAAGGGAAAGAGAGGTAAAAAATTCAATAAAATCCTCTATAATTTCACCTAAAATATTAACGTGTTCATCGCTCATAGACGGAACTATGGTTGCTATTACTAAAAGAGAAGCAATAACCGTTGCCGCCGACAAAGCAGCAAATACAAATCCGTTAAGCACCTTTGAAGCAAAAAGAGTTCTGCGTTTTACAGGCAAAGTAAAGGTAAGGTACCCTTCGTCGCTGTAAAAATTACTGTAAAAACGAATGCATAAAAGCACGCTTGTAAGTATACCTAATGCAAATATAGAAAAATAATAGACAACCAAAACCGTTGTTTCCAAAATAAAATGTTTGCCCGGCGCTTCGCCAAAAATAGCGATGTTTCTGGCGCAAAAGCCCGCCGCTACCGAAACAGCAAGAAGCGTAACTGCGGCTATCCACCAGATTTTAAAGATACTTTTAAAGTCGTATTTAAAACACTTCTTTAACATCTGAACACCTCCCTGAATAATTGGTCAAGGCTCTTGCCGTACTGCGCTCTCGTTTCATCAGCATTACCCGCAAGGTGAATTTTTCCCTGACTCATAAAAGCAAAATCGTCAAGCACGGGTTCAATATCGGTAATAAGATGGGTGGTAATAATCACCGACGCTTCTTCGTTATAATTTCCGATAATGGTACTGAGTATATAATCTCTTGCCGCAGGGTCAACACCGCCGATAGGTTCGTCTAACATATAAAGCTTTGCCCTTCTTGACATAACAAGAATAAGCTGAACCTTTTCTTTAGTTCCTTTGGACAAAGTTTTTACCTGAGCTTTAGGATCTATGTTTAAATCCTTAAGCATTTTACGGGCGACTTCTTCGTCAAAATCGTCATAAAAAGTCTTAAAGAAGCCTATCATTTCTTCAACACTCATTCGGGTGCTGAAATACGGACGTTCCGGAAGGTAAGAAATAAATTTGTTAGTTTCTTCACTTCTCTCAATTCCGCAAACGGTAATTCTTCCGCTGTCAGGAACAAGAAGCCCTGCTATGAGCTTTAATAAAGTAGATTTACCGCAACCGTTAGGTCCCAAAAGTCCCATAATTTTACCCGAAACCAAGGTCAATCCCAAATTATCAAGTACAGGAACACCTTTTTTATAGCTTTTGCAAAGTTCTTCGCAAATTAAAATGGGTTTGCTCATTGCATTCCCTCTCTTTCTTTAATAAAATCGGAAAATTCAGCATAAGTTACGCCAAGCTCGTTCGCTTTATTTAAAGCGCTTTCCATAAAGGAAATTTTAAAAGCTTTTAACGCCTGTTCAATAACCGTTTCATCTTCCGTTACAAACCTGCCCACCGTGGTACGGCTGACAAGCAAGCCCTCCGTTTCAAGTACGGTAAGCGCTTTCTGAACGGTATTGGGATTAACCCCCAATTCCATAGCAAGGCTGCGAACCGTAGGAAACTGACTTCCCGCATTATACTCCCCCGTTAAAATCTTAATCCGCAAGGAGGATGCAATCTGTCCCGAAACACTACTGCCGGGGTCAAACCTCCACGACATTATATCACCTCTTTCCTTGTACTATCCAAATAATACAATATTTTCTTTTTATTGTCAATATATGTGACACAACTGTAATATTTGAACGATATGTCAATAATTTTGAACGATACGATATTGTTTTTCGGTTTTTAATATTTTATAATATATATAATATTTTTTTACAAAGGGGTAATATTGTGCGTAGACTCTTTGATGAACATATTATTAGAAAATACACTTTTCTCGACGGCGCCTGGGATTTCTGTGCCGATCCGGATAATATCGGCGAAAGCCAAGGGTATTATGACGGACTTAAAAAAAGCGAAACCGTAACCGTTCCTTCGGTATGGAATAATAAGTTAAGTCTCTTTAATTACCAAGGCGTTTGCTGGTACCAGAAAGACTTTTATTTTGAAGGTACCGCCCGTCTTGTTTTCGAAGGTGTTATGACCGAATGTAAGGTATGGCTTGACGGACAGTACTTAGGCTACCATTACGGCGGTTTTTGTCAGTTTGATTTTATAGTTCCGGATTTAAAAGCGGGTATGCATAAACTTGTTTTGAAGGTAGACAATTCCTTTGACGAAAATTCCATTCCTCAAAATGAAGTGGACTGGTTCCGTTTCGGCGGAATAACAAGAAGCGTTTCGGTTGAAAAACTTGAAGGCGTTGCAATTACTTACGGCAAGTTCGATTACGTTTTAAACGAGGACAGAACCGAAGCCGACGTTATTTTCACTGCCGAGCTTTACGGCGCGGACAAGAAAAAAGAAACCACTCTTAATATAACTCTTGACGGTGAAACTTTGTTTTCCAAAAAGATTGCTCTTCGCAGAAATTCCAAAGAAACTATTGTTAGTGAAAAAATCAAGGTAAAGAATATAAAGCTCTGGGACGTTGACTCCCCTTATCTTTACACCCTGACCTTTTCTACCGATACCGACGACCTTATTGACAAGGTAGGTTTCCGTACAATAGAAGTTAAAGACTGTAAACTATGGCTCAACGGTAAAAATCTTGAAATCAGAGGTGTTAACCGTCACGAAGACCATCCTGAATTCGGTATGTCTGTTCCTGCGGCGGCTATGGAACGCGACCTTGACATAATTATTGATATGGGTTGCAACGCCGTAAGAGGCTCTCACTACCCCAATTCAAGAATATTCCTTGATATGCTTGACCAAAGAGGAATTCTTTTCTGGAGTGAAATTCCCATTTGGGGATGTGGATTTAAGGAAGAAACTCTAAAAAACAAAAAAGTTTTGAAACGCGGATTGGAAATGCATAAAGAAATGGTTCGTTGCTACTATAACCACCCATCTATTATTCTTTGGGGTATGCACAACGAAATACGTTCTAATACCGACGCCGCCTTCATAATGTCTAAGCTTTATTACACTTATCTAAAAACCAACGGAGGTAATCGTCTTGTAACTTATGCTTCCGATAAGCCTATGATAGACATTTGTTTCGAATTTTGCGATATTATTTCAATTAATCAATATTTTGGCTGGTACATCGGAACCAGAGAGGATTGGAAGGACTTCCCCGATAAGTTCGATAAACGCAGAAGAGAATTAGGTTTTGGAGACAAACCCGTTATTATGAGTGAATTCGGCGGCGCCGCCTCTTACGGCTACCACACTTTCGGTGACGTTAAATGGACCGAAGAATACCAAGCCAAGCTTCACGAAATAGCGCTTCAAACCTTCCACGACTGTCCTTATATGGTAGGCTCTTATATCTGGCAGTTCTGTGATACGGGTTCCGACAAAGACGTTGCTAAAGTTAAAACCCTTAACAACAAAGGTTTATTAAGCGCTTACCGTGAACCTAAAATGGCTTATTTCACCGTAAAAGAAAAATATTTAAAATTCAAGGAAGAGGCAGAAAACAATGGCTAATATTACCGATTATAAAAAGGAACAACGTCCCGTCAAGGTTTTGCAGTTCGGCGAAGGTGGCTTCTTAAGAGGCTTTATTGACTGGATGATTAAAAAGATGAACGATGCAAACGTTTTTAATTCAAACGTTACGGTCGTTCAGCCCATAGCAAACGGTCTTTGCCAAAAATTAAACGACCAAAACGGACTTTATACACATATCATATGTGGCAATGAAGGAACCGAAACCACGCTTATTGACGTTATTGATTCTTGCATTAACCCTTACGACGATTACGAGGGATATTTGAATTTAAGTTTAAATAAAGACCTTCGCTTTATAGTTTCCAATACCACCGAAGCGGGCATTACCTTTGACCCAACAGATAAAAACGACGGTACTGTTCCAAAAAGCTTCCCCGCAAAGCTCACCGTATTTATGCTAAAGCGTTTTGAAAGCGGGTTGTCCGGTTTTATTCTTATTCCCTGTGAGCTTATTGACCGCAACGGCGACAAGTTAAAGGAAACCGTTCTTTCCTACGCAAAGCTTTGGAATCTTAGCGAAGATTTTATCAACTGGGTAGAAAAGGAAAACATTTTCTGCAACACTCTTGTTGACAGAATCAATACAGGATATCCTAAAGATGAAAAAATCGACCTTCCTTATGAAGACGAAATGCTTAATACTTCGGAATATTTTCATCTTTTTGTTATTGAAACCGATTATGACCTTGAAAACGAAATGCCCTTTTCCAAAGCGGGACTTAACGTTATTGTTACCAAAGATGCACTTGAGCGTTACCGCACAAGAAAAGTACGCATTTTAAACGGTTCTCACACTTCTATTGTCTGCTACGGTTTACTAAACGGGCTTGAAACGATTGACGACTGTATGAAGGACAAAACTGTTAAAGAGTTTTTATCACGTTGCCTTTTCGATGAATTTATTCCCACACTTGATTTACCCGAAAAAGAGCTTCAGGATTACGCCGAAAGCGTACTGGTTCGTTTTGACAATCCTTATATTAAGCATTACCTTTCATCCATTGTTTTAAACTCGGTAAGCAATTTACAGTACGCGTTTTGCCATCAGTTAAAATATACAAGGAACGCTTTGGAAAGTACCCCGAAAACCTTATTTTCGGTTTTTCAAAGCTTATTGAGTTTTACAAAAAGGGTCAGCCTAACGACGCTCCCGAAGTTATCGCTGCAATTAAAAACGGATCTTTAAAGGAAATCCTTAAAAACGTTTCCCTTTGGTGCGAAGACCTTTCAGATTTAGAGGAGGCACTTCTTAATGCAAATCCATCCATCGGATAACGTTGAAGTCAAGCTCGACGGACAAAAATACGCCCTTATTGATATTAAAAAGGGTGAAAATATTATAAAATACGGTTTTCCCATAGGCCACGCAAAAAAAGATATTTTCAAAGGGGAGCAAGTAAACCCTTCTAATTTAAAGTCTAATTTAAGCGGTACCGACAACTGGGAATACCGCCCTATTTTTGAGCCTGAAATCAACTTTGAAAAGGGTTTCTTTTACGGGTATATCCGCGAAAACGGTGAAGTAGGTGTCAGAAACGATATTTGGGTAATACCTACCGTTGGTTGTATTAACGATACCGCAAAGCTTATAGCCAACCAAAACGGCGTTAAAGCCTTCACCCACCCCTACGGCTGTTCTCAGTTAGGCGGCGATTTGCTAACCACTCAAAAATTCCTTTGCGGCCTTATAAAGCACCCCAACGCCGGTGGCGTTCTTGTCCTCAGTCTCGGTTGCGAAAACAACCGTATTGAGCTTATGAAAGAAATGCTGGGCGAAGTAAACCCCAGCCGCATTAAATTTTTAAGCTTGCAGGACTGCGCCGACGAAACGGGCGAAGCAAAAAAACTTATCGACCAAATCAAAGAAGTAACCGAAAAGGATACAAGAAAAGAAATTCCTATAAGCAAACTGAAAATCGGTGTTAAGTGCGGCGGAAGTGACGGTTACAGCGGCATTACCGCAAACCCGCTTGTTGGAGCGGTGGCAGATAAATTCTACACCTACGGCGCTTCTGTTCTTATGAGCGAAATACCCGAGGTTTTCGGTGCGGAGCCAATACTTCTTTCCCGCGCCGACAGCGAAGAAACCTTCCGCAATTGCGCCGATATGATTAACGCTTTCCGTCAATACTTTTTAGACCACGGCGAAAGCATTGGCGAAAATCCTTCCCCCGGAAATATTGCAGGCGGTATTTCCACTTTAGAAGAAAAATCGTTGGGTTGTGTTCAGAAGGCAGGTAAGGTTCCGCTCCGCGGCGCTCTTGATTTTGGAGAAAAAAGCGACGGAAACGGGCTTTATCTTGTAAACGGCCCCGGTAACGACCAGGTAGCCTGTACGGCGCTTGCCTGCAGCGGCGCTCATATAATTATGTTTACAACAGGGAGAGGTACTCCTTACTGCGGCCCTGTACCGACCTTAAAAATCTCCACTAATACTCCCCTTTTCAAAAAGAAGTCCCATTGGATAGATTTTAACGCAGGCAGTATTTTGGAAGGCGAAGATAAAACCCTGCTTCGTGATAAGCTTTTTAATCTTTGTATTACAACTGCTAACGGAGACTTGACAAAAGGTGAGCAAAAGGGTTATTATGATATTGCTATATTTAAAAATGGTGTAACCCTTTAGGAGGAAGGTTATGAGTTATTTAAAGGACAATTTTTTACTTAAAAACAAAACCGCCGAAAATCTTTATTTCACTTATGCAAAAGATATGCCGATTTTCGACTACCACTGCCACCTGCCCGAAAAACAAATACTTGAAGACAAACCCTTTTCCGACATTTTTGAAATCTGGCTTGCCGGCGACCATTACAAATGGCGACTAATGAGAAATTACGGTATCAGCGAAAATCTTATTACCGGAAATGCTACCAATAAAGAGAAATTTATTGCTTATTGCACCGTTCTCGGAACCGCTTTCGGCAACCCTCTTTACCATTGGTCACAGGTTGAATTAAAAGAATTTTTCGGTTGCGAAAAGGAAATTAACGCCCAGAACGCAGAAGCAATCTGGGATGAGTGTAACGCTTATATTAAAGCCAATAATATTACTCCCTCTTCCCTTATAACCGGTTCCAACGTTCGTCATATATTCACCACCAACGAAGTTTTTGATAATATGGAAACCTTTAAGGCTATTAAAGAAAAGAATTATTCTTTCAGCGTAATTCCCGCTTTCCGTGCCGATAAAATTATGAATATTGAAGCGGCACCTTACAAATCCTATATCGGTATGCTGGAATCCCAAACCCACAAAGCGGATAATATTGACGCTTTGGAAAAAGCAATTGAAGACCGTCTTATCGCTTTTAAAGAGGTTGGTACTACCGCAAGTGATATTGCGGTTGAAAGCGTTCTCCCCGTTTATGACAGAAACGCTGCCGATGAAGTTTATAAGAAGGCGTACAACGGCGAAAAAATCACCGACGACGAAGCAAACGTTTTCAAAGGCTACCTTACTTATTTCCTTATGAAGCTCTACGCCAAGCACGATATAAGAACCGAACTTCACGTTGGCGCTATGAGAAACAATAACGCAAATATGTTGGCTGCATTGGGTCTTGACACCGGCTTCGACAGCATAAGCGACACCAACAGTATTAAAAATATGTCACGCTTGTTTGATAAATTAAACAGCGAAAATTCTTTGCCTCCTACAATTGTCTTTAACCTTAACCCAAAAATGAACAGCGAGATAATGACTCTTATTGGTTGCTTCCAAAATGACCAGGTTCAGGGTAAAATGCAATACGGACCTGCTTGGTGGTTCCTTGATAACAAGGTAGGTATGGAAAAGCACCTTGAAGATTTAACCGCAACGGGACATATTGCTACCTTTGTAGGAATGCTTACCGACAGCCGTTCGCTTCTTTCCTACCCCAGACATCACTACTTCCGCAGAATACTTTGTAATTATCTCGGTACTCTTATGGAAAACGGTGAAATCACGAAGGATGAAAAAACAGTAGGCAAAGTAATTCAAAATATTTGCTACTATAACAGTATTAACTACTTCAAAATGGAAGTGTAAAAAGCTTAGCGTTTACTTCTAAATCAGCACTACAAAAGGGACTGCCTTACTTTTCGGTAAGGCAGTCCCTTTATTATTTATTATTTTGATTCTTTCTCTTTGTTTTTGAGAGCCAGAAGGTACTTTCGGGGAGTCATCCCGAATTCCTTTTTAAAGCATCTTATTAAGTTGCAAGCATCATTTAGTCCGCAGCTTTCAGCCGTTTCCTGCTGATTCATACCTTTTTGCAGACAAAAAATCGCATTTTTTATACGACATCTATTCAAATAATCACCAAGAGTAGAGCCGGTATATTTCTTAAAAGCGGTCATAAAAGTAGTTCTTCCCACTCCCAATTTGTCCGCCAAAGTACTTGCTAAAATGTGCTCTTTATAGTTAGCGCTAACGTAAGAAAGAGCTTCGGAAATATAATACGGCATTTTTGAAAAGTCACCGTTTTCAGCGGCGCTTTGGGAAATAAGAGATATAAGATACAAAAGCAAAATACGCTTACGGAACAAATCATTTTCCAAAGTGATTTTATTTGCAATATCAACAAATTGTTGGCATTGTTCTGCCGAAATTTTAAGTACAGACCCGTTAAGCCCGAAAACATTACTTAATTCCTGCCATTCGGGTACATAGTCGGTAACGAAGGTTTTGGAAAAGGTTATGTTAACTCTGCTGTAAAGCATATCGGGTTCACAATAAATATAGTGAGGAGTAAAGGGGCGCAAAAGCACAACCTTTGACTGAGTACTGCTTTCCTTTTTATCGGTAAAAAGAACGTTAACGTTTCCTGAAATTATAATACTTATTTCAAAGTAATTGTGCATATGATAATCAGTCATATTGGGGAAATAACCTTCATAAGTGTCGGTATGTATATCAGACCACAATTTGCCATAACCTAAAAGTTCTACCTTGCTTGACATTATATCATCCCTCCTACTATTCATAATATTATCATATCGTTCAAGTTTTTGCAACAAAAAACAACTGTAACACGCAAAAATGTTACAGTTGTCAGTATATCAAAATTTTTCAAGAAGTTTTACAATAAAGTTATAAACCCTTTCCACCGAAGACACCGAAAGTTTTTCACGGCAAGTGTGAATATCAAACATATCCGGTCCAATGGAAACAGCGTCAAGGTCGGCAATTTTTTCGCCAAGCAAGCCGCATTCAAGCCCTGCGTGAATGGCAACAACCGAAGGAGCAGTACCCGTAATTTCTTCATAAAGTGAGCACATAACGTCGCGAAGCGGTGAACTCTTACGGTATTCCCATGCAGGATAATGGCCTTCAAAAGTCATTTTCCCGCCAAATTTCATAACGTATTCTCCCAACGTGTCAAGGAGCTTATCTTTATCAGCGTTTATGCTGCTTCTTAAAGCAAAGGATGACACAACCGCTTTTTCTTTTGTTAAAAGAACGCCAAGGTTAAGAGAGGTTTCCACAAGATTTTCTATATCATCGCTCCACCTGATAATTCCGTTAGGAACACCGCAAAGGAAATCAACGGTTTTTTTGGTGGAATCTTCAGTGAAACACTTGTCGGCTTTTTCGGTTTTTGTCACCGTAATTCTCAGATCAGGATCATTATCGTTAAAGTTTTTCTGTAGGAATTTTTCAGCTTCGGCGGTAAAATCATCGTTTGCAGCAATAATAACTTCGGTTAAAACCGGAATTGCATTATCCTTCATACCGCCGTTAATACTGACAATTTTATAGTTTTCAATAAAAGACAAAAACGATGCCGCCGTTTTGTTGGAATTAAACCTTCCTTTATGAATTTCCACACCGGAATGACCGCCCTTAAGCCCGTCCACGGTAATTTTAAAACAAGGCAACAGGTTATTTTCGTACTCTATGGGTAAAGTAAGCTCCGCCCTTACGCCACCTGCACAACTTACGGTGAATATTCCCTCTGCTTCAGAGTCAATATTTATAAGTTTTTTACCGCTAAGCAAGGAACCGTCCAGCGCTTGAGCGCCGTACATACCCGTTTCTTCATCAACGGTAAAAAGAACTTCAATGGGCGGATTTGCAATAGTATCATCCTCAAGAATCGCTAAACACATTGCCACCGCAATACCATCGTCACCGCCTAAAGTTGTACCGTGAGCAAAAACAAAATCACCGTCAACGTCAACATTAATAGAATCTTTAGTAAAGTCAAAATCAAGGTCGGCGCTTTTTTCACAAACCATATCAAGATGGCCTTGCAAAATCAAGGTTTCACAGTTTTCCTTACCCTTTGCCGCGTTCTTTTTAATAATAACGTTACCTATTTCTTCTTTAATAACCTCAAGCCCGTGATTTTTAGCAAATTCTACGCAATAATCACTTATTTTCGAGGTATCACCCGAACCGTGAGGGATAGCGCATATTTCTTCAAAATAATGAAACACCCTGTCAGGGCGCAAGCTGTCAAGTTTTCCCATAATTCCACCTAAAAAGTTTTATTTACCACTTATTATACAGTATTATTCTGCCTTTTTCAAGACAAAATACCCTTCGAAAGAAGGGTATTTGTTTTATTTTTCTATATTATTTTCTACCGTAACGTCGGTACAGTTAACAACGTTAATGCAGTCTACATCGTTATAAGCTCTGTTTTCAAAAACGTTGCCCGAAACAACCACACCGTCAGACGCCGTAACGGTAATACAGCTTCTGTTAGCGCGTTTAATTAAATTGTTTTCTATTTTTATATTTTTATGCACGTGGAAAATATCGTCAATACCGGGGCCGTGCTTTGTAAAAATACCAATAGACGGGACATTTTCGCTTCTGAAAGCACACTTTTCAATAACGTTATGGTGCATATTAAAGTTATAGGTAGGTCCTACTTCGTACCAGTACTTAAAGTCGGGAGCAACCTTTACAGCACAGGAGGACATACCGAAGAAAGTACAGTTTTTAATTTCAACGTTGCTGGTTTGAATAATCAAACCTCTTGCTCTTGTGTTTCTTATAACACATCCTTCAATTTCACAAGACGGAGCGTAGGTCATATTCTGCAAGGTATCGCCTAAAGCGTATCCGCCTTCAATCACTTCAAAATTAAGTATACCGTCTTCAAAAGAAACAGCCTTTAAAACTGCGGTGTTAACCATTGTGTCCGGATTATAAGCCTTAATAATATCCCCTTCTTCACACCATCTTTCGGGAAGCACACCGTCGGGGCCTTTTTTACAATATCCGCAACGAATATTATTTTCATCAATAAGTTCTGTTATGGTACCTGCGGTAGCGTGAACGTTAAGGGCGTCATCACCCATACCGTCAAACACGCAGTTTTTCATAACAAAATCTCCGTACAAACCGGTTAAGTGAATACCGTCACAGTTGCCGGGCATAAGGCTTTCCCATTTTCCGCCCGAAACTACTTTTAAACCGTCAACTGTTAAATTCTTACATCTCGGTAAAACGATAATCGCCATACCGGGAACGTGGTGCATTGTTATATTATTGATTACGGTATCATTACTGTCCTTAAGAGTAATAGCGCTGTTGCCGTACATTGTATGACGTATGCACATTCTCTCTCCCTCACAAAGAGAGTTATTTATTATACCAAAATAAACTTTAAAGGTATTATTCCCCAAATAATCGTATTTAGCGCTTGCATAGGTATTGGCAAGTAATATTTCTCCTAAAATCAAAGTAACAATATTAGGGTCAGGGTGCTTTGAGTAATAATTCATATGATAATCGGGTGAACCCTCGCTATCCATTGTATTAAAAGACATAAGCACTTCGTTACCATACATTTCAAAGTTATTATCAACTTTAAGCACTACCCATTTTTCGTCACGGTTAATTTCCATAACGGTAGCCGTAACGTTAGCAGGAACAGAAGTATCCATAACCAAATTTCCAAACGTAACGTTATTACAACCATCAATTAAAAAAGCATCTACACTGGCGGTGTAATCTTTGGTATTATCATACTTTGAAATTACCAAAGCGCCGTTTCCGTCAACGGTTATATCCTTTTTATTTTTAATAACAACCTGACGCTCAATATAATATTCCTTTTTAGGAAGAACGCATACCCCACCGTCGGGTGTTGAATTTATTAAATTTTCAAGTTCTGCCGCATTACAAATTCTATCAATATTCATAAAGCACCTCCAACTGTCTGTACATAAATTTTACCTTATTTTCACTTTTCAGTCAATAAAGAAAAATAACATAAAAGGCTAAACTTTACGGAATAAAATTCAAAAAAATTTAGCTATAAAAAAGCAGCGTAATTAACGCTGCTTTTAAAATTACACCCAACCTGCAAATTCCCATTCTCCAGAAAGAAAACCTTGTCCCTCCAGCAAAATTTTATCAGAGGTGCTTCCAAAATGATTATTATTGGCAAGACTCAAAATCTTGAAATAATAAATATCTTGTCCTCCGTTTAAGGAAAGAATATTACCGTCAAAGGTATATCTGTATTCACCTATGGTATTATAACCGGCATCACAATATTCAACTACTTCTCCCCCACCCAAAAAGAATAAATAAGTAATTCTGCCGTAAGGGTCGGTATTACTCCATATAGTTTTTCCAAGATAGGTTATTTTAGGTGTAGACGGAACAGAATTTACAGATGAATTATCAGAAGACGGTTCCGAATACACCTCGGAAGATGTTGTATCCTCATCCGATGTTTGCGGCTCTGATTGGTCTTCGCTTTCATTTTCTTTGTTTTCTTCGGTAAGAGTGTTGAGCAGTTCTTTAAGTTTTTCGCTACCTGTTTTTTCAACGCCCTCTCCCAAGGCTTTAATTGCCGTTTCGGTATCGCCTTTTTCTATGCATTCCTGTGCGTATTCATAATATTTCGTTTCCAAATCAGGAGCATCGTTATTGTTTGCAGAGCATCCGCAGAAGGACAAAACCATACAAAGTACAATTATAAAGCTTATAATTTTCCTCATAACAATCACCACATTCTTTTATATTTGGGCAAGCAATTCTTTTTTCTTTTCCGAAAATTCTTCTTCGGTAAGTATTCCCTGTTCCTTCATTTCGGAAAGCTGTTTAATTAAAGAAAGCACGTCGTTAACCTGATTAAGATTTGTCTTCTTTGCAGGCTTTTGAATAAACGAAGGTGCAGAAACTACACTTTCAGCGTCGACGCTCTCACTAGTTGTGCTTACGGCTTCGCTGTTTCCTGTCGATTTGTGTTCAGCTACGGTCTGCTTAATATTACCGGAAATTCCGCTTACAGCCTCGCCTGCTTTTGCACCTAAATTCTTAACAGATTCAACGCCCGAAAGTCCTTCTTCCTTAATTTTATTACCGAATTCGGCAAGTCCTTCTTTACTGAACTTCAGACCGTAAAAAGTCACCGCACCGGAAATGAGAGTTCCAATATAAGAAATAATAAGAAGAATAAAGCCTATACCTACAGAAACCTTTGCATCTACACTTGCGGCGCCTGCATCGGCTTCGGCAGAAGCACTGCCCGCCATACTAACGCAAACAATAGCGGCAATAATACTTAAAATAGGTAAAACTATTGCAAGAAGGCTTTTATATTTATCTAACTGTTTTATGTAATTCATAGCCACCAGAACTACGGGACAAATAATCATAAGCCAGCCTACAAATACGCCGCCTTCTCCGAAAATAACGTCAAAACCCGATACCGATGAAGAACTGCTGGCATCCACGAAACTGCTTTCCACCTCTACCGATACACTTGCAAAGGGCAGTAACAAAAACAGCACCGATGCTATACAGCATATAGTAATAAGATTTTTCAAAATAAATTCCTTATCAATTTTCATTTTTCATACCTCGCTTTTTCACTCTAATATTTTTTATATTTGAAAGTGCCTGTTTCAACCAAGCCCTCATCAAACGTCTCTGTTATGGTAACTGTCATAATGTTTCCCGAAAAGGAAATATACCCCTTTACTCCGTCATAATTATTGAAATACGCTTTATTGTTGCTAAAATAAGCATAAACTCCGTCAGCTCCCCAAAGTCGGTAATAAAAAGCGTCGAACACAATACTGTTTTCTGTTATACGCTTAATCGTTATCTCTCTTTCGTAAAAGCCTCCGCAATCAACACCGTTACCCCATTTTCCCAGATAGTCGTCATAAGACGGTCCATTTTCAGAGCTTACAGGCGGTTTTTCGCTTTCAGTTTCATTTGAAACCACTTGAGACGAGGGATTAGTTACTTGAGATTCTTCGTTTTCTTCAGTTTCATCACTAACCAAAGGCTCCTCGCTTGACGCATCAGAAGTATTTGAATCGCTATTGTTAACAGGAACCGAGCCGGATTCCTTATTCTTATTTCCGTTTCTCCCCGCTACTGTTCCTACAATCGCAACTATCACAACTATAACCACAGCAAGTACGGTTATAATCATTCCCTTGTCTGTTTTTTTAACTTCATTACTCATATTACTCCCCCCATACAGTATCTATTTTATCACTCTTACTCCAAAAAGTCCTATGCTGACAGCATAATTTTCCATATTTTTTATTTAGAATAGCAAAACAGCAAGTCAATTTGACTTGCTGTTTTATTTACGATGCTTCTTTTAATTTTTCCTCTGCAACACTTTGAGCTGTCTCTAACATATTCTCTGCGAATATAGCATAGCCCTTTTTTGGGTTATCAATAAGCACGTGGGTAAGGGCGCCTACAAGCTTACCGTCCTGTATAATGGGACTGCCGCTCATTCCCTGCACTATTCCGCCCGTTAAATCAATTAGTTTCTGGTCGGTAATAACCACCGTCATATCCTGAACGGTATCGTTAACCCCTACCGTACCGACTTTTATTCTGCAGCTATACGCCATTGGGCCGTTTTCGTCTAA
>JAZRKJ010000087.1:0-23723 GCA_045646245.1 Acutalibacteraceae bacterium
TCATTTGTTTTCTCCTTTGTATATTGGTAATATTCTTCGCTTTGTTCATTAGTACCCATTGGACTCTCCTCTTTCTTTATTTTTAAACGTTACTTTTATATAAAACGTTCTTTTTTACCCTTTTAATAATATAACGAAGCTGACCACCTGTTTTGTGACAAAAAATTTAAAAAAATTAAAACGGAAATTTTCGCAAAGGAAAACTTCCGTTTTGTACTAAGCAATTGGCGAAGCGCCGATTTCTTTTAAATAATTCTCGCTGGGCTTGTAGTCATCGGCTACAACAAATATCATAATATCGTTATACTCGTAAAACAAGCGGTGCTGAATTTTATTATATTCGGAATTATAAAGAACTCCGAAGGACGCGGCGGTAGCTTTCATAGTAGAGCTTATTCCGTCGATAACCGTTTGTCTGTCGTTTTTATCCTTAAGGGTGAAAACCGCAACGCAAAGGTACTTTTCGTCGGTATCACAAAGCTTTACCGAACATTCATCCAATAGGTTGCCGTCAAAATTAAAGCGGTTTTCTATATCCCCTTTGCTTACGTCGTAGGTTTCGGCGTTTTGCAAACAAAGCTCATTCAGGTGTTGACTTATTTGGTCAACCGTTAAATTTTCTTTACCGCCGCAACCGCAAACCACACTTACCAAAATAAGCAAAGAAAGCAGCAGCGCAACGATTTTTCTTTCCTTCATTACTATCTACTCCCAGAGTAATCCTTTTAACAGAATTATTTTATCACATCTTTTGTCGAAAGTAAACAAATATTACTCCGTTTTGTGCGAAAATTTTTTCGAAAGTCCGCCCATTTGGTTAACATAATATTGTACCGTCATTATGCCCAAAGGCGATGTTATTGAAGTTATGCACCGTGTTATGAACAATTTTTATTGAAATTTGCCTTATTTTATGCGATTTTTAAAAAATTTAGTTTAAAACTCTGTTCAAAACTTCAATAACTTTTTTGGTTGCAAGGTTTACATAATTCCAAAAAATCCCCGTTTTTGTAATAATTCTGTAACTATTTTTGTACTTGACAAACCCTTTACAGGTCAAATCATAATATATAACAAGGCATAAAGTAATTTTTCGTCGGTTTTTTCACCCGACAGTAACAAAAGCACCCCTAAAAGCAAAAGTCTGTCGGGGTCGTTTCGCACCTGATCAAAGCGTATAAGCTGCATTACGTCAACGGGAGTATGGCTTTTTTCTTCCCTCTGTTTTTGCGGCGGCGGATTATTGTGCCCCATTTTCTGGCGGTAAAGGGCGTTCATTTTTCTCACCCGTTCAACGGCGTCCTGCTTTTGCCTTTCAAAATCGGTCATTTTATCCCCTCGCTTACAAAAAGTTTTCAAAAATTCCGCTGTCTGATAAAAGCGGAGCCAGCTCCAAGAGTTTCAGTATTTTAACGGCGGTGTCCACCTTTTTTTGCCGCGGGGCGCTCAAATGAGGTTTAAGCGCCAGAAGAAGCCGCTGGTTTTCGTTTTCCCCGCTGCTTTTAAACCTGTTTATAAGCGACATAATTTTCATCATATCGGGTTGCTCTGCTTCTTTTGCGGGCGCTTCGTTTTTTTCACCGAAAAGGCTTTTCGCCATTTCACCTATTTTAGCAACGCTTTCGGGGTCGTTTAAAATTTCACCCAGCTTCTCCGAAAGATCATCCACCGATTATTCCGCCCCTTTTCAGCATTTCAAGAATTTTTTTGGCTTGCTCGCTTTGAAGAAGCTGTTGGCAAGCGTCTTTGTCGTTTAAAATATTTTTAATTTTTTGCGCGTCCGCTTCCTTCATACCGCTTAATAATTCTTTGGTATTGCCCTTTCGCGCCTGTTCAACTATTTTATCTATATCATAATCCATAAAATTCACCCCCTTAAAAATATGAAAAGAAAGGAAAGTTTATTCCCTATGCGAATACTGGTTTTGTCCGACACCCACTCTTCACTTAAAAATGCAATAAAAACAGTAGGCTTTCATTCCGATATAAAGCACGTTTTCTTTTTAGGCGACGTAACAGGCGATATTGAAGCCGTAAAGGAAGCCTTCCCCGACAGAATTTACCACGTTGTATCGGGAAACTGCGATTTTTCCTCAGGGTATAAATCCTTCGGTATTGAAACAATAGAAAACACGCGTATTTATTACTGCCACGGCCACCGTCTGGGCGTAAAGTACGGTCTTGAAAAGCTGAAAATAACCGCGCGGGAAAACAACTGCACCCTTGCCCTTTTCGGACATACTCACTGCTCTATAACATCTTATGACGACGGGCTTTATATTGTTAACCCCGGTTCTCTTTCCTTTCCGCGGGACGGTTCAAAACCCTCCTACGCCGTTATCGATATTACCAAAAACGGAATAATGCCTTCCATTATGTACACATAAAAAATCCCCGACCGAAAATCAATTCAGTCGGGGATTTTTATATAAAGGTGATTTAATTAAAGTTCGGGACCTGCTTTAACAAGAGCTTTGCCGGCATCGTTTCCGGTGTACTTGTCGAAGTTCTTAACGAAACGTGAAGCAAGGTCTTTAGCCTTCTTATCCCATTCTGCTGCATCAGCGTAGGTGTCTCTGGGGTCAAGGATACCGGAGTCAACGCCGGGGAGAGCAGTAGGAACGGAAAGGTTGAAGTAAGGAATGGTCTTGGTATCAGCTTTAAGGATAGAACCGTCAAGGATAGCGTCAATAATACCGCGGGTATCCTTAATGGAAATACGCTTGCCGGTACCGTTCCAGCCGGTGTTTACAAGATAAGCCTTTGCGCCGCTCTTTTCCATCTTCTTAACCAATTCTTCAGCATACTTGGTGGGGTGGAGTTCAAGGAACGCCTGACCGAAGCAAGCAGAGAAGGTAGGAGTAGGCTCGGTAATTCCGCGTTCGGTACCTGCGAGCTTGGAAGTAAAGCCGGAAAGGAAGTAGTACTGAGCCTGTTCAGCGGTAAGGATAGAAACAGGAGGAAGTACGCCGAAGGCGTCAGCCGAAAGGAAGATAACGTTCTTAGCATCGGGAGCTGCGGAAACGGGACGAACGATTTTTTCAATATGGTCGATGGGGTAAGAAACACGGGTATTTTCGGTTACGGAATCATCGGCAAAATCGCAAACGCCGTTTTCGTCAACGGTAACGTTTTCAAGAAGAGCGTTTCTGCGGATAGCAGCGTAAATGTCGGGTTCAGATTCTTTATCAAGGTTAATAACCTTAGCGTAGCAACCGCCTTCGAAGTTGAATACGCCCTTGTCATCCCAACCGTGTTCGTCGTCACCGATAAGGAGACGCTTGGGGTCGGTGGAAAGAGTAGTTTTACCTGTACCGGAAAGACCGAAGAACAAAGCGGTGTTTTCACCGTTCATATCGGTGTTGGCGGAGCAGTGCATAGAAGCCATACCCTTAAGAGGGAGATAGTAGTTCATCATAGAGAACATACCCTTCTTCATTTCGCCGCCGTACCAGGTGTTAAGAATAACTTGTTCACGGGAAGAAATGTTGAAAACGGAAGCGGTTTCGCTGTTAAGACCAAGCTCCTTGTAGTTTTCAACCTTTGCCTTGGAAGCGTTGTAAGAAATAAAGTCGGGTTCAAAGTTTTCAAGCTCTTCAGCGGTGGGGTTGATGAACATATTCTTTACAAAGTGAGCCTGCCAGGCAACCTCCATAATGAAGCGGATAGACATTCTGCTGTCTTCGTTAGCGCCGCAGAATACGTCAACTACGTAAAGCTTCTTATCGGAAAGCTGTTTGGTAGCTAAATCCTTGAGTACAGCCCAGGTTTCTTCGCTGCAGGGGTGGTTATCGTTCTTGAACTCATCTGTTGTCCACCAAACGGTGTCCTTGGAGTTTTCGTCCATAACAATAAATTTGTCTTTAGGGGAACGACCGGTGTAAATACCTGTCATAACGTTTACGGCGCCAAGCTCGGTAACCTGACCTTTTTCGTAGCCTTCAAGAGAAGGATCGGTTTCAGCAGCAAAAAGCTCTTCAAAGGAAGGATTATGGATAATCTCCTTCACTCCGGTAATGCCGTACTTACTTAAATCTAAGTTTTTCATAAAATTACCTCATTTCCTATGTTTCTTATTTTATCATAATTCCGTCGAAAAATTCATCCGACGTCGGGGAAATGCTTACATAAAAGCCAAATTCTCCCTAATTATGAGCCAATTATAACATAGCGATTTAAAAAAATCAACGATAATTCTTTAACAAACTGTAAAATCGGCGTAATGTACTAAAGCAAAAACAAAACTTAAGTTTCTTTACAAAAAAATCACAATTTTATTATATATCCTTTATGTAACAACGGCGGCGGCGATGCTGTCTCTTTTCAAAATGGCGCCACATACTGTGAACGGCAAAATTATCTTCAAGCATCGGTCCGGTTTCACAGTATTTAACCCCGTTCTTAATAATTTTTTCGGCAAGAGCGGTTATAAGTATAGCCGGCAGTCCTTGTGTCTGATAATCAGGGTGTACGGCAACAAAAAACATTTCCAACGTATCGTTTTTTCCCTTTAAAGCCTTAAGCAGACGGAAAATTCCCAGCGGAAGCATTTTTCCGTCAGACTTTTTAAGCGCCTTTGCAATAGAAGGCACAAGCACACCGAAAGCAATAATTTTTCCCTGTTTATCCTTAACCGAGCAAACGTATTCAAGGTTAACCACCGGTACGTATCCGTCAATGGCGTGTTTTATTACCTCCGGCGTCAGCGGTACGGTGCCGTAAAGCCGCGAAAAAGCAACGTCAATGATTTTAAAAGCCTCTAAGGCGTCGCTGTACAGGGTTTTTCTGTCAAAGTATGACACCACGCTGTACCCGTTCTTTTCTATAATGCGATTGCTTATCTTTATAAAGCGGGGGTCAAGAGCTTCGGGCACCTTAATGCGGTATTCAAACCAGTCGGTATCTTTTTGGAGCCCCAAGCGTTCCATATGGTCAATATAATAAGGATGATTATAAAAAGTAATAGAAAGGTTGAATTCTTCAAAGCCTTCTATAAGCATTCCTTCGTGATCCATATCGGTAAAGCCTATAGGCCCCATAATTTCAGTATAACCTTTTTCTTTGCCCCAAGCTACAACCTTGTCAAATAACGCTTTAGATACTTCGTAATCGTCAATAAAATCAAAACGGGTAAAACGAATGGCGTTTTTGCCCCATTTCTTATTGTAGGCGTGATTGATAAGTCCTGCAATTCTGCCCGCAATTTCGCCGTCCTTATACGCTAAAAACAGCTTTGTTTCGCAAAAATCGTAGGCAGGATTTTTGCCCTTTGTAAAGGTTTCCGCTTCATCGCTTGCCAAAAACGGAACGTAATACTTATTGTCCTTGTAAAGCAAATTGGGAAACTCTATCCACTTTTTTAAGTCCCTTTTTGATACTACTTCCTCTACGGTAATACTCATAAAACCTATCCCTCTAAACTCTATGCTTTTTTCTTGTAGAACACCTTGAACACTAATATCTCAGCAAGCAGACACACAGGCAAAGCGGCAAAAAAGTCAATCGCCGAATGCTGCTTTATAAACATCGTGGAAAGACAAATTAAAATAACGGCTATAACCACAAACGCCTTCCATAGCTTTGAAACGTCCTTTGCTTTAAGCCAGACACTTGCTATACCGATAGAATAAGCGCAATGCAAAGACGGACACACACCGGTATTTGTATCAAAGGCGTACAGAAAGCTGAGACAATCGGTTAAAAAATTATCTCTCACAAACTCAGCGGGGCGCAGATTTTGACAGTTAGGATAAACTATATAAACAAACATAGCGCAAACCTGAGTTATAATAATAAAGGTTTGCAGCTTTTTGAAGCTGTCAACGTCATAAAGGGCAAAATACCCAAGGGAAAAAACAATAAGCAGATACCAAAAAACGTAAGGAATTAAAAACCATTCACAAAAAGGAATAATATCGTCAAGTCCACAGTGAATGACGTGACATTTTTCTACGGGTATCAGATTTTCTGTTAAAAAATACAGAATAAAATAGCCAACCCAGCCAAGCAACAGCTTTAAATGAGAAAACTGCGGCGTGTTAAGCCTTGAAAAACGAAACTGTCGGTAATCAACCTGTACTTTCCTCATTTCGCTCCTCCTTATCGGTATTTTTCGGATAATATTTCTTTGGTATATTGCGGTACGGTATAACCGTATGCTCCGGCAGACCTTCTGCAATATCCGTAATTTCCTTCATAAGATAATCGCAGATACGGCGGCGTTCCTCTTCGTTTTTATTGTCGGCAGAAAATTTAACCGGCTTACCCAAATATATTTTTTTAAGCTTGGGCGCTACGTAAAGAGGCACAAAAGAAAGCTCCTTGCCCGTTCGTTTATAATAAAGCCGAGCAATATCTACAAAGCCTTCCTGAAAGTCATAAACGATATGATTATATTTTACATCATGTTCAGGGAAAATTACAATACTTTTTCCCGAATTTAAAAGTTCCGTGCTTTCCTTAAAGGTCTTAATAATTCGCTTATCCTTATAAACGGCAATTGCTCTGGCATTATTGAAAATCAGCACCGAAAGCGGCGCAATTATGTATGAAACAAGTTTAAAAAGAGGTCTTATTGCCTTTGGCTTTTGCGACCAAAAATCCGAATACGTATAAGCGGGAACTTCTTTCAGCGTCATCATCGGCGATGCGCACCAAGCGTAAAAATCATCGGAAAAATAAAGCTCTGCCGCTATAGGGCCGTGAAGCTGCGCGTGATTTCCCACTATAACACAGGCTTCCTGCGGAAGGTTTTCCTTTCCTTCTAAAGTTATTTTCGGATAAAATAAATATACCAATTTCTTTAAAAACCGAAAAAGCCAAAATAAAGGTTTTTTATTCTTCAACTTAAATCTGCCTTTCTTAAAACACACTATCTCATATATATGATAATAGTCAAAAATCAACTCATTATCAATTAAAGTTCAACAATAGTTGAAGTTCATTTGACGGTGAGTTGAAAAAAGTATGAAAAAATAGTAGAATGTAAATATAACCTTGTTTTTGAAGGGTGAAGAAGATGCTTAAAATATTAATTGCAGAAGATGATCGGGAACTGCGACGCTTGTTTGCTCACGTGCTCATTAAAAACGGATATACCGTAAAGGAAGTAGGTAACGGACAAGAGGCGTTGACTGCCACCGACAACGAATACTTTGACCTTATTATTTCCGATATTATGATGCCCGTAATGGACGGATATGAGTTTGTCCGCGCTCTCCGCGAAGCGGGAAGCACCACACCGGTTTTAATGATTACTGCCAAGGACGCCTTTGACGATATGCAAAAAGGGTTTTTGTCAGGCACCGACGACTATATGATAAAGCCGATAAACGTAAACGAAATGCTTCTTCGCGTAGGAGCTCTTCTTCGCCGCGCACAAATGATTAACGAACGTAAAATAACTCTTGGAAATACCGTAATCGAATGTGATTCGTTTTCGGTTAAGGATACTCGGGAAAGCATTGTTTTGCCTCAAAAGGAATTTATGCTTTTATATAAACTGGCTTCCTTTCCGGGCAGAATTTTCACCAGACAACAGTTAATGGACGACGTTTGGGGATATAATTCCGATAGCGACACCCACACCGTTGACGTACACATAGGCAGACTGCGCGACCGCTTCAAGGATAATAAGGATTTTAAAATTGTTACCATACGGGGAGTGGGCTATAAGGTGGTAAAAATATGAAAAAAGCGCTGGATATTTTCAACGAAATAAAAAGCCGCAAGAAAGACCGTTTTTCCTTAAGAGTAAGAATGGTGCTTTTGGTTCAGCTTGAATTACTTGGCTGTGTTGCCCTCACCTTTTTAATTGATAAAATCGCCCATTCCTTAAACCCAAACTGGCAAATCCCGCTTATTTTAGAACTCATAATAGTAAGCGTTGTTGTGGGTGGAATTATTACCTCCTTTGTTTCGCGGAGTTTTTTAAACCCCATAAAAAATTTGCGTCAGGCAATGGAAAAGGTGGCAAACGGAGATTTTTCCATACAGCTTGATACCGATAAATCCTCCTCGGGAGAAATCAAGGAATTATACGCGGGTTTTAATTTAATGACCCACGAGCTTGCCGCAACAGAAATTCTGCAAACCGACTTTATATCTAACGTTTCTCATGAATTTAAAACCCCTATAAACGCCATTGAAGGTTATTCAACCCTGCTTCAGGAAAGTGAAAATTCTACGGCTGAGCGACAGGAGTATATTGAAAAAATTTTATTTAACACCGGCCGTCTTTCCTCTCTTGTAAGCAATATGCTGCTGCTTTCAAAAATAGAAAATCAGTCGATAACTCCTAAAAATACAACCTTTTCCTTAGACGAACAAATAAGGGAAACCATTGTTGCACTTGAAGCCGACTGGGCGGGTAAGGGCTTAGAATTAGACGTTGAACTTGATGTTATAAAATATAAAGGAAACGAAAATCTTATGCGCCACGTATGGAGCAATCTTTTGAGCAACGCAATTAAGTTTACTCCACCGAACAGCATTGTCTCTATTAAACTGAAAGACAGGGGCAGCCTTTTCATTTTTTCGGTTACCGATCAGGGTGAGGGCTTGTCGGAAGAAGCAAGTAAGCATTTGTTCGATAAATTCTATCAGGCTGACACCTCTCATAAATCGGAGGGAAACGGCTTGGGGCTTTCCCTTGTAAAGCGAATCCTCACCATTGAAAACGGCGAAATCTCCGCCGAAAACTTAAAGGGCGGCGGCTGCCGTTTTACGGTTAAGCTGTACCAAAAAACATAACTAACCCCCATATAAACAAATAATTTTCAGCACGGCACACCGCCGTGCTGTTATTTATTATATGAAGGAATATTTATAACCATAGCATAAAATCTCGGCTAAAATGTGAAAGTGTCATATTTTAGCCGAAGTTTTATATTGACTTACAGCGCATAATAATATATAATATAAACGAGAAATTATACTCTGATGAGGTGTATTATGAGCTATATTAATCGACATATGGAACAGCGTATAACCGAACTATCAAAAACTTGGTCGGCAATTTTGCTTACCGGTCCGCGTCAGTCCGGCAAAACTACTATGCTAAAAAAGCTTGCCGAAAAAGAAAATATCGGCCGCGAATACATTTCCCTTGATGATTTGACCGTAAGAGAAATGGCGAAAAGCGATCCCAAAATGTTTCTGCAGCTTCATAAACCGCCGATTATTATCGACGAGGTTCAGTATGCTCCGGAGCTGTTCACTTATATAAAAATTCATGTGGATACACATCATAACCCCGGCGATTTTTGGCTGACCGGCTCTCAAGTGTTTAGTTTGATGAAAGGTGTTCAGGAGTCGCTGGCAGGTCGTGTTGCGCTTCTGCATATGTCCCCCTTATCGCAAAGGGAAATTATCGACGCAGAACCCCGTCCCTTTACAACCGATTTTGATGCACTTGTAGAGGATAGTAAAAACAGTCAAGTGCTTACCACCCCACAAATGTATGAGCGCATCTGGAACGGCTGTATGCCCGGTCTCGCAAGCGGAGAATACACCGACAGAAATATGTACTACTCCTCTTATCTTTCCACCTATATCGAGCGTGACGTTCGTGAACTTTCGGGTGCGATTGATGCCTTGAAGTTTACAAGATTTATTACGGCGGTTGCCGCCCGTGCATCACAGCTTGTTAATTATAAAGCCATGGCAGATGATGCGGATATTGATCAGTCCACTGCAAAGGCATGGCTGCAGATACTCGAAACATTGGGTATTATCTTCCTTCTGCATCCGTATTCCAACAACGTCTTAAAGCGCACAATTAAAACGCCGAAATTATATTTTTATGATACAGGTCTTATTTGCTATCTTACAAAATGGTCTTCGCCGGAGGTTGCAGAAAGCGGCGCAATGAGTGGCGCATTGCTTGAAAACTTTACCATATCAGAGATTATGAAAAGTTATCAGAATGCCGGTAAAGAACCTTACCTCAACTATTATCGTGACCGTGATGCAAAAGAGATTGACGTTATTATCGAAGGCGACGGCAAACTGTGTCCGTTGGAAATTAAGAAAACATCTACTCCCGATAAGAGAATTACAAAGACTTTCAGCCTTATCGATAAATCGCCCTTGGTGCTCGGCACCTCCGCCGTGCTCTGTATGAGCGACCGCCTCTCTGCCTTCGACAGAGATAACCTTATCGTCCCGATTTGGATGATATAAATATTAGCAAAAGCTAAATTAGTCGAACTTTAAGGAGAAAACAATAATGAATTTTTTTGATAAAGTATTAAATGTTTTAAAATCAGATGAACGTTACTTCACAACTGAGGGCGAATTTCTTAAAAACGCAGTATACGAGGATGCTATGAAAATGGATTCCTCGTTAATAAAATTGCTTCTTTCTGATGATACTTGCAAAGCTCGCTTCTTTACAGAAATTGACGGGGTGTTAGTGTTTGATAAAGTAGGATTTGGTTGGGTAATCAGCAATCGTCAATTTTTGCCGGATTCTTATACTCGCTATAAGAACAAGATCGGGCTTACAGATGGCTCTGGGGAGTATATTTCTGCATCCGATGAAGTTGTACTCGCATTCCCATACAAAGATTGTGTTTTAGAGGGTGGTCAGACAAAAGAAGATCAAAAGCGCAGTGAAATTTTTTATAATGAAACGCTCGCGCCAGATGAAGTTGATAGATTGCTTTATCCCAAAGTATTAACCAATGCCAAGAAATATACAGCGGACGGTTTTGAAACAACAAAAACTATAGAAGATAGCGATAATTTAATAATCAAAGGAAACAATTTGATTGGTTTAAGTACAATCGAAAAAAAGTATAATGGATTAATAAAATGTGTTTTTATAGATCCTCCATATTTCTTTATTGCCACAAAACCATCAGATACATTTTCTTATAACTCTAATTTCAAACTTTCTTCTTGGCTTGTTTTTATGAAAAACCGTTTAGAAATTGCCTATAAATTATTGGCGACCGATGGCATTTTGTATATGGCAATTTCTGACGAGGGCGCACACTATTTAAAAGTGCTCACTGACGATATTTTTGGCATGGATAATTTTATAGCAGATGTCACATGGGAATCTCGTAAATCTATTTCAAGTGATGGACTGATGTCGGAGAACCACAATCACATCCTTGTTTATGCTAAGAATAAAAATCGTATTGATAAAAATAGTTTCAGACTTGCGCTTGATGTCGAATCTTTCATATACGATGATAATGATGGTCGAGGGAAATATCGTCTTGAACCTTTTGATGCTCCTGCGGTACGAAAAAATTTACAATATGTAATTAAGAATCCCAATACTAATGAAGAGTATCTTCCTCCCACTGGCAGACATTGGAGAACAGAAGAAGCAAATTATTTGCAACTTTTAGCGGATAATAGAATTCGTTTTGGCGTTAATGGCACGGCAAGACCACAGTATAAAGCATATTATTCAGAAGTTAAAGAAGCCGGTAAAGGTAAAGCGAGTAGCACGATATGGCACGATGTAAAACAGTCAATTATTTGGCAAGAAATTGATACTAATACGAATGCTACCAAAGACCAATTCGAACTGTTTGGTGAAAGTGTATTTACCAATCCGAAACCTGAAGATTTAATCAAAAGAGCGATTGAATTATCTACAGATGAAAACGATATTGTGTTAGACTTCTTTATGGGTTCAGCCACAACGCAAGCAGTTGCTATGAAAATGAAAAGAAGATTCATCGGCTTTGAACAGATGGATTATCTTGAAACCATTTCTGTACCAAGGTTGGTTAAGGTAATGCAGGGCGAACAAACTGGAATATCAAAAGAAGTTAATTGGGAAGGTGGCGGTTCTTTTGTATATTGTGAACTCGCTCAACTCAATCAGAAATTTGTAGATTCTATTGAAAATTCAAAAACTGACGCGGAACTTACAGTTGTTTTAAAGGAAATTATCAAAAGTGGATTTATCAGTAGCTATGTTGATCCAAAAGAAATCAATCCCGAAGCAGAAGATTTTCAAGCGCTTTGTATTGAGGATAAAAAGCGCTTACTAATGGCTTTGCTTGATAAAAATATGCTGTATGTAAACTATTGTGATATGAATGATGAAACATTTTCTGTTTCTAATGAAGATAAGGAGTTTACAAACAGTTTCTATGAGGAGAAATAATATATGGCATTTCTTTTTGAAAAAATAGATGCTGCGAAAGAATTTGGAGCATATAGTGATCTTCCAAGATATATGATCGAAAACTTAAATCCAGATTTTGAGTTGCGTCCGTATCAGGAATCCGCTTTTTGTAATTACATAACATATTTTGAAAGCAAACTGCGCCAACGCCCTGCTCAAACACTTTTTCATATGGCGACCGGAAGTGGAAAAACACTTATAATGGCAGGTCTTATGATTTACCTTTATAAGCAGGGTTATAGGAATTTCTTATTCTTCGTTAATTTAAGCAATATTGTAAGAAAAACGAAAGAAAACTTTTTGGCTCAAACTTCTTCAAAATATTTATTTGCTGAAAATATTATTATTGACGGTGAGCGCGTCGCAATTAAAGAAGTTACCAATTTCCAAAACACAGATGCTAACGCCATTAATATATGCTTTACTACGACGCAGGCATTGCATTATGATATGTGGACTGTAAAAGAAAATGGTGTGTCTTTTGATGATTTTAATGGCAAAAAAGTAGTTCTTATTTCCGATGAAGCGCATCATTTAAGTGCAAGTACAAAAAAACAATCGGCTGAAGATGTCGAAAACAACAAACATTGGGAATATACTGTTAGTCGTATATTGAACTCTAACACCGAAAATATTTTGCTTGAATTTACTGCTACTTGTGACACTAAAAATGCAGACATTTTAGCAAAATATGAAAGTAAAATCATATTCGACTATCCTCTCGCGAAATTTAGGGAAGATCTATACTCGAAGGAAATTAAAACATTGCGAACCGATAGTCCTGTTTTTGAAAGATCATTGCAAGCGGTTCTTTTAAGTCAATACCGTTTGAAAGTCTTTCAAGATAATAGATTGAACATAAAGCCTGTCATTCTTTTGAAATCGCATCGGATCAAAGATAATGCGGGTAATATGCAAGAATTTATTAAAAACATTTCTTTATTAACTGGCTCGAAAATTCAAGAAGTGTTTGATACGATTCGTGGACAAGCGTCGATTATGCAAGAAGCATATGATTATTTTGTTCGCCATGGTATAACATTCGACCAATTAGCGCAAGAAATAAAAGAAGATTTCTCGGAAGTTCATTGTATATCCGCAAATGACGATAAGGAACTGGAAAAGAATCAATTGTTATTAAATACGCTTGAGGATAAAAATAATCCTTATCGTGCGGTTTTTGCGGTGGATAAACTGAACGAAGGATGGGATGTTCTAAATCTTTTCGATATTGTAAGACTTTACGAAACTCGAGATGGAAAGAATGGTAAACCTGGTGCAGGAACAATTTCTGAAGCTCAGCTTATCGGCAGAGGAGCAAGATATTGTCCCTTCAGAATTGATTCCGAGCAACCCAAATATCAACGTAAATATGACAATGATACTGAGCATCCCTTGCGAATTTGCGAAACGCTATATTATCATTGCTGGAACGAGCCGAGATATATAAGTGAATTACATACCGCTTTGCGAGAAGTCGGGCTGGATCTTGAAGGAATTGTGACCCAAAAATATATTCTCAAAGATTCATTCAAAGACGATGACCTGTATCGTTATGGTTATGTTTTCACAAATGAAAGGGTTGTAAAAAGCCGCAATGATGTTCACGAATTGCTTCCTTCGGTAAGGGATAAAGTATATGAGGTTTCCGTTGCTGTTGGTAAGGCTGGTGAAGATGTAGTTTTAGAAAGCGTGGCATCTGATGTTGCCGTTCAAACGCATCCGTATTTAACATCTTTTTCCGAAATTGCTTCAATCAATTATTCAACGGTTTATCGTGCGTTAAGGCAGTTTGATATTTTTAAGTTTAATACGTTGCAATCGTATTTTCCAAATTTAAAGTCCATTTATGAATTTATCATGGATAAAAATTATTTGGGCGATATTAAACTTAAAATTGTTTCAAAACATCAAACGCCACCGTTAAGTGTGATGTATCGCGCATGCGTTAATGTCTTAACTAAAATCGCAGAGAAAGTTTCTGCGATCGAAGAAGTATACGAAGGAACAACCGAATTTAAAGCTCATCCGATGAGTGAGTTCATTCGTGATAAGAGCGTTAATTATACCCCTGTATCCGGCGGCAAAGGTATGTCACAAAATGATGCTTCAGTCGGTGCAAACCGCCTTGATTTGTCAACAGAAGATTGGTTTGCTTTTAATGATAATTTTGGAACTTCCGAAGAAAAAGCTTTTGTAGCATACTTTAAAGGATATGTTGAAAATTTGCGCACAAAATATGACAAAATATATTTGGTGCGTAACGAACGACAAATACACCTTTATTCTTTTGATGGTGGAGAACGTTTTGAACCGGATTATATCCTTTATTTGTGTAAAAACCACGCTGATTCAATGGAACAGTTAATTGTTTTTGTTGAACCGAAAGGAACACATCTTTTGGAATCTGACAATTGGAAAGAAGAGTTCTTGCTTGAATTGAAAGACAAGGCTGTTCCTATTGTGACTTTTGTGGATGATAACGACTATAAGATCTGGGGATTCCATTTCTTTAACACAGAGTTTAGAAATGCTGAATTTGCAGCAGATATGTCAACACTATAAGGAGTGCTTTGATGAATAAGGGTGTTATATATATTCTTACAAATCCGTCCTTCACTCAATAGGTAAAGATCGGTTATGATGCAATCTTTTAAGTAACACAACTAAATTTACTTCCCCAACCCGCGTAAAAGGAATATAACTTCTTTTTCCTTCATACAATTTACTAAAACTCTCGGGAGTTGATTGTATGAAGGAAAATGCGCGGGACAGAGCGGTTGTTTTGGGGGAATATATTGTGGAGACGGGGGCGACGGTGCGGGCGACGGCGGCGGTTTTTAACATAAGCAAATCTACGGTACATAAAGACGTCACCGACCGCCTTAAGGCTTCCCTTCCCGCCCTTTACGAAGACGTAAGAAAAGTACTTATTAAAAACAAGGAAGAACGTCATATCCGCGGCGGAATCGCCACAAAACAGAAGTACTTATTGGAGAAAAAAGGATAATTAAAAAAACAATGCAAATCGTTGTATTCATCAAGCATTGAATAAAAAAGAAGTAGCTTTTGATAGACAAAAGCTACTTCTTTTTTGCTCTGTTCGAATCTCAACATCACACAGAAAAAACAAAAAAGCCGCAAAAGCGACTTTTTTTGGCGCGCTGTAAGAGATTCGAACTCCTGGCCTTTTGGTCCGTAGCCAAACGCTCTATCCAGCTGAGCTAACAGCGCATATCATTTTGTTGCCAAAGTATAATACCACAACAAAGAGAAAAAATCAAGTATTATTTTTATAAATCATAAAAAATAAAAAAATTCTTGCCTTCTTACTGCCGAAACGTTGCGATAATGACTAAAATATGGTAAAATATATATACAGATTATTTTAAAGGCGGTACGGTATGAAAAAAGTTATTGCCGTTGTTTTGGCGGTTTTTACCTGTTTGTTTCTTTCGGGGTGTGCCCCCGTTTACACAATAATTGACGTTTTTTACGGCAACGACGTAATTGAAAAGGCTCAAAGTGTTCCCCACGTGGCTTTCTCTAACGGCGAACTGTTTAAGGACAGCCAAGAAATTCACTTTACGGCAGATGATTTCAGCGAGGTTAAGTCTGAATACGCCGCTTACCGAAGCGACCTTTATTTTAACGCTCTTTCGCCCGAAGAACAAACCGTTTATCTGGCTTTTGAGTACGCTCTTGAAAACTGTTATTCCAACGTTTTAATCGATTACGCCCTTGTCGGCGAAGCCGAAACCCTTGAAAAAATACTGGAATACTTTGCTCTTGATTCACCGCTTTTAGAACAGAATCTGCGTTTTAACTTAGGCACCTTCGATTCTTCCTATCCGGTAGATATATTGGGGCTTTATGAATCCTACGCAAACTTTGACGGGGTTTACATAACCGTGGATAACTTTTCCACCGAGCTATGGGAGAAAAAGCTAGATGCCTTGGAGGCTGCCAAAAATCAGGTTGCCGAGCTGCCGCAAAGCCTTTCGGATTTTGAAAAAGCCGAAAAGCTTTATTTGAACCTTGCAAAAAGCGTAGAATACATCACCTACAATAATGACGACGATACAGTCTACCCCTACCTTTACGACGCGCTTGTTACGGGAAAAACTCATTGTGACGGTCACGCCAACGCTCTTTCTCTGCTATTCAGACTTGCGGGAATAAACGCCTGCGAAAAAAACTATACAAGCGCCGACCCTGACGAGGCGGGTCACACCTGGGTAACCTTTAATATAGACGGAAAATGGTACAACGCCGACTCTACCAGCGATTCACTTATTCCTTTAAAAGACTGTTCTATGAAAAGCGGGTATTACTTTGCTTTTTCCGACGATATGCGCCCATACCCCGAAGACTACGATGACGTAACCCCCGTTTGCGCAGAAAGCAAATATATGAACCCCGACGCCTTTATTAACGATTTATCGGATAATTCCTTTTCCCAAAGCGTAATAAGCGCTTATGACAAACGCACTCCCGACTGGGCATTTATTATTGTTTACCGCAATAACGAATCCGCTTTAGACCGCCAGCTTCAGCGCGTTGCCGACCAAACCTATTCCTCCGTTTATTGGTTGACCATTGATTTGGCAAACGGTGGTACCGCCGTTATCGTTTATTCAAAAGGCTTGTTCTGATATAAAAAAATAACACTCCGCGCCTCGCGGAGTGTTATTTTTTTAGGTATAATTATTCGCCCATTACAACGATTTTGAGGCCCTTCATACTGATGTTCATTTCCATTGCCTCGTTAATATCGGCAAGAGCATATTTGTGGCTTAAAAGCTCTTCAACGGGAAGACCGTCCTTCTGAGCCTCCTTAAGCACTTCACAAGCCTGAATCCAGTCTTTTGCCTGATAGGTCCAGGAGCCTATAACCTTTATTTCCTTGTTGCAAATATCAAGGTGGGGGTTATAGGTGGTTTCGCCGTTGTCTACAAAGAAGCCAAGCTCACACATACTGCCGCCGCGACGAACGTACTTCCAGATAGTGCTTGCAGCCTTGGGAGAGCCGGTACACTGGAATGCCATTTCTGCGCCGGTTCCGGTGATTTCCATAACCTTTGCAATAGCATCCTCTTCCATAAAGTTAACGGTGTAAACGGCGCCTAATTTCTTAGCCATTTCAAGTCTCTGCTTGTCGCCGTCAACTGCTATAATGTTGCGAACGCCCATAGTACGAACCATGGTAAGAAGCAAAAGACCGATAGGGCCGCAGCCCTGAACGAGAACGTAGGAGCCTTGCTTGAAGTTGAAAATCTGCTTTGCCTGTTCAACAGCGTGAACAATAACTGCGGTGGGTTCAATAAGGGTACGAAGGTCAACGTCCATATCGCTTACGTTAAAGATAACGCCGCCGGCATTAACCTTAATGTACTCGCCGAACCAACCGTTGAAGTTCTTATAGGCTTCTTCGCCGGGCATAAGTCCGAAGATTTCACCGCCGGGGCAAAGATGGATATGTTCAGGGTCGTTCTTACAGGTGTCACAAACACCGCAGGGCTTAAGGCCGGTAACGATTTTATCGCCAACCTTAAGGGGCTTGCCGTAATAGTCCTTAGTAACGTTTTTACCAAGCTTTACAACAGTACCGGTGCCTTCGTGACCCAGCTCTACGGGAATATAACCAAATGGGTCGCCCTTGTATTCGTGAACGTCAGTACCGCAAATACCGGTTTGTTCAACCTTTACAAGTACTTCGTCATCGCCGATTTCGGGTACGGGAAGAGTGAAAATATCAATCTTCTTTGCGCCGGTCAAAACGGCAACTCTTGCTTTTTCGGGAATAGTGAATTCTGCCATAGTAATTTCTCCTTTTTTTATTTAACATAATTATATCATATTAATACATTTTTGCAAACCTTTTTTATATTGCGGGTATCTTTTTGGGTATAGGTTTTTCCTGGACCTCCACCACAATGGTAGGCAGCATTGTTATGCGCTGGTGCAAAAAGGGTATGGGCACGGTAATGGGTGTTATTCTTGCCGCCAACGGTGTGGGAAGCGCTCTTGTTTCGCAAATTATAACCCCTATTATTTATAAAAGCACCTTTGCTTACAGAAAAGGTTATCTTATTATTGCCGGCAGTATAGCCGTTGTTTTACTCCTTTTTATTTTTCTTTATAAAGAGGGTGCAAAAACCACGCCGCAAAGCAAAAAAGAAGCAAAGAGTGAGGTTTGGGAGGGTATCCACATTAAAGAAGCGGTTAAAAAGCCGTACTTTTACATTATGGCGGTTTACATTTTCTTTATGGGACTTGTGCTTCAGGGTCTTGTGGGCTCTTTTGCCGCCAATCTTTCGGATTCGGGAATATCTCCCGCTTTGGTCGCTACGGTTTTAAGCGTTTATTCCATTTGCCTTTCGGTTTCTAAAATCTTAAGCGGCACAATGTATGATAAATTAGGTATTCGCTTTACCGCCACCCTTTGTAATCTGTGTGTTATAATCACCGTTATTTTAATGTTTTTTACAGGTAATACCCCTTTGGGAAGAATTTTTGCCGTTGTTTCTGCGGTTACCATTGCGCTGGGTCTTCCTTTGGAAACCATTATGCTTCCGTTTTTTGCGGGGGATCTTTTCGGTTTAAAATCCTATAACGATATTTTAGGAGTTTTTTGCTCTGTTTCTTACGTGGGTATGGCAGCGGCGGCCACCATATTATGACACCCCCGCAATGACCGATACCCCCGTAATTATGTATTACGAAGATTATTTTAATAATCCTCCTTTTGAGCTTGAAGATATAACTGATGTTGACGAGTATATTGATATTAAACTTAAAATAGCCGACATCAACGTTTCTCAGGTTTACGAATGGCTCCCCTACACCTACCATCAGGAGGTTCCCGAAGGAAAAGAAGAACGTTTTGAATGGCTTAAGGGTCTTAACATAACCGATGAAACCACCGATGAAGAGGTTTTGGCTGCCACCCGCGGATATGCGATGCGTTTCGCAAAACCCGCCGCTCGTTTCAGAAAAGAGCTTATTGAAAAATACGGCGAAGAAAAGGGAAATAAAATCCGTTACGCCGAAGCCTTCGGTCTTTCTCCCTACGGCGGTAAATTAACCGACGAAATAAGAAAAGAATTATTCGATTAAAAATGAAAAACTGTGGAGATTTTTACTTCTTCACAGTTTTTTTAAAAAAATTTTAACCTCCGCCACGCTTTGACAACATTCGACAAAATAAAGTTGTATAATAAGTGTATAAAAATAAAAAAACAGAAAGGAAAAACAAAAAATGGAAAATAAGAAATGTTGTTTTCTGGGCGCTCAAATCGATAATTCTTTAAAAAAGGAGGTTTTTGAAAAAATATCAGAAGAAACGAAAAAGCTTATAGAAAATGAAAACGTTTCGGTCTTTTATTTTGGAATGGAGCAGGGTCTTGAGCTTCTTTTGGCAGAAAAAATACTTGAAATTAAAAAGGAATATCCTTTAACCGTAAACTGCGTAATTCCTTTTGAGGAGCAGGCAAGCCTTTACAGTGAAAAAGAACGAGAGCTTTATTTTAAAATAATGGAGAACTGTGATAATGAAATAATGCTTTCAAAAAAAAGAGATTTTTCTTGCATAAGAAAAAAGGATATTTACTTAATAGAAAAAAGTGATTACATTGTTGCCTTTCCTTTTAAAAATTCCGATTATTTTTCGTCCCTTTCTCCATATTTTAAAGATAAAAAAATTATAGAAATTTAAAACTTTTTTGGTTTTAAAAATAAAGTTATCTTTACTAAATATTTTATATTACCTTTTTTAAAAAAGTCCTCTGCAAAGAAATTTGCGGGGGTTTTTGCTATTTTAAATTTTTATGCCCTTATTTTTTTAATAAACCTATTGAAAAATTTATACTGCTTTGTTATAATGTATATACGTATATTTATATTATATTTAATTTATATAAAGAAAAGGTGAAAAGGAATGAAAGTTGAATCCACTTCCGATATTTGGGAATTAGTATGCAATGAACTAAAAAAAACTATCAGCGAAATTGCTTTTGACGTGTGGCTTAAGGATTTACACCCCATTGACCTTAAAAACGGCGAATTTATTTTAGGAATTTATTCCGATTATAAAAAACAAATAGTTGAATCAAATTACATTGAATCCATCCACGAAAATTTAAAACTCATTTTAGGCTTCGACGTAGCGGTTACAATTCTTGTGGAGGATGAAAGCGGTCACGTTATAACCCCTGCAAAGCCTGTTGGCGACGGTTCTTTTGAATCGGAATACACTTTTGATAACTTTATAGTAGGTTCCACAAACCGTTTTGCCCACGCCGCAAGTATGGCGGTTGCGGACAACCCCAATATAATTTATAACCCTCTTATTATTTACGGCAGAAGCGGTGTTGGTAAAACCCACCTTCTGTTGGCTATTAAAAACCATATAAGAAAAAAATACCCCACAAAACAAATTGAATATATCCGTTGCGAAGACTTTACAAATCAGCTTATCTCCGCTTTGCATGACGGTAAGCTGGGTCTGGGAACGCTGGATGACTTCCGTACCCGTTTCCGTTCTACCGACGTTTTCCTTATTGACGATATTCAGTTTATTGCGGGTAAGACTTCTACTCAGGAAGAATTTTTCAACACCTTTAACGCTCTTTATCAAAATAAAAAACAAATTGTCGTTACCTGCGACCGTCCTCCAAAGGATATTAAACTTTTGGATGACAGACTTCGTTCCCGTTTTGAAAGCGGCCTTATTGCCGATATTACTCCTCCTGATTTTGAAACCAAGGTTGGTATTATTCAAAACAAAAAACAGCAATTAGGTATTGAAATACCTGAAAATATTGTTTATTACATTGCAGAGCATATTCAGGATAACACTCGTCAGCTTGAAGGGGTTGTAAAGAAAATTCAGGCTCTTATTTTAATTGACCAAAAGGTTCCTACTCTTTCTATTGTTCAGGGCTTTATTAAGGAAGTTGTAAGTGATACCCGCCCCGAGCCTATTAAAATTGAGCAAATCATAACCGAAGTTGCCCGTACTTATAACGTAAGCGAAGGCGATATTCTTTCAACCAGAAGAACTGCCGACCTTGTTAAAGCAAGACAGGTTGCAATGTACATTGCCAGAGAAACCACCGAGCTTCCTTATTCTGCAATAGGTGAAGCCTTCGGTAAAAATCACACCACAGTTCTTTATACCGAAAAGAAGGTTAAGGAGCTAATGCGTGAAAATCCTTACGAAAATAACATTATTGAGGATATAATTAAGAACCTTAAATCGGAATAAGTTATGAACAAAATTGACAGTAATTAACATTTATGTTTTTAACACCCTGTTTAAAACTGTATTTTTAAAATAATTATACACAATTTATTAAGTTTTCTGTTAACAACAACTTTTCTTTAATTTAAAGGCTTTATCCCACTTATTAACAGAACTGACACCCCTTATAGAAGACTGTTATTTATATTATTTCTCTCTTTAGAGAAAAATTTGAATTTTTGATTTTTAAGGAAAGGACAAAAATTTATGATTTTTTCAGTAGAGCGTAATCTTTTTCTTGACGCGGTATCACGTCTTTCAAGAATAGTTTCTTCAAAAACCTCTTATCCGGAGCTTGAGGGTATACTTATTTATGCTGAACAAGGAAAGCTTTCACTTATTGCTTATAACCTTGAAATGAGTATGCAAAAGGATATTTATGCCAGAACAGAGGAAGACGGTGAAATCGTTGTTTCCGCAAGAATTTTGGGAGATATATTTAAAAGGCTCAGCGGTCCTACCGTTCAGGTAACTACCGACGATAAAAATATCTGTCACATATCCTGCGGCAGCGCAGTATTTGATATTCCGGGTATGGATGCAATGAACTTTCCCGAGGTTCCTTCCTTTGTAGACGGTAAAGCACTTACAATAAAGGGAGAAACTCTTTGTGAAATGACCGAAGGTACTTCTTTTGCCGTTGCGCCGGTGGAAGGCACACGCCCTGTTCTTATGGGTATAAATATTTCGGTTAAAGACGGTCTGCTTCAATTTGTTGCTATCGACGGTTACCGTCTTGCAATAAGAAGAACAAAGGTTGACGACGTCGGAGAATTTAATTTTATAATTAACGGTAATATGCTGAATGAAGCAATTCGTCTTATAAATGATCGTTCAAAAGACGTTCCAATAAACGTAGGAAGCAGAATGATTTCTTTCGAGGTAGACGGTTATAAGCTTATTTGCCGCCTTATTGAAGGAGATTTTGTAAATTATCAGCGTACAATTCCCGCTTCCCATAAACAAAAAATAGTTGTTATGGTAAAGGATATTCTTTCAATATTCGACAGAATTTCTCTGCTTATAAGCGATTCCTTTTCTACTCCCGTAAGGTGTATTTTAGGTGAAGAAAGCATCAATTTTTCTTGCGCCACATCAATAGGTAAAGTAAACGAAACTTATGAAGTAGACCTTGAAGGAGAGCCTTTCGAAATTGGTCTTTCCTCACGTTATCTTACCGAAGCACTTAAAGCAATAGAGGATGATATGGTTCAGGTAAAGTTTGATTCTTCAAAGCAAGGCGTTGTTATAGAACCGTTACAGGGTGACGATTATATGTATATGATAATGCCTATGAGGTTGAAATAATGCAGGAAAAAATAATTACTATAAATGAAGAATTTATCCGTCTTGACGCATTGATGAAATTAAGTGATTTGGTAGTAACCGGCGGCCACGCAAAAATTGTAATACAAAACGGCGAAGTAAAGGTAAACGGTGAAGTTTGTACAATGAGGGGCAAAAAAATGCGTGAAGGTGACTTTTTCACCTTTGAAGGCAATAAAGTAACGGTAAAAAGATGCTGATTAAAAAAGTTTCTGCAATAGGTTTTCGTAATCTTTCCCCTTTTACCATTGAACCGGATGAAAAAATGAACGTAATTTGCGGGGAGAACGCCCAAGGAAAAACAAATCTGCTTGAATCCTTATGGCTTTTTACGGGAGCAAAAAGTTTCAGAACAAATAAAGACAGCGAGCTTTGTTCTTTAAATACTCAAAAAAGCCGGATAAGTATGAATTATACTGCTTTCGGCACCGAAAATGAAGTTGTTATTGATATTGAAAACCGAAGAAAAGCAACTTTAAACGAAAAAAAGCTAAGCTCTGCTTCTTTATTGGCGGGTAATTTTTGTGCAATTGTTTTTTCACCCGACGATTTATCCTTAATTTCAGGTTCTCCCGAAAAAAGGAGAAGGTTTTTAGACGTTGCAATTTCTCAGATTTACCCAAAATATCTTGAAACCTTACGCCGCTATACAAGAGCTCTTCACCAAAGAAATTATCTTTTAAAAGAAATAAAGGAAGGAAGAGGTAATTTAGAATTACTTTATCCTTTTGAAAAAGAGCTTTCTTCAGAGGGTAGTAAAATTATTCGTTACAGAATAAGGTATCTTGAAATAACAGAAAGCTTTATTACCGATATTTATAAGGGTATTTCTTCTTTTAAGGAATCCTTCAGGGTTTTGTATCTTCCTGTTTGTAAAGCGGAAGAATTAGAAGAAAAATTAAAGCAGACAAGAAGTGACGATTTAATTACGGGTTATAC
>JAZRKJ010000088.1:0-3096 GCA_045646245.1 Acutalibacteraceae bacterium
AATTTTCTTTGAAAATTTGTCCATACCCATTGCAATGAATGTTGTGCAAAATTAAATCATAGAATTTAATTTTGCTATATCCGCTTAAAAAGCGGCTTGTCGAAGCGCTTTCAAGCGTTTCGACAAACAACAATCATTATAAGAAAGGCAGGTGGCCTTAATGGCAAAAGAAAACTACAAATTAGTTTATGAAAATTTTTTCCAAAATCCTTCCGATTTAAAGGATTGGGAAATTATGGACTACAAAGAGACCTTCATTAACTCAAACCCTGTATCAGGTATTGTTCCCACCCACGTTGACGACGGTGAAAAGGACGTAAGCGACGGCGGTATCGTAAGATACAAAGAGCAAAACGTTACAGTCGAAAACGGCAATCTTGTACTTAAAGTAACCAAAGAGGGGACGCTTTCATTGGTTCAATGATAAAATACACAGGTCGCAAATTCGGTAACGGTTATATGGAAATAAGGGCAAAATTCCCGCCGTTTTCCGCAGGCGTATGGCCCAAAATGACCCTTAAAGGCGAAAAGGAAGGGGTTATTACCGAAACCGATTTTGCTCAGATTATGGGTGTAAGGGGCAAAAACGCCTGTTCCCTTATTGCCCACTACTATAACGGTGTTTCCCTTAAAACCCTTAACTACCTTTACAGTCCCTCTAACGTCTGGCCACGCTACTTCCCCGACATTGAAAGCAGTGAGCTTTTAAGCGAGGATTGGCACGTATTCGGTTACGAGCAAACCGATACCGACGCCATATTCACCGTTGACGGCATTGAATTTTCCCGTATAGATATTGACCACCCTGTATTCGGAGCTTTCGGCAACCAAGGAGAGCTTATTCTTTCGGTATCGGTTGGTATTCCTAAAATCGAAGCCCCAAACGAAACCACAATCGCTCCTTGCGAAATGCAGGTTGAATACGTTAAGTTCTATGAGGAGGTAAAGTAAAATGAAACTTGTTCACGATGAGCTTATTAAAAACGGCTATAAATTGGTTTTCGAAGACCATTTTGATTCTGACACACTTAACCCCGAAATATGGACCGTAATGGAACTGCGGCAAGACGGTCACAACGACCGCGGCGCCTGGCGAAAGAAAGAAAACCTTTCCCTTAAGGATTCAAACCTTACCATTACCGCCCGTATTGAAGAGGACGGCGAATACACCAGCGGTATGATAAACACAAGCAAAAGTTTTTGCTATAAATACGGTTACGCCGAAATACGCGCAAAGCTTCCCGTAGGCGGCAGCGGTATATGGCCCGGTTTCTGGACCAAATCGGACTACCCCGGTGCAAAGGTTAATTCGGAAATTGATATTTTCGAAATGTTCGGCAGTGACCGTCAGATTGAAGCCGCAATGCACGCCTGGTGGAGAGACCGCAATTATAATAAGATTCACCACATAAGCTACGGCGTAGGCAACAGCAAAAAGCGTTTCGACGGCGACGTAACCTTTTCAAGCGAATACCACACTATAGGCTATTACTGGACCAAGGATTTCGCCGAATTCGCCGTTGACGGTGAGGTTTACGGACATATGGATATTGGAAACTGTATGTTCAACGCCTTCCACACACCCATTTACTTTATTATAAGTATGGCGTTCGGTCTTCCCTTCCTTCCCGCTCCTGATGATGTTAAAATAAGACCATACCCAACACACGAGGGTATGGTCTTTTTCTACACACAAATCTACATAAAAAGGGGGGTTATAGCACTACATAATCTACATTCATAAAGGATAAACTGTCAAAAATAATTGTCGTCAACTTCTGCTTTTTCACACTCGTATTCTTAATTGCTCTTTCTTGTAACCTAATGTTCAACCCTAGACACGCCGGTCTCCAGGGCGGCGCTGTTATGTGGTGATTCAAATTATAATAGTGGAATTTAAAATTATTATATGGTATAATTAGTTCAATATATAAGAATTTTACGGGTGAAAATTATGGGGTCTTATGTTAGTACATCAAAATTCATACAATTACCATTTAGAGCAAAAAAACCTAAATGGAGTTTTCAGGAACTTGAATTTAACGAAAAAAATACAGACCAAGAAATTATTGATACAATAGTTTCTTCTAATTTAAGTCGTATCCAAACGGAAACTGTGCCTTCTAATGAAGATATTGTCATATTAAATGAAATTTTAAAAAGAAATCCTAATATTGCCTTTAGACACTATGGTGGGTGGGGAGATTCCGTTATAGATATTTCATATTTAACAAAACTTTCACATATGAAAAATTTATGGTTAGATATTTACAGTAAAATAAGTAATATAGAAATTCTTCAAGAACTACAACTGGAGAGTTTGGAAATAAATTGCTTTAATGTAAAGAATTACGGTTTTTTGAGGAATTTAAGTCCCTCGATTAGTGACTTAACACTTTTGTTTGAAGATAAATCTTATAAAGTTGATATTAATGATATAGTTCACTTAAAAGACTTAAAAAAGCTTGGAATTAGGAATGTAAAAAAAGGTTTAGATAAACTTGTTGAGTTTAAGAATTTAAAAGAACTGTCTTTACGCTCTATAAGTATAAATGACTATAGTTTTTTAAGGGAAATGAAGGTAAATAAAATATATTTAGGTTTTCAAAAACCCGAATATTTTAATACTTTTGGATTAAACGAAAAAATCGAAGAAGTAAGTTTATGGAGAAACAGTAATTTAACAGATTTGAGTTTTTTACTTCAATTTCCTAACTTAAAAAAGATAATTATTTCCTCGCAAAGTAAAGTTGAAAATATACCTGATTTAACCTCTCTAAATAAACTTGAAGAATTTTACTTTCTTGATAGAAATATAGAAGAGATAAAAAAGCACTGTAACACAAGTGTAAAGATATATTCTCAATATAACCCTATTGATATAAGTTGAACAAATTCCAATATATCGAACTGTTGTGATGTATAGGAAAAGATAAAAATTGCCGCTGAGGAACGATAATGTGCCCCCTGTCAAGTAGACAGACTAAAAAACAAAAAAGAATATGTTAATTGAATAGATTCTTTCATCTTCCCCTGCTGCGCAGCAGGGGGAGATTTTTCGTCACGCGGCGGTGGAAAGGTAATATTCGCACGGTG
>JAZRKJ010000089.1:0-2773 GCA_045646245.1 Acutalibacteraceae bacterium
TGTCGTGTAAAATCATAGAAGCCATATACCATTCTACAGCCGAACGCTTTTCGTCGGGAACAAAAAATAATATTTCAGTACCGTCATATAATTCGAAATTTACTCCTGCGCCGAAAAGTAATCGGTATATATTCCGCATAGGATAATAAAGTTCAACCTTTTCTCCGTCTTTGGTACCTTTGTATGTAAGACCTTCACGACTGAGCGTACATACACCAAAGCCGCCGTTTCTGGTTAACCTATTACCATCTCCGCGCAAACGTAATTCAACCCTTGAAGACAGTATGTAGTCCTCATTTCCGAGAATTTCCCGTTCCAACAATGCCTTTTGCCAATCATACCACTCAGTAAGATTTTCAAATTTAAAGCTTTCATCAAAACCGTATCTATCATTCATTGAGGTTAAATAACCGCAATGTTCACAGAAAACCTTATTTTTCTTCGTCGTTAGCGTATACTTTCGCCCGCAAACAGGACAGGTGGTAAGAATATTTTCAAGTCCCTCGGCAATATTCTTTGACCGATAATGCAAAAAAGGTCTTTGTTTTAACCACTCGAATTCATTGTAGTCAAGACGTTCTTCAATCTTTTGCTTTAATTCTTCCGGGGATAATTCTTTTACCTGCTCCGCAGTACATAGCAAATCCAGTTCAGCCTCTACTAATGAGCCGCGACGGAAGCCTTTACCCCATTTAGGGTCGGCAAAATAATCTCCGCTGAACTTTACGGTATAAATGGTTACACCCGCCTTTTTTATAAGGGAGTAGGTGGTATCCTGAATATCTTCAAACCGCCCCGTTGTAGACAAACGTGCCTCAGGCATCATTGCAAGTATATCATTGTTTTTAAGCACAGTCAAACAGTTTTTTGCGTTTTCAATATCTACCGAAAACATACTCTTTGGGAATGCGCCGAGTTGCCTTAAAAGCCAACCTAAAACAGAGTGATAAAAGTAAAGCCTTGCTGCAATGAAATGAGGTTTATATTTACGAAGCAATGCCGCCACATAAATAAAGTCGATAAAAGAACCGTGATTGCAAAGAATAATTGAAGGTGATTCTATCTTTTCTATCTTTTTTATCACTTTCAGTTTCACACCGCAAATTACACTGTAAGTTCTGAGGGCATAGTGAATAACACTCAGCAAAAAGCCGTTGACCGGTTGCACCTTATTTTGGGGCACCGCTTTATGACGTTCGGCGTAACCGTTAAGCTTAGTGAACAGTACGTCTTTTTTGAAGATAATAATACAAATCAACACAATAAGTACCGCAAATACGCTGACAGATACTACCCAGTCAGACATAATCGCCATATGCCCCAGCCCTACTCCTATACAAACGGAAGGCAAAGCCCCCAACACGGTTACCGTAATATAACGGCGGTAAGAAATACCCAAGCTTGCCGCAAAGAAGCAGATCATTCCGTAAGGAATTGCGGGCAAAAAATACAAAATAAAAATAATAAATACAGCTCTGCCGGAACGCGCAATTACTTCCAAATTCAGATTCAATTTTTTAATAAAAAATCCTCGCATCTGTTCACCGAAAGTCTTTTGCAACATATAAATCAGTGTATTTCCAAGCATAACGCCTATCATACAACACAAAAGGGCAACTGGGAATGAAAAGGTAACTCCGGCGAGTACCTGTATAGGTTCTGCCGGCAAAAACGTGCATACAACCTGTAGCATCGACAACGCGGCAATTACAATATATCCTCGCCAACCAAAGCCCGATAAAATTTCTTTCATTTCCTCGTTGGAAAGTTCTTTAATAAACAAACTCTTAATAAGCGCCAAATTACCGCCCGAAAGCGCAAACACCATTAACAGTGTGGTAATAACACAAGCGCCGAATATAATAAGTAATTTTTGTTTTGTGTAACGTTTGTCCGCCGCTTTCACAAACCCACCTCACTATCTCTTGTTACCGATTAAAAAAGAACAAGAAAATCCGCTTAATAACAACTTACTGACATTATACCACAAATTGTTCCTTTTTTCAATGTATGGTTGAGAGCCTTTCTTACTAAAAACATTTACACAAAAACGGCGGTGTGGTATAATAAAAATGACGGAAGGAAGGAGAAGTATATGAAATCCATTTTTACACAAACATCAGTACATAGTATTTCGGGCGCAACGTATCCTATCTGCCTAAACAACTTACCTGAATCGATTCGCAAGCATACCAATTGGAACTACTCCTGTGTACAAACAGATAGAGGATGTTTTTTGAAACCTGCATTTCACGATATGCCGTATCGAAACTCTTTTGTCCCCGAAATTGATATTGTTGTTTCCCGTAGTGATGTACAGACTATTTTGTGTATTAGCGGACAACCGGTAAAATTTGTTCGTATCTTTATGGCTATTGTATTTAGTTTCTTGCTAATGATGGAGGTAGTTCTCCTTGCGCTCACAATCACATCTGATTTAGACAATCTTTTTCCGGTTTTCATTCCAATTATCATATGTGCATTTGGTTATCTTCTTTGCAGAATAGCCACAGGAGCCACCTTTAAGTCCGTTGTAAAAGCCATTCAAAAAGAGTTAAATAATCTGTAACCCTGTACGCAAAAAGGGGCTGTAAAAAAACGGCCCAAATAAAAAAAGACTACAAACTTATCCAAAAAGGATAGGAATGTAGTCTTTTTTGCGGTATAATTGTGTTATGACCAAACAACACAATTCGCAAAAATATAATACAACATATCAATTGAAATTACCAGTAGAAATTTCAACAATAATAGAAATTTCTGATCCGGTATA
>JAZRKJ010000090.1:0-21481 GCA_045646245.1 Acutalibacteraceae bacterium
ATTCCCATACCGCCTGTGGGGGGCATACCGTATTCCATTGCGGTGAGGAAATCTTCGTCCAGCATTTCGGCTTCGTCGTCGCCGCGCTCCCTGAAGTCGGAGGCCAAGCGGTCTTAGGAAGACAATGTCATAAATCAACTCCTTGGCTCACAGAACGACATGGCTACGATCCGACTTACCAATTCCCATACCGCCTGTGGGGGGCATACCGTATTCCATTGCGGTGAGGAAATCTTCGTCCAGCATTTCGGCTTCGTCGTCGCCGCGCTCCCTGAGCTCTAACTGCTTTTCAAAGCGTTGACGCTGAACGATGGGGTCGTTAAGTTCGGAATAAGCGTTAGCAAGCTCGCTGTGGCAAATGAAGAGTTCGAAGCGCTCGGTTAGTCTCGGGTCTTCCGGAGAAGCCTTGGTAAGGGGAGAAACCTCTACCGGGTACATTGTGATAAAGGTAGGCTGAATAAGTTTTTCTTCTACCTTTTGGTCAAAACAAGCGTACAGAGCGTTACCCCAGGTTTTATCTGCGGTATCGGCAAGTTCAACGCCGATAGCCTCAGCCGCCTTAACAGCTTCAGCGTCGTCGGTAATTGCGCCGAAGTCAACCCCTGCGTATTCCTTAACGGCGTCAACCATAGTAAGTCTGCGCCAACCGGGGGTAAGGTCGATTTTTTCGCCCAACCATTCAACCTCGTAAGTACCGTGAATTTCCTTTGCCGCGCCGGAAATAATTCCTTCGGCAATATCCATCATATCGTGGAAGTCGGCGTAAGCCTGATAAAGTTCAACGGTGGTAAATTCGGGATTATGTTTCGGGTCCATACCTTCGTTACGGAAGATTCTGCCGATTTCATAAACTCTGTCCATACCGCCAACTATAAGACGCTTCAAAGGAAGCTCGGTAGCGATACGCATATACATAGGTATATTAAGAGTATTGTGATGGGTAATAAAGGGACGCGCCGCCGCACCGCCGACAATAGTATTAAGTACGGGGGTTTCAACTTCAATATAGTTCATATCGTCAAGATATTTTCTCATAAACTTAATGAACTGTGAACGGATTACGAAGTTGCGTTTAACGTCGGCATTCATAATAAGGTCAACGTAGCGCTGACGGAAACGAAGGTCATTATTGGTAAGACCGTGGAATTTTTCGGGAAGAGGTAAAAGAGACTTTGCAAGGAGCTTTATACCTTTGGTGTGGAGAGAAACCTCACCGGTTTTGGTAACGAAGGAAAAGCCTTCAACACCAACAATATCACCGATGTCCATTTTCTTAAAGCCCATATAATCTTCTTCGCCAACGTCGTCGCGTCTTATGTAGCACTGGATAGTGCCGGTAGAGTCGGCAATATGGAAGAAGCTTGCTTTACCCATAATACGGCGGGACATAATACGTCCTGCAACGGTATAAGTCTTTTCTTCGCCTTCGGTATACTCGGCTTTGATTTTTGCGGAATCACCGGTTACGTCATACTTGGTAATGGTGAACGGGTCTTTTCCCTGTTCCTGCAAAGCCGCCAACTTTTCGCGGCGAACCTTTAATATTTCGTTTAAGTCCTGCTCCTGTACTTCGGGAGCCTGCTGGTTATTTTCTGCCATTTTTCGTCAGTCCTGTCTTATTTAGAAATAGCAATAATTTTAAATTCAATTTCTCCGTCGGGAGCTTCAGCTTTAACAATGTCGTTAACCTTTCTGCCGATAAGAGCTTTACCAACGGGAGATTCATCGGAAATAAGACCGTTTGCAGGGTCAGCTTCGGCACTGCCTACAACGCGGAAATCCATTTCCTCTTCAAATTCGGTATCGAAAACCTTTACCTTACTGCCGACGGTAACGGTTTTACCCGCGCTTTTCTTTTCGGCAATAATTTCAACGTTGTCAAGCATAGTTTCAAGCTCAACAATTCTTGCTTCGATTTTAGCTTGTTCATTTTTTGCTTCGTCGTATTCGCTGTTTTCGGACAAATCACCGTAACCTCTGGCAACCTTGATTTTTTCCGCAATTTCGGTTCTGCCTGCGGTTTTCAGGTTTTCAAGTTCGTCCTGTAATTTTTTAAGACCTTCCTCGGTAAGTTTAATCGCTTTAGCCATGGGGAAACACCTTCTTAAAATATTTTTATCCTATCTATTATATTAAATTATGCACAAAAAGTCAATATAATTTGTACCCGTCTTTGTAATCGCCGTATATTTTAAACATTTCTTCCTCACATTCGGTCAAAGACAACGTGGGCAAAACTTTAAGGGACGGTTTTGAACATTTTTGACCTTCAATAAGAACCAAAAAGGGTTGAAGTGAAAAACGCTGACAAACAAATCTTAACCTTTTAGGCTCCAATTTATACGCGCTCATTTTACTTAAAATTTCGGCAAGCCTTTCGGGGCGGTGGCACATACAAAATCTGCCCGAAGTGTTAAGCAGTCGAAAAGCAGCAGAAAGCACGTCGTCAAGGGTACAGTCAACCTCGTGACGGGCAACCGCCTCTACTCCGTCGGGGTTTTTAATACCCGAACCCGAAACAAAATAAGGCGGGTTACACGTAACAAGATTATGACAGCCAAAGCCTATTTCGGGGGGTAAATTTTTAATATCCCCTAAAATAATTTTAAATTTGTCCGAAAGCCCACGTTCCTCGGCGGTCATTCGGGCAAGCTCAACCGCTTCCTCGCTTATATCCACGCCAACGGCGCTGTTTACCTTTCCGTCACGCAAAAGCACGTAGGGAATTATTCCGCAACCCGTTCCCAAATCAACGTAGCTGTCTTTACGCTTTGCATTTGCAAAATCGGCAAGCAAAAGGGCGTCGGTGCCGAAAGCGTGATGGCGGCTGACATAAAGGAAAGCCCCTTTTCTGTCGAGGGGCTCCTTTTTAAATTTTACGCTCTGGTCCATTTTACACCCTGTGGGGTATCTTCAAGTATAATACCCATTTCTTTAAGTTTGTCTCTTATAGCGTCGGCTTCGGCGAAGTTTTTATTCTTTCTCGCTTCGGTACGTTTTGCTATAAGCTCTTCAATTTCAGCGTCAATAGTATCGGTTTTGCGGTTATAAAGAAAGCCTAAAACTCCGGTAAGTTCGTCCATAGCCTTTGCCATTGCGCTGAGTTCATCCTTCTTGGCTCCCGCATCTATAGCCATATTGATTTCCTTTGCAAGGGTAAATACTGCAGCTAAAGCATCGGCGGTGTTAAGGTCGTCCTCCATAGCGGCAATAAAATCGTTTTTGCACTTCTCAATAAATTCAGGAGCAACGCCGCCTTCCTCTGCGTGGGAGACGGCAAAATCAATTCTGTCACGGCAGTTATAAAGACGCTCCAGCGCGCTCTTGCCCTGTTCAATAATGTCAATAGAATAGTTAATCGGGCTTCTGTAATGAGAAGAAATCATAAGGTAACGGATAGGCTCGTAACCGAATTTTTCGGCAACGTCACGAACGGTGAAGAAGTTACCCAGAGATTTACTCATTTTACGGTTATCTACGTTAATAAAACCGTTGTGCATCCAGTAACGGGCAAATTCCTGACCGTTAGCGGCTTCGCTTTGGGCAATTTCGTTTTCGTGGTGGGGGAAAATAAGGTCCTGACCGCCGCAGTGGATATCAATGGTTTTTCCCAGATATCTGCAGGACATTGCGGAACATTCAATATGCCAGCCGGGTCTGCCGTCACCCCAGGGAGAGCTCCATTTAGGTTCGCCCGGCTTCGCGCCCTTCCAAAGGCAGAAGTCCATTGGGTCTTCTTTTATTTCGCCAACGGCAATTCTTGCGCCGGATTCAAGGTCTTCAAGAGGCTGATGAGAAAGCTTACCGTATTCTTTAAACTTTTTGGCTCTGTAGTAAACGTCGCCGCCTGATTCGTAAGCAAAGCCCTTTTCAATAAGGCTTTCAATAATAGAAATAATTTCATCGATATTTTCGGTAGCTCTGGGGTGAACGGTGGCGGGCTTTACGTTAAGTCCGTCAGAGTCAACACGGAATTCCTTAATATAACGTTCGGCAACCTCGGGAACGGTTATGCCCTCTTCATTAGCCTTTTTAATGAGCTTATCGTCAATATCGGTGAAGTTCTGAACGTATTTTACGTTAACGCCGCGCCATTCAAGATAACGGCGGAGAACGTCAAAAACACAAAGCGGACGGGCGTTACCGATGTGAATGTAGTTATATACGGTAGGTCCGCAGGCGTAAATTTTTACTTCGTTTTCATCAATAGGAACAAATTCCTGTTTTTCTCTTGTTAAGGTGTTGAAAATTCTCATTTTATCTTATTCCTTTCTCTTCAAGTTCTTTAATTCTTTGTTCAAGTCTGCAAATTTCCTGAGCCACAGGGTCGGGTATGTGAATCTGGTCAAGAGGTAATACCTTTTCGCCGTTCTGACGAACCACACGGGCAGGTATGCCCACAACGGTACAATCAGGCGGAACCTCCTCTAATACAACGGCGCCCGCCGCAATACGGGAATTATCCCCTACCTTAAAGGGGCCAAGCACCTTTGCGCCTGCGCTTATCATAACATTGTTACCGATTGTAGGGTGACGTTTGCCGGTATCTTTACCCGTACCGCCCAAGGTAACGCCTTGGTAAATAAGCACGTCGTCGCCTATTTCGGTGGTTTCGCCAATAACTATTCCCACGCCGTGGTCAATAACAAGGCGTCTGCCTATAGTGGCGCCGGGGTGAATTTCAATACCTGTTTTTCTTACACAGTCCTGAGAAATCCATCTTGCAAAAAATTTTAAATTGTGCTTATAGAAAAAGTGCGCCCAGCGGTGCATTCTTATCGCCTTTACACCGGGGTAAAGGAAATAAATTTCCAACCAGCTTCTCGCCGCGGGATCCCGCTCTTTAACAGCTTTGATATCCTCTATCGTTCTCTTAAAAAACAATTTGATTCTCTCCTTTTTATGCCTTCCCCTTTGTTTGGAGGGGAAGGGGGACCGCTTTGCGGTGGATGAGGTGTAGTGACTTTATTTAACTTCAAATATATTTGTGTAAATATCCTCACATACGCCCTCAAAGTTTATCAGAACGTCAAGGTTAGTATACCTTAACACTCTTATTCCCAATGAATTCAGATAATTTTCTTTTTCTTTATCTTTTTTCTTTTGTTCTTCTTCGTAATGTCCGCTGCCGTCAAGTTCAATTGCTATTCCCGCTTCGGCACAGTAGAAATCGGCAATGAAATTGCCTATTACCTTTTGGCGGTGAATAGTTACGGGCAAGGTTTTTAAAAATTCATACCAAAGTTTTCTTTCTTCCTTGGTCATATTTTTCCGCAAAGCCTTTGATAAACCCGTTAATTTTCGGTTGTTCGTTTTATTCATATTAACACGCCGATAAATCGGCTACACCTCATCAGTCACTTTGTGACAGCTTCTCCTCAAGGAGAAGCCTTGCGTTCTTTAACCGCCCTTATGTCTTCTAATGTTCTTTTAAAAAACAATTTGATTCTCTCTCCTTTTTATGCCTTCCCCTTTGTTTGGAGGGGAAGGGGCGGGACGATGTGGGCATCGTCCCCTACGAAACGAAATAAATAATGCCGAATTTCCAAATTAAAAGCCCCCGATATTGCCTTTGCAATATCGGAGGCGTAATACGCGGTTCCACTCCGTTTTATAACTTATCATCGCTTTAACGCAGCGCTTACGCCTTCGTATACTAAAAAATTCCCCGAAGGAGCTAATGGGCGCAATTCATTTTTTACACGTTCCTGCAAACCCTTTCAGTCGGTGGAGCTTGCTCCCTGACGGCGCCATAAAAAACTACTGTTTCCCATATCTCGGCTTTTATCATTTTTATATATTATATGCACTAATTACTCTTTTGTCAAGAGTACATAGTTATTCTTTCATTTTATTCTCAATATATTCAATAACCTGCTCAGGTTTAATGTTAAGCGCAAAAGCAAATTCATTATAGAGATAACTTTCCGCATTTGAAAAAGCGGAAGAATCCACTGCGCGAAGGCGGCGTTTTGTGCGGCTTAATTCCTCACCCTGAATATAAATACAACTAACCAGTCTTATTATATCCAAAAGATTACCGGAGCTTAAAATTCCCTTAAAGGTAACGTTTCTTTCAAAGTCGTCGTTTATCCACTTTAACGGGTCTTTCTTTGCCCGAAGAATAATATCGTCGATTTCTTCTTTTGTAACAACAGGACGTATTTTACTTAAAAGCAGGTCGTTATCCAGCGGAATGTAAACTGTTGCGCTTTTTTGATAAACCGGCTTTAAAACATAATATTCCTTTTCTTTTCCCGCAGCGCCCATTTTTTTAATTTCCGATATTTCACAAATACCTGTGGTACTGTAACTTACAAAAGCTCCTGCTTTTAACATAAAAAATCACCTCTTACCTTTATTTTAACACAAAGTAAGAGGTGAATGTAAGTAAAATTTACTTGGTAGTGTTAACAAATTCTTTGTTCTGCATCAGATAAATTATACCCGAAATTACACATAAAACAGTGCTTACCCAAAGAACAACGTTAAATCCTATATCAAGAATATTGGCTACAAGAGTACCGTCAGCGAACCACCATTCTTTAACCTGTTCAACGGCAATACCCAAAACGATAGCCGCAATTTGAGTAACGGTTTTAAGCTTACCCCAAATATTTGCGGCAATAACCTTATTTCCCGCGCTGCTTACAACAATAAGGCGCAAAGAAGAAATAAGAAATTCTCTGAAAAGCACAATAAATACTACCCAGGTAATTTGCCAGCCGATTCCGTGGAAGATAAATCCTAAAAACGCAGAGGTAGTAAGCATTTTATCGGCAAGAGGGTCAAGGAACTTTCCAAAGGAGGTTACAAGATTTCTCGCTCTTGCAATTTTACCGTCCAGCATATCGGTAAATGCGGCAACCGCAAAAACAATAAGGGCGGCAAGGTAGTGACCCGGAAATTCAATAAGCATAAGCGCCATAAAAACAGGGGTCATAATAATACGTAAAACAGTAAGCTTATTTGGCAGATTCATCGCACATTTCTCCTAATAAATCATATTCTATTGAGTCGTTGACCTGTACGGTAACGAATTCTCCAAAGGTTAAGGGGCGGGTTGCGTAGAAGAAGATTTTACCGTCTACTTCGGGGGCATCAAACGGAGTTCTTCCAAAGTAGCACTTAAGGTAATCGTCATACCCTTCTACCAACACCTGAGTGACAAGCCCGATTTTTTCCTCATTTTTCTCGGCGGAAATTGTCATTTGGTCATCCATTATAAGGTTTAAACGGTCTTGCTTTGTTTGTTCGTCTATTTGATTATCAAAGGTTGCCGCCATAGTATCTTCTTCGGGGGAATATGTAAAGCAACCCAGCTTATCAAAGCGCATTTCCTTAATAAAGGCGTGAAGCGAAGCAAACTGTTCTTCGGTCTCCCCCGGAAATCCGGTAATAAAGGTGGTACGAATCGTAATATTCGGCACCCTTTCACGAATCCTTTTGATAAGGGCGGTAAGGCTTTGCTTGTCGCCTTTTCGGTTCATTCTTTTAAGAATTTCACCGTCGGCATGCTGCAAGGGAATATCTAAATACTTAACGATTTTTTCTTCTTCGGCAATAACCTCTAAAAGCTTGTCGGTTATTCTTTCGGGGTAAGTATAAAGCACCCTGACCCAACGAAGATCTTCAATTTTGCAAAGCTCCTTTAAAAGCTCGGGCAATTTGCTTTCCCCGTAAAGGTCTTCGCCGTAAGCGGTTGTGTCCTGCGCCACAACAACTATTTCTCTTACTCCGTCTGAAACAAGCTTCTTTGCTTCTTTTACGCAGCTCTCAATTGTTCTGCTTCGCATTTTACCGCGAATAAGGGGAATAGCGCAATAGGTACAACAGTTATTGCAGCCGTCGGAAATTTTAAGATAGGCGGAAAAAGGATACCCGCCCAAAATTCTTTCGCCGTCAAGGTCTAAATCCTCCTTAGGCCCGTAAGAGTTTTCCCTTTCACCCGACAGCGCCTTTTCAACAATTTCGGCAATATTTTTGTTAGAGCCGATACCTACAACAACGTCCACTTCGGGGATTTCTTCGGTAACGTCGTCCTTGTACCTTTCGGCAAGACAACCCGTTACAATAAGAGCCCTGCAGTTTCCTTCCTTTTTGTAAGCGCCGGCTTCAATAATATTTTCAATTGCTTCTTCCTTTGCGCTTTCAATAAAGCCGCAGGTGTTTATAATTATTGCATCAGCCTCTGCTTCGGGCGCACCGATTGTAAAGCCTGCGTCGGCAAGGCTTTTAAGCATTACTTCTGCATCAACTTGATTTTTGGGGCAACCCAGAGACACCATTGCTATTTTTCCGTTCATTTACTGTTCCTCGTTTATATATGCTGAATCGCTTAATTGGTTTAAAACCGCGCGAACGTCGGAAAACGCAAAGCCACGGCGGACAAGCGCCGCCGTAGTTTTTTGTATTCCTTCTTTGTCGGTAATTTTATTTTTATAGCTTTTATTTATAATGCGGCGGATATTTTCCCTTTCGTCTTCTTCTGAATAAACGCATACTTCCTTTGCAAGGGAGCGGCTTATTCCCGCGTTGACCATTTTTTCCGCCGACTGCCTTGCGGAAAGTCCGCTTGCCCGGCACTTTTCAAAAAAACGAATTGCGAATTCCCTGTCATCAACGTAAGAAAGCTCCTTAAGCCTTTCCACCGCGGCAATAACAAACCGTTCTTCAAAACCCGCTTTAATAAGCTTTTCTTTAAGCTTCTTTTCACTTAAAGCGCCGTTTGAAAGGTAATATACCGCGCGGTTTCTGCAACGGATAAGGTCGGATTCGTCTTCCCATTTTTCCGCCGTTTCTTCGCTTACTTCCATACCCACGCTTAAAAAAAGCGGTTCGGCATAGACGCGGTCAAGGTTTATATAGGTGCCGTCGTCAAAACGCACTTCAAAAACTCTTCCGCGCCTTACCAGTATTTCGGTTATTTTCATTATTCGTCAACCGCTATGTCAATGTTAACCTTTTTACGTTTACGGGGAGCTTCCGCTGCCGAAACGGGAGCAGGAGCCGCTGCTTCCTCTGCCGCTTCGGCTTCGTCGCCCTTTTTCTTAGTCATAGCGTCGGTAATCTTTTCTTCAAGCTCCTTCTTAAGTTCGGGGTTATCAAGAAGAAGCTGTTTTACGTTGTCTCTTCCCTGACCTATGCGGGTTTCACCGTAGTAGAACCACGCGCCGCTGCGGGAAAGTATACCCAGCTTAAGTCCGGTATCAACAATTTCGCCTTCTTTGGAAATACCCCTGCCGTACATAATGTCAAATTCGGCTTCCTTAAAGGGAGGCGCAATTTTGTTTTTAACAATTTTTGCTTTTGTGCGGTTACCTACAACCTCTCCGCCCACTTTAATAGACTCTACTCTTCTTACGTCAATACGAACCGAAGCGTAGAAACGCAAAGCTCTGCCGCCTGTGGTGGTTTCGGTGGGGCCGTACATAACACCGATTTTTTCACGCAACTGGTTTATAAAAATTGCGGTACAGTTAGATTTGGAAAGAGCGCCCGTCAGCTTTCTTAAGGACTGAGACATAAGACGCGCGTGAAGACCCACGTGGCTGTCTCCCATATCGCCTTCAAGCTCCGCTTTGGGAACAAGGGCAGCAACTGAGTCAATAATAATAACATCTACCGCCGCGCTTCTTACCAACGCTTCGGCAATATCCAACGCCTGTTCGCCGTTATCGGGCTGAGAAACCAACAAGGAATCAATGTCTACGCCCAAATTAGCGGAATATTCAGGGTCAAGAGCGTGTTCAACGTCAATAAACGCCGCAGTACCACCCGCCTTTTGCGCTTCGGCTACAATGTGAAGGGCAAGGGTGGTTTTACCCGAAGATTCGGGGCCGTAGATTTCTACGATTCTTCCCTTCGGCACACCGCCGATACCCAACGCCAGGTCAAGTCCCAAAGAACCGGTGGGAATATGGTCAACCTTCATATTCACGTTTTGACCAAGCAGCATAACCGCACCTTTACCAAACTGTTTTTCAATATTTGCAACCGCAGTTGCTAAAGCTAATTTCTTGTCGTCTGCCATTTTATATCTCTCCTTTTTAGGTTTGTCTTTATTCTACACTATTTACTGTACCATAAACAACCCTTTGTATGCCGTTCAGGTCGGCGGCGGATTTAATATCGGTTAGCCCCGCCTGTCGCATAAGCTCTTTCACAGCTTCATTTTGGTCGTACCCTACTTCAACGGCTATCATACCGCCGTTATTTACGTAAGGTGTAAAGCGTTTCAGTATGGCTCTGTAAAAATCAAGTCCGTCTTCACCGCCGTAAAGAGCGCTGTCGGGTTCATTGAGAACCTCCTCGCTTAAGCTTTCCATATCGCGGGCATTTATATAAGGCGGATTGCTGACTATAAGGTCAACCTTTTCATCCGGCAGCCACTCAAAAATATCCCCCTTCACCGCAAAAAGAGTCTCGCTGGGGTTACGGTGAAGGTTCTTTTCGCAATAAGAATACGGCACGTCGTACTTTTCAACCAAAGTAACGGTACTGTCCTTATATCGGTTTGCAATGGTTATTCCCACGCAGCCGCTTCCCGCGCAAAGGTCAAGCACCCTTGCTTTGGGGTTGTCCTTCATAAAGAGAAACGCGGTGTCTACCAAGGTTTCGGTGTCTGCTCTGGGAATAAGACAACCCTCCCCAACGTAAAAATTAAGTCCGTAAAAGCTCCATTCACCAAGAATATACTGTAGGGGGTAATGCTTTATGCGCTGGCTTACCACCGACTGCCACATAGTTTCCTTTAATGTATCCAGTTTATCAGTATAATGGGTAATTATTTCGTTGTTGGAAAGCTTGGTAACGTACCTTATAATCTGACGGGCTTCAAAGGAGCTGTCTTCAATTCCCGCATCTTTAAGCAGCTTTTTAGTGTACTGGTAACACTCAAATATCGTCATTATTTTCTCTTTCCTCTTCCCTGTTTTCCCCGATTTCTTCTTTAGGAAGGAATTTTTCTTTATCGGCGTCGCTTAGAACCTCGCCCAAAGCCGCAATAGCAATTTCCATCATAGAATCGTCCGGTTCCTTGGTGGTGATTCTCTGCATCCATACACCGGGGGCGGAAATTATGCGGGTGATTATGTTATTGTGTCTGCCGCAAAGGCGCAGCACCTCGTAACCCGCGCCGCAAATAAGAGGCACCATGGCGATTTTTATAAGCGACCAGACAATTTTATTTGCGTATATATCCTTAAAAAGCACCTGAACAACGGTGGAGAAAAATACGCTTATAAGTATCATAAGAATCATAAAAGAAGTTCCGCACCGCGGGTGAAAACGCTTTTGTTTTTTTACGTTTTCAACCGTAAGGGGAAGCCCTGCTTCATAGCAAAAAATAGTTTTATGCTCCGCTCCGTGGTATTGGAAAACCCTTTTAATATCCTTCATAAAGGAAACGCCCACTATATACGCAAGGAATATTATAAGCTTAATACCCTGCTCAATAAGTGAATTGACGGCAGGGTTGAACTTTTCCACCCTGAAAAGCCATTCAAGTCCGTCAACCGCAAGGCGCGGAAGGTACATAAAAAGCAAAAAGCAAAGACCCAGCGCCAAAATCATAGCAACCATCATAATAACGGTCCAGGCCTTACCGCTTAGCTTTTGGGTTTCGCCGGTTTCTTCATCCACCTCATCGGCAAAGCCCGATTTGTCGGCAGAAAGCATCATAGCCTTATAGCCTTGAAGCATTGATTCTACAAAACCGACCACTCCGCGTACAACGGGAATTCCTAAAATTTTGTATTTATCCTTTATGGATTTGTCCTTCATACGGGTAATATCAATACTACCGTCGGGAAGCCGTACCGCAAGGGCGCTGCCCTTTTCGGGTGACTTCATCATAATACCTTCTATAAGCGCCTGTCCGCCTATAGAAGTGAAATTACATTTACATTTCTTATTCATTATTATCGTCCTTTATAATCTCCGCATCGGTTTCCGGCGGAAGAATTTTTTCGGTTTCTTCCACAGGCGGAATGAATATCGGGAGAACAACCGTAACGGTGGTTCCCACGCCTTCGGTGCTTTCAAGGAACAAAAGTCCTTGATGCTGTTTTACTATTTCATCGGCAACGGCAAGTCCTATTCCGCTTCCTCTTACCGAATTATTGGCTTTATAAAACTTTTCCTTAACGCGGTCAATGTCTTGGGCGGAAATGCCCACACCGGTATCCTTTACGGTAATTCTTACGCAGCCTTCTTCTTCAACCTGCTGAATAAGAACCTGACCCTTGTCTTCGGTGTATTTTACCGCGTTATCAATAATGTTTATAAACACCTGTTTTAATCTGTCGGGGTCACCGTTAACCAGAATTTCACCCTTGGGTACGGTGTAAGAAACTTCAATATTCCTTTTTGCTGCAAGCTCCACATACATATCGGAAGCAAGGCGCAAAATTTCAGAAACGTCAAAGGGGCGCACGTTAAGGGTGAAGCGTCCGCTTTGAATACGTGAAAAGTCAAGAAGCTCTTCAACAAGTCCCGACAGTCGGTCGGCTTCGCTGAGTACAACGTCCAGTCCTCTTTCTACCAAAGCGGGGTCGCCGTCCATAGACATTTTGGCGGTTTCCGCCCACCCGCGTATGGCGGTAAGGGGAGTTCGCAGTTCGTGGGAAACCGAAGAAATAAAATCGTTCTTCAAATTTTCCGCGTTTCTGAGCTCCGACTGCATATAGTTAATGGAATCACAAAGCTCGCCGATTTCGTCGGTGTATTGCGCTTTTAATTCTTCTTTGTAATCCCCCGCGGCAATTTTTCTTGCGGCAGCGGAAACCTCTCTTACGGGGCGAATTATTGACTTAACGAAAAACAGCCCCGATATAGCCGAAAAGGCAAGGATAAAAATTGCCACAAGGCAAATAAGCACCGACGTTTCAATAATTCTTCGGTTGCAGACACGAAGCGAAACGACGTAACGCACGGCGCCGTTAGAGCCGGAGCCGAAATCCTCAAGAATATAAGTGCCCGCAAGAATTTGCTCCCCTGCAGAGCTTTTTCCCATCCAGTTTGCACTGCCCGTTGCGCTTGCTTTTGCGCGGGTATAATCGGGCATAGAAAGGTCGCGGCGCTCAAATCCGCTTGTGGAAACAATAACCTCTCCATTGGAATCAAGCACCATAATTTCTATTTTTTCTTTTGCTTCAAACTGTTCGCAATATTCTTTTGCGGCGCGCGGAAAAAAATCACTGTCCATAGCAGAAAGCTGAGAAAAGCTTTTAGCGTATTCCTCGGCTGAATCCCGTACGTTGTTCAAATAAGTATTCCGCACGATAACACACACAACAGTGGCAAGTATTGCGACTATTAAAACCACCGGCAAATAAACGTTTTTTATCCACCGACGGGTTATACTGTTAAATCGAATTTCAACCTCCATAGGTTGCCCGTTTCCTTTCAGACGTTAGTACACCATTTATATCCCATACCCCAAACGGTCACAAGGTGGTCAGGGGCAGAAGGATTATCTTCAATTTTCATACGAAGTCTTCTTATGTTAACGTCAACAATTTTTTCTTCTCCGTAATAACCCGCGCCCCATACCTTTGTAAGAATATCGCTACGGTCAAGAGCGGTATCGGGGTTTAAGAAGAAGTATTCTATAATTTGGAACTCAACCTGAGTAAGCTCAATGTTTTTGTCCCCTTTAAGCAAGGTTCTTCTGCGAAGGTTCAGTGTGAATTCATCAAGCTTAATCTCTTCGCCTTCGCCCGGAGCGGCGCTTTTGCGGTTCATTTCAACCCTTCTGTAAAGTGAATCCACACGGGCAAGAAGCTCGCTTGGGCTAAAGGGCTTTGTAATGTAGTCGTCCGCACCAAGCATAAGACCGCTGACCTTATCCATTTCCTGAGTACGCGCGGTAAGCATAATTATACCAAGCGAAGGACTGCGGCGGCGAAGCTCCTTGCAAAGAGCAAAACCGTCCATTCCGGGCATTGAAATATCAAGAAGCGCAATATCAAAGCTGCCCGAATCGCTATCGTAAATTTCCAACGCTTCTTCTCCGCTTCCTGCTTCCACAGTGGTATAACCGGCGCGCTGAAGGTTAATGGCTTCAAATTCGCGTATAGCAACTTCGTCTTCAACCAAAAGAAGTTTTCTCATTTTTTGTCCTCCATTTACTCGTTAGATAATACATTAAACATTTCGCTGACCTTTTTTTCGGTAATACCGCGTTTTTCGGCTTCTTCGGTAACGGCTGCCAGCCATACCTGTGCGTCGTTAGTTGCCAGCACGGTATAATTTTCGTTGTAAATTCCGCTGTCAAAAGCGCTTCTGGAAACAACTCTTATGCGGAAAAGCTCATACAAAAACTTGCCTTTATCATAATCGTACTCATAAATTATACGTTCGCGGTTATCAAGGTTTCGAACAGTTGTGGTGGTTTCGGCAAGCTCCTTAGTAAGGGTAATGCTGTAGCCGTCGGAATAATTCATAAGGGTATAAGCCTTAGGAACAAGCTCCTTTCCCTTAACGTTGTGCCATATCGTAAGGTACGCCGCCGAAGCAGAAAAGTTAACGTTGGTAGGAAGGCTTTGCATAATGGGGATTTCAAGGTCGCCGTCCCCGTCCCAGTCAACACAGGGCACCAACGCAGGACGGTAGGTAGATACCGTTTCCTTTACGCCGGCATCGTAAAAAGGCGCAACAAGGTTTCCGTTTTCAACGTAAAGCACTTCGGTTATAAGACCCGCGCCCTTTACACAGTCCAGATACACGCAATACCCGCCGTTTTCCATTTTAACAAGCACAGGTTCGTAATAAGCGGTAACGTTGCCGTCAATGGGGCATATCCCAAGCTGAGCAACTCCGCGGGGGGTTATATCAAAATACTTTGCAACGGCTGAGCTTGAAGACAAATCAAGATATACGGTAAGTAAATCAGATGAAAAACCGTTGTCAAGGTCACAAAGCATAAAGGAGGTGTAAGGCTCTTCAATAAGGGTTATAAGCGAACTTCCGCTGTATTCGTAAACCGAAACCGTTTTGTTTACTTCACCGTAAACGTTCCAGCCAACAATTATTTCTTTGATACCGTCGCCGTCCATATCGGTAAAGTGAACCCGTTCCACACCGCCGGCTACAATTTTGCTTTCGGCTGTTCTTTGCCAAACACCGCTTGCACTGTCCAATAAAGCAACGTGCATTGTTACGGCGTTATCTTCGCTTGTGCTGTAAAAGGCTACGGCTTCGTTTTTGTTGTCACCGTTCAGGTCAACCAGCGTAATAGCGGCTTTGGTTTCACCCGATGCGGGGAATTTCAAGGAATACTTTCCGCCGATTGCTTTATCAAGAGCTTCCTGTACCGGATGAAGCTCACCCGTAAGCTTGGGCGCGGAAAGAAGTGAATCACCGTCGCTTGAAAAAGCGGCGCAGCCGCACAAGGTAAAGCAAAGCAAAACGCAAAGCAATACCGCCGTGAATTTTTTCATTTCTTTCCCTCCCTTATTTATATATAAATATATCTATACATAATAATTCATAATCATTATACCACGCAAATTCTAAAATGGAAACAATTATTTTTCTTATTTTATAAAAATTAAAAATTCGGTAACAAAAAACCGAGCTTCCAAAGAGCGGGGTTGCTAAGGAAAGTCCTCTTTATTAAAAAGAAATTTGGCACACAAATTTCCTGCTTGCAACAGTATAAGACAAAACTACCCGAAGAAGAGAAAATTAAACTCTTTTTCGGGTAGTAATTTTTATATAGTGATATTCTGTGCTAAACGCACAGAGTGATATTTTCTTTTGAAAAAACCTCGCCTGTGGCGAGATATTTCCAAAAGAAAGTGATATGAAACCTATCGGTTTCGTGATATTTTATTCGCCAAAAACTGCCGAAGGCAATATCACTTGAACTTTAGTTCAAATATCACTGCGAAGCAATATAACTCGCCGTCAGGCGAATAAAACTGCCCAAGTGTCCTTTAGAACACTTGGGCAATGAAACTCGGTTTTAAAACTATTCTGCCAATTTGCCTATTTCTCTTACAAACTTGCTGTAAGCGGAGGAAGCGATTTGTCCCATTGGGATACCGCCTACGCTGTACTGATAGCGGGATTCGCTGACCTTGTAGAAGGTAAGTACGGTGGGGGCAGAGCCATCGTGGTGCTTCATTGTAACTGTAAGGTCGGGTGAGCCCGAAACCTTAACGGTGTTATAGTCAAGCGCCGTAGTGCCCATGAATACTGCATAAAAGTTTTGGAAATCCTCCGACTTAACGGCTTTATCTCCGCATTTAACGGTATAAGCGCCGTCTTCGTTTTCTTCATTTTTTGCTATTGTAAAGGAAGCATTTACGTCGCCTTTAAGAATAAATTCGCTAACGTCACCAATAGCCTCCAACGCCATAAAGCCAAGATAATAATCCTTTTCTTCGTTGGAAAGGTAGGACATATTGGAAATTGTTACGGTACGGATAAGTCGGTCGGTAGATGCGAGAATATAATACTGAGTCTCGGAAGCATCGGTAGCTTTAAGCTTATAAGAATAATTCTGACCCGCAACCTTAATCGTAAATACAAGGTCAGGCTTATCAAGTCCGAATTTCTTAATGCTTTCTGCCGACCGGTCGAAAGAAACAACACCGGAAGCAGCCACACCGTTACCGAAGGAATCTCTTATTTCTTCAATTACGCCGTCGGCGATTCTCACCTTGGGAGAAGTGCAGATGTAGGTGGCGTAGGAGCTGAATTTTTCGTTCTTATTGGGGGTGAAAACAAGAGGAGTCTTGAAACGGGAGCCGGAAATGGTTATGGTGTCAAAATCCGCAAGCTTTCCTTCCGTATCAAAGTAACCTTTGTTCTTGTCGTTCTTTTCCACCGCGGGAATGGCGGTGCTTATGGCAAGGTCAAGGGGTTCAACAAGGAATCCCGTCATGGTGCCGCGGTTTACAAGATAAACCTTTTTGGGCACCGAGGAAATATGAAGGTAACAGTACTGACTGTCTGCGGTGGCGTTGCCTACGGTAAGGGTAAAGTTTCCCATAACCTTGTCGCTTGTTTCAACGTCTACCACCAAAGCGCCCTCGTTAAAGCCGTATTTTTCGGCTTCCTCTTCGGTGTAGTCGTATTCACCGTAAGCAGTAACCGACGCGGCGTAGCTTGCTATTTGGGAAAGAGAGGTTGCATCAATAAGAGTTGGGTCATAGCCTTCAAGGGTCCAAACCTGTTTTGATTCGTTATTTTTCTCTTCAATAGCGGAATTTAAAACCAAGGTTATGCCCGAATGTTTAACCGTCACCTTTTTAAAGGTAGAAGTATCAAGCACCATAACCTGTTTTGGTTCAAAAATTTCCGCTTTTTCTTCGGTAAGCTCAGGAATAAGCTTTACTACCAAAACGGTGGAGCCCACAAGTATTGCTACCACTAAAACAGCGGCAATAATCTTTTTAAGAAGGCTGAATTTACCCGCTTTTTTCTTGTCATTATGCTCTGCGGGAGCAGCAAATACGGTAGAAGAAGCAAAATCGTCGGTTTGTGTTTCATCAACAATTTTTGAAAATTCCTCTTCCTTTTCTTCAGGGGAAGGATTGTTTTGGTTATCAGCCATTATTTGTTTCTCCTTTTAAAGAATATAACGAATGCAACTACAAGAACCGCTGCAGGGAGAACGCCGATGAAAACCCATCTCATAGCCGTAGCGGAAGAGCTTGAAACAACGTAAAGCTCCTTGGTTGCGGCAATGGTTTTGTTTTCGAATACAATTTCAACGTCGTTCATACCGGTTGCAAAACGTAAAGCATTAAGGGCGGTACCGGTATAATCAACTCTGTTGGCGTAGCTTTCAACGTATTCCTTTGCAATAAAGTCAATACTGGAGAAGGCTACAACACGGCTGAATATACTCTTTTTCGCTTCGTTGTCGTAATCTTCCTCGGTGGAAACAATAGCACAGGAAAGCTTGCGCTTTTCAAGGCCTTCGTCAAGGGTTGCGGCAGGGTCGGTAGAAACGGGAACGATTACCGAAGTACCGTTGGTTCCTATAACAGTCTGGGCGGTTCTTCCCGCAAGGGCTTGACCGCTTTCGTACATAGGTACGTTATAACCGCTCATATACGCTTCGCTGATACCAAAGGGTGAAGAGGTCTGACCGTAGGAAATATAGGTTGCGTGGTTGTCCGGCAAATGGAAATCGGAAGAGGTTTCCATAACTATACCGCTGTCAATTGCAATACCCCATTCCCCAAGGAAATTGTAAAGGTTAGGAAGATTCTGGTAAGCGGTATCACCGTAGAACAAAAGGGTTTTTCCCAGCTTGCCGCCGTTTTCAAGGAAAACGCTTATTGCGTCAAGCTCACCTGCGGTGAAGTCCTTTTGAGGAGCGCAGATAACAAGAGCGTCGTATTCAGGAGAAACCGATTTAAGAATTTCGTCGTTAATGTCTTCAACAATAAAGTTGTTGAGCTTTAATACGCTTCTGTAATAATCAAAAGCCGCAGCCTTGCTGTGAGAAGCAAGGAAAGCCACCTTTTTGGTTTCTTCGCTGGTTACCGACGCAACGGCGCTGGTAAGAGAGGTTTCAAGGCTGGAGCCTGTGATGTGGTAATAATCGTAACCGTAAGCCGCCATACCGGAGGTATCTTCGGCAACGTAAATGTCCGACATTGTAAGGAGACGGTAGTTATCCAACGCCACGCCGTCCTTGGTGGTGAAGGAGCTGGTTACAAGAATATCGCCGTAGTTAAAGGACTCGGGATATTTTGTAATAATTTCAGCCATTTGAGTACCGTAAGGGTCCATATAAACAACCGAAATATTATCGTTTAAGTCTTGGTAAAGCTCAAGGAAAAGCGTGGTTTGAACGTAATAGTCGGAGGTGTCGGCAGTATAACTCATTTGGTTTGCGTAATACTCCATATATCCGCCGTAATATTCGCTTGGCGAGCTTGCAATTACGTAAATTTTAACTTCCTTGTCAACGCTTTTGATATACTCGCGGTTTTCTTCGCTTATGGAATGCTTTTTATCGGTGGTAAGGTCATATTCAAGGTTAACTCTGTCGGCTAAAAAACCAACAAGAAGGTTAACCGCAACCACGCCCACAAGAACAAGAGCGATAACCGCAACGGCGTAACCGCCGCGTTTGAATAAGAATTTGTTTTTAAGTTTATCCTTTTTACTTCCGAAAAGAGCCTTGAAAAGGCGGGGGAAGAAATTAAGAATTGCTTTTAAAATACTCATTTTTTCCGCCTCCCTTAAGCCCATCTGCGCTTCTCAACCGAGCGCACAGAAAGGAAAATAAATAACGCAATAACGGTAAGGTAATAAACCAAATCCTCCACCTTTAAGATACTGTCGGAGAAGGAAGTGTATCTGTCCATTAAAGCGAAAGCAGAAGTAATTTTGGTAAGCCATTCAATTCCGATAAGTTCAAATATGGAAGAAACAAACATAAGAACAATGTTGGCAACAATGGAAAGAACAGCGGCAAGGGCTGTGCTTTCTGTAAGGGAAGAAATGAAAATTCCTATTGCAATAAGGGTTGCGCCCAAAAGAAGGGTGCCGAGAATTGCGTAAAGGAACAAAAGCCAGTTAACGTTTGCTTGGTAAGAAACAATTATTTGGAAAATAAGCAAGGGTGCGTTGGCAATTGCATAAATAGAAAGACACGCCCAGAATTTTCCCATAATAATGCCTGTAACCGAAACAGGAGCGGTAAGAAGCACCTGATCAACCTTTTGGCGTTTATCTTCACTTATGGTACGCATGGTAAGAAGCGGAATAAGGAAAATAGTAAGGTAAAGTGGATACATAAAGGGAATTGCGTAAACGGTTGTGCTTCCGGTTTCGTAAACGGCGGAAAACATAAGACCTTCAATGGCAAAAAACGCCGCAAAGAATACGTAAGAAATGAGAGAAGTAAAGTAGGCCTTCATCTCTCTTTTATAAATAGCGCCCATTTAGTTTTCCTCCTCTGCTTGAGTTTCTTCTATTGCGTCTTCAATAGCCTCGGTAAGCTCTTGGTCAACAGCGTCTTCTTTGGGTTTATCAAAATATTGGCGCATATCGTCATCCCCTGTAAGGCGTAAGAAGATTTGCTCAAGAGTAAGCTCGTTAGAACGAAGAGACAGAATAACCTTGTTTCTTTCGGCAAGCCGCTTTGAAACTTCGGCTCTTATATCGCAATTTTCTTCGGGTTCAATGTGGTAATCTCTGCTTCCCGTTTCAAGCTCGCCCAGACAGGTAACAGTCTTAACGTTCTTTACGCTGTTAAGAACGGCGGTAACGTCGTCCTCCTTACCAATAATTCTTGCAACGAGAGAATGGTCGTCGGAAAGGTTTTTGGAAAGGTTTTCGGCGGTATCGTCGGCAATAATGTGGCCGCGGTTGATAATAATAACACGCTTACATACCGCTTGAACCTCCGACAGAATATGGGACGAAAGAATAATGGTATGGTTTTTACCCAGCTTTGTAATAAGCTCGCGGATTTCAATAATCTGCTTGGGGTCAAGACCAACGGTAGGCTCGTCCAAAATAAGTACGTCGGGGTTGCCCACCAAAGCGCCCGCTATACCAACACGCTGGCGGAAGCCTTTGGAAAGGTTTTTAATAAGTCTGCCTTCAACCTCGGTAATACGGACAAGGCGGATAATTTCATCAATGTGCGCCTTTTTGGGGAATCTTACCTTTTTAAGGTTATAAATAAAGTAAAGATACTCCCTTACCGTCATATCAAGATAAAGCGGCGGGATTTCGGGAAGATAACCAATTCTCTTTTTTGCAAGCTCAGGGTCGCTCATAATATTGAAACCGTCAATTTCAACACTTCCCTGAGTAAGTGAAAGATATCCGGTTAAAATATTCATAATGGTAGATTTACCTGCACCGTTGGGGCCTAAGAAACCGACAACTTCACCCTTGCTTATATGAAAGTTGGCGTCTTTAACCGCAAGATGAGTACCGTACCTTTTGCTAAGTCCGGAAACTTTAATCATTTAGGGACACTCCTCTGCATTTTAATCTCTTACAGTTTACTATACAATTGTTTATAAGTTGTAAACAAACTATAAATTGTTCATACGGAAGTATTATACATTATTATTAAAAACTAATCAAGTATTTTTATAAGCGCAAAAGAGATTAAAAATTTTTAAAAAAATACTTGACAATCCTTCTTTCTGTTGCTATAATATCAAGGTCACGATATGTGGCGCACGGAAAACATGGCGATATAGCTCAGTTGGCTAGAGCACGCGGTTCATACCCGCGGTGTCGTAGGTTCAAGTCCCACTATCGCCACCATATACGGCCCGTTGGTCAAGAGGCCTAAGACACCGCCCTTTCACGGCGGTAACATGGGTTCGAATCCCGTACGGGTCACCAACAAAAAACGCACTTTTGTCTACCGACAAAGGTGCGTTTTTTGAATGATGTTTGCCTTCGGCAAATGATGTCGGGCAACACCCAATGATGACGGCTACGCCTAATGATGTGTGGCTTCGCCACATTTTGGGGCAAACAT
>JAZRKJ010000091.1:0-7989 GCA_045646245.1 Acutalibacteraceae bacterium
ATTGTCTTCCTAAGACCGCTTGGCCTCCGACTTACCTGACCAATCTGCGAAGCCTTTGAAGCTTGTCCACCGGTGTTGGAGTAAACTTCGGTATCAAATACCATGATATTTACATCCTCACCTGATGCGAGAACGTGGTCAAGACCGCCAAAGCCGATATCGTATGCCCATCCGTCACCGCCGAAGATCCATACGGACTTCTTGGAGAGGTATTCTTTGTTAGCAAGAATTTCGGGAGCAGTGGGACAACCCGCAGCAGCAGCCTTTTCAACTTCTTTAAGGAGAGCATCAGCAGCAGCGCCGTTTGCCTTGCCGTCTTCTACAGTAGCAAGGAAGTTTTCAGCAGCAGCCTTAAATTCATCGGAAGCCTTGTCGGAAGCAGCCATTTCATTAACAAGAGCAATAAGTCTGTCACGAATAGCCTTCTGACCAAGATACATACCGAGACCGTGCTCTGCGTTATCTTCGAAGAGGGAGTTAGCCCAAGCAGGACCGTGGCCATCTGCATTTACGGTGTAAGGAGAAGTAGCAGCAGGACCGCCCCAGATAGAAGAACAACCGGTAGCGTTAGAGATGTACATTCTGTCACCGAAGAGCTGGGTAACGAGACGGGCGTAAGCGGTTTCTGCACAACCTGCGCAAGAACCGGAGAATTCAAGCAAGGGCTTCTTGTACTGAGAAGTAATTACGTTAGCATCACTTGCAACGTCAGCCTTTTCGGTAACGTTAGCAACGCAGTAATCAAATACTTCCTGTTCCTTAAGCTGAGTTTCGGTAGAAACCATAGTAAGAGACTTGGTGGGACATTCGCCAACGCAAACTCCACAACCCATACAGTCCATAGGAGAAACAGCGAGGGTATAAGAATAACCCTTGTTGGTAACGGTCTTTTCTTTAACTGCAATCTTGGTGTGTGCAGGAGCAGCAGCCTTTTCATCAGCAGAAAGAGCAAAGGGACGGATAGTAGCATGGGGGCAAACAAATGCACACTTGTTACATCCAATACAGGTTTCATTGTTCCAAGCAGGAATCATAACTGCAACGCCACGCTTTTCAAAAGCAGAAGCGCCCTGCTCGAAGGTACCGTCAGCGTGGTCAACGAAAGCAGAAACGGGAAGAGCGTCGCCATCCATAAGAGCAACGGGCTTCATTACGTTTTCAACCATCTTAACCAGCTTGGAGGAATCTTCAGCAATAGCCTTAACTTCAGCATCAACAGCGTTAGCCCAAGAAGCGGGAACGTCGATTTTAACGTATGCGTTAGCACCGGCATCAATAGCCTTTTCGTTCATTTCAACGATTTCTTTACCCTTCTTCATAAACTTCTGAGCCTTTTCCTTCATATAGCCGATAGCATCTTCTCTGGGAAGAACACCGGAAAGTGCGAAGAATGCAGACTGGAGAACGGTGTTGGTACGCTTACCAAGGCCGATTTCGGCAGCAAGGTCAATAGCGTTAACAGTGTAAAGATTGATGTTATTGTTAGCAATATAACGTTTTGCTTCAGCGGTCATATGCTTGTCAAGTTCTTCAGGAGTCCATTGACAGTTGATAAGGAAGGTACCGCCGGGTTTAACGTCGTTAACCATCTTATAACCCTTGATTACGTAAGAGGGGTTATGACAAGCAACGAAGTCAGCCTTGTTAATATAATAGGGGCTCTTAATGGGCTTGTCACCGAAGCGGAGGTGAGAAATAGTAATACCGCCGGTCTTCTTGGAGTCGTACTGGAAGTAAGCCTGTACATACTTGTCGGTATGGTCACCGATAATCTTGATAGAGTCTTTGTTAGCACCAACAGTACCGTCACCGCCAAGACCCCAGAACTTGCATTCTTTGGTGCCTTCTGCAGCAGTGTTGGGAGCGGGCTTTTCTTCAAGAGAAAGGTAAGTAACGTCGTCGTTAATACCAATGGTGAACTGAGCCTTGGGAGCATCCTTAGCGAGTTCGTCATATACGGCGAATACGCTGGAAGGAGGAGTATCTTTAGAACCGAGACCGTAACGGCCGCCGATAACGTGGTCAACCTTTCTGCCGGTAGCTGCAAGAGCAGATACAACATCCAAATAAAGAGGTTCGCCGATAGCGCCGGGTTCCTTTGTACGGTCAAGAACAGCGATAGACTTAGCAGTAGCAGGAATAGCTTCTACAAACTTTTCAGCGCTGAAAGGACGGTAAAGTCTAACCTTGATAAGACCAACCTTTTCGCCCATAGCGGTAAGGTAGTCGATAACTTCTTCTGCAACGTCACAGATAGAGCCCATAGCAACGATTACGCGTTCAGCGTCAGCTGCGCCGTAGTAGTTGAAGAGTTTATAGTCAGTACCGAGTTTTTCGTTAACCTTGTCCATATACTTTTCAACAACAGCAGGAAGCGCATCATAATATTTATTACAAGCTTCTCTGTTCTGGAAGAAAATGTCACCGTTCTGGTGAGAACCACGCATTACGGGACGTTCAGGGTTAAGAGCGCGCTTACGGAATGCATCAACAGCATCCATATTGCACATTTCTTTAAGATCTTCGTAATCCCAAACCTGAATCTTCTGAATTTCGTGAGAAGTACGGAAACCGTCGAAGAAGTTAATGAAGGGCACTCTTCCTTCGATAGTTGCAAGGTGAGCAACCGCGCCGAGGTCCATAACTTCCTGAGTGTTGGTTTCAGCAAGCATTGCAAAACCGGTCTGACGACAGGCATAAACATCAGAGTGATCGCCGAAGATGTTAAGAGCGTGGGAAGCTACGCAACGTGCGGATACGTGGAATACGCAGGGAAGGAGCTCACCGGCAATTTTATACATGTTCGGAATCATGAGGAGAAGACCCTGAGAAGCAGTATAGGTGGTTGTAAGAGCACCTGCTGCCAAAGAGCCGTGAACGGTACCGGAAGCACCGGCCTCAGACTGCATTTCTACAACATTTACGGTAGTACCGAAAATGTTCTTAACGCCCTGTGCGGCCCACTGATCAGTGTAGTCTGCCATAGGGCTGGACGGAGTAATAGGATAAATACCTGCAACTTCGGTAAACGCATAGGATACGTAAGCAGCAGCATTATTACCGTCCATAGTTTTAAACTTTCTGGCCATGGAATAAATCCCCCTTATATAATGGTGGAGAATGCCATAAGGCATATTCTCATACGTTAACATTTTAACACTTTTCTTCTTTTATGTAAATAGCAAAAAATGATTTTTTTAAAAAAATTTAAAGTTTTTTAACTATTATTTATTATTTTTCAGGGTTACATCGTAAAAGTTTGCCGAAAAGTCCTCACCTTCGGCGCTTATCGGCAATCCCGCGGGAGAAACCAAAAGTTCAAAATCAAACAAAGAAGTATCCCCTTTTACAAAATAATTCCCGTCACGTTTTTCCGCCTTATAATCATATTGGTCAAAGTAAGCAAAAACGGTGTAAACAACGGTATAAACCGAATTTTTCACAGCCGAAACATCCTGCTCGCACTCTATCCCATTACAACAAAAAGTAACTTTGTTATTGCAAATGCAAACGTTAAAAGAGTTTAATTTATCTTCCGTAACGGTAAAGCAAGCCGTACCGTCATTTTCCATACTTACCGAAAGAAAATATTCTTTTGATAAATAAAAAATATGCGCTTTAAAATCAATTCCCTTGTTCACCACCCTTACGTCCTTAAAGGACGAGCAAGAGCAAAGAGTAAGGACACAAATCAAAGCGCATATAATCTTTTTCATATTATCTCTCCCCGAATTGTTTAAAAAGTTCGGGCAGAAAATTTATAGTATCAGAAGGAAGAGCCGATATTTCACCGTAAGCGGCACTTGCTTTATCCCCCGCTGCTCCATGAAGGTAAACAGCCGTAACCGCGGCGTCGGTACACTTCATACCGGTAGCGCAAAACGCCGCTATCATACCTGCAAGTACGTCGCCGCTGCCCCCTGTTGCCATTCCGGAATTTCCGGTAACGTTAAAGTATACCCTTCCGGAGGATGCCACTACCGTTATGCTTCCCTTCAAAACCACGGTGCAGGAAAGTTTTTCCGACAGCGTTTTAGCATAACCGATTCTGTCTTTTTCGATTTCTTCTGCGGTAACACCCATCAGCCTTGCCATTTCACCGGGATGAGGAGTAAGAACAATATCTGCCTTTGAACTTTTTATACATTCTATGTTTAAAGACAGTATATTTAGACCGTCCGCATCAATAACAATGGGAATATTGCAATTATTTATTACTTCTTTAAAAAGGTTCTGAGCGTATAAAGCGGTAGATAACCCACAGCCTATAAGTACGGCGTCAGCGTTTTTTAACGCGTTTTTTGCAACTGCTTCCATATCGCCGTTTTGGTCATAGGGGTTGCAAACCGCTTCCGGAACAAAACCAGTTACCGACGAATAAACGGAAGACGGCAGGGTAAGTTTTGCAATGCCTACGCCACACCTTAAAGCCGACTTTGTTGAAAGCAAAGCAGCTCCTGCCATACCGCAGCTTCCGCAAATAAGCGAAAGAGTACCGTAAGAGCCTTTATGAGTATTAGGGCGGCGCTTTTCAAAAACAGGCGGAGGAATTATTTCACCTACCAAGTCCGCTTCCTTAAAAAGATTTCTCGGCAAATTCAAATCAGAAAAAACAATTTCACCGAAGAACTCGGCGGCAGGATGAAGAACTCTGCAAATTTTATTTGCAATAAAGGTAACCGTAAGGTCTGCTTTTACGCAAACGTCCGCTTCCCCGCTATCGGCAAAAAGCCCCGAAGGAATATCAACCGCTACCGTATATGCGCTGCTGCCGTTTATAGACTTAACCGCTGTTTCATACCTTCCGCTTAAAGGACGGGAAAGCCCTATACCGAAAAGTGCGTCGACTATTATATCCGCTTCATAAAGGTAGGAAGCTTCAAATTCCACCACTTCCCCGCCAAAGCGTTCCTTTTCGGCTTTTGCCGTTTCGGTAATGGGTGCATCCATAGCCAAAACACGAACGAAAGCCCCCGCATTTTCAAGGAGTCTGGCAATGCCGTAACCGTCACCGCCGTTATTTCCGCTTCCGGCTACAACCGCCACGTTTTTCCCCGCGACTTCCACTCGCTCTGTTATCGCCTTTACCGTATCACGGGCGGCGGTTTCCATCATATCAAGATAAGAAACACCGAAGTCATTTGCCAGTTTTTCAATTTTCTTTAAATTTTCAGCAGTAAGGACTATCATTTGCCGAAAGCCTCTCTGACAACAAGTTTGTTCATATACGGTTCCATTGCTTCACGTATGTTTTCAGGAAGTTGCATAACAAGACAAACTTTTCCGATACTTTTATGCTTAAAAGAAACGCAGTACACGTCTTCATCATTAGCATTACAATAAACATTTTTCTTGTCGTATTCGCCCTTTTCGTACATTGAATTGCCTTTAGCGTATACTTCAATACGGTCAATATCTTTACAGTGGAAGGAAAGTATACGTTTTCTGTTGCTTCGATTAGTAATGATATCCACGTCAAATTCACCGTTGGTAACCATATATTCGTACTCAATGTTAAGCATTCTTGTAAAGTGAACGCCGCCAAAAACTGCAACCGCAGTTATAATAAAATTAAACAACAAAGGCAATGCGGGAATAAAATACGAAGCAAAAGCAACTCCAAGCAGCATAACCCAAACCGCTGCTAAAGTTCCCATAGCCTTACTGTTCTTACGAATTTTTATAAGATGTTCTCCAAAATTATCCATTTTTATCCTCCCTAAAGTCATAAAAATTAAATTTAAAAATATACATAGTATTATTATACTCAAAAACGGATATACTTGCAATATAATTTATTATAAGTTATAATGAAAAAAGAAAGAAACAAACAGGGGGACTAACCATGAAAATCAAAGAAGGCTTTATTTTACGCACAGTTGCAGGACAAAACGTCGTTGTTCCGGTAGGAAATAACGCCATGAACTTTAACGCCGCAATTACCCTTAACGATTCTGCCGCTTTCTTGTGGAAACAGCTTGAAAGTGAGAAAACCGAACAGGAATTATTAACTGCTTTAACCGACGAATACGAAATTGACCAAGCCACCGCAAAAGGTGATATTTCGGTATTTTTAAATGTTTTAAAGGAGCACGGAATACTTGAATAAAACACAAGTTTCCCCTTCGGCAAAAAGAATCGTTAAAACCTGCATAATGGGACAAAAATGGAGAATCGTGGTTTCTTCCCTTTTGTCCGTACTTACCTCCGTTACATACGTTTTACTGGCGCTGGTTTCAAAGCAAATAATTGACGTTGCAGTCGGTCAGACAGAAGATAAGCTTTCTTTTCTTACCGTTGCGGTTATCGTTCTTGTTCTTTTACAAGTAATCGTGTCCGCCGCGCTTTCTCATTTGCGTACGGCTGCCGCCGGAAAAATGGCAATAAGCATCAGAAGAAATTTATTTACAACCCTTCTGACAAAGCAATTCGACACCGTAAGCGGTTATCATTCGGGCGATCTTCTCAACCGTTTTTCTTCCGACTGCGATACCGTAGTAAATACCGCCTCAACAATTATTCCCGCAATAGTTTCCATAATCACAAAAATCATTGCCGGCGCAGTTGCTCTTCTTTTAATAGACTGGAAGTTCGGCGCGGGAATTATTATTATAGGAATCGTCGTCCCCGCAATTTGTAAGCTTATAGGTCATAAATACCGTTCTATTCACAAACGGCACCAACAAAGTGAAGGAAGGCTTCGTTCCTTTTTACAGGAAAACTTTAAAAACCTTGCGGTTATTAAATCCTTTACCTCACTTCGTCCCACCTTTAAAAAGCTGCACCTTTTACAAAGTGAAAATTATTCACTTAAAATCTTGCGCAACAACCTTAACATAATATACGGCACAGGACTTTCGCTTTTCTTTACCGCAGGTTATTTTCTTGTGTTGATTTGGGGTGCTTCGGGCATTTCTTCCTCAACCGTAACCTACGGCTCGCTTATTGCGTTTTTACAAATCATTTCACAGCTTCGCGCTCCCCTTCAAAACGTATCCTCAATTATGCCTTCCTACTACGCTATGCTTTCAAGCGCCGACCGCCTTGCGGAAATAGTAGACTTAAAGGACGAAATAAGCCCGTTGGACAAGCCTATGTTCGACGCCATAAACAACGTCTTTACCACTATTGAAGCCAAGGGATTATCTTTTTCGTATAAAGAAAAAGAAATTCTAAAGGATTGCAGCTTCACCCTAAAGCGCGGAAGTGTTACAGTTATTACCGGCGAATCCGGCGTTGGCAAAAGTACGCTATACAGACTGTTGCTGGGTTATTACGAAAGTGACAAAGGCTATTTGCGTTTTGATAATAAATATGATATAAATTCTTCCACAAGAGCATTCTTCTCCTACGTACCCCAGGGGAATATGATCCTTTCGGGAACTATTAAAGAAAACATTACCCTTTGTTGTGAAAACGCCGACCAAGAAGCTATAGACGCGGCTCTTAAAACCGCTGTGCTGGACAAATGGGTAAGCTCACTTCCCCAAGGCCTTGATACCTATATCGGCGAAGACGGTTTGGGTGTTTCCGAAGGGCAAGCTCAACGTATTGCAATTGCCCGCGCGCTTCTTTGCGACACTCCCATACTTCTTCTTGACGAAGCCACGGCTGCCCTTGACAGCGAAACCGAAGCCGAACTTTTACAAAACATTAAAAGCCTTTCGGGGAAAACCGTACTTCTGGTTACTCACAGAGCCCTTCCCGAAACAATATGCGATAAACACCTTCATCTTGAAGACGGTTATATAAAAGAAGTGGCAGTATAAAAAACAGCGAGATTTCGGGAGTTGTTCTTAGGGATAAAATGCCTAAAAAAGCAAATTTTTGCGGTCTAATGTGTTAAAAAGCCGTGGTATGCGTCAGCATTACCACGGCTTTTCGCCTTTTATTCCACTAAAAATTTATCTTTTTTAGGTGCAAGCAGTTTTGTAAGAATAAATTTGTTTCGATTTTGAAGTTGCGAAAACGCAGTAATACTTTGTGTCT
>JAZRKJ010000092.1:0-30369 GCA_045646245.1 Acutalibacteraceae bacterium
TGGAATGGCTATTTAACCGTTCCCGTTGACGCTAAAGACGATTATTTCGACCCTACACTAAGCACAGGCACTTCTTCCACAGCCGCTTCCTGGTACAGATTAGAGGAAAACGGCGATAAAGGGCTCAACCTTATTTATGACGCTTATCACGAAAACGTTACCCTTTACGTAAGCTATACTCATTCAAAAACCTGGGCAGATTTAGGAGAAGAGGGTTATACTCCCATTGCGCCCGAAAACAAAAGCGAAAAGGTTAAATATTTATATGAAAAACTCGCCTCGGGCAAGGAAATTACCGCGCTTGTTCACGGAGACTCCTCTGCTATCAGCTGCAGTTCCACGGGCACTGACGTTAATTATGACCGTTTTAGTAAATCACCCGACGAAAACGGCGAGTATGAGGTCATCTTAAGAAGGGAAAAAGGTGACGGAATAAGTGCTCCCACCTTCTTTGAGCAGGCAACAAACGAAATGGTTAAACGTTTCGGAAAGAATAATAAGGTAAGCTATTATAATATTGCCCGCGGCGCTACCGGCGCAAAATGGGGAAATGAAAACCTTTTGCCGAGAGTAGAGGCTATGAATAAATACTACGGCAAAACCATTATGCCTGATATTATTTTCATTAAATATTTTGGCAACGATATAAGAACTGCTCTTGATTCTTACCGTTCATCCTTTGAAGGGATGATTGAAAACTTCCAAAAGCTTTACCCCGAAGCCCTTATTGTTCTTGTTTCGGGCAAGATAAACAACGAAAAATGCTATATTTTCAAAAATTACCGCGATAACTGTTTAAAGCTTTAAGAAGTACTTTGCGATATGGAAAATAAATACGATTACTGTGTCGCAATAAAAGCCACCCACGTTTGGGTTTCTATTGTTAAATCAAAGGAATACGAGGATTACCTTTCCAATAACATTAACCACGCCAACGACTTCTGGGCTAAAATAACCGCACAATTGATAGTAGCGACAATAGAAAAGAAATAAAAGCAAATCGGTAGTGAATATGCACTACCGATTTATTTTTCTTTTAAAGCGTCTCAAGGCTTTACCCAAAGCCGAAACGTATATTATTTTATACAGTTTATATTTGAAATCAGTTTCCTTTAAGGTGCCGTTACTCCTTATAAAAGCAACCGCTTTGCCTATTATCTGTTCCTTTTTAATTGGCTCGTCCTTTGTTAACAAAGAATCGCCCTCGGTATAAACAGTATCGCCTTTTATTTTTATAATTCTGTGAAGCACAAAGCTTTCGTCAAGGCGTTTAAAAAGAACTACGTCCCCTTTTTTATACTGCTGTACCCTTTTTACGGTAACGCTTTCCTTTGATTTAAGTAAAGGCATCATACTGGTACCATTGGTAACAAAGGTCACTTCCATATTATTACTCAGCAATTCCTCCATTACGGGAAGAAGCTGATTCAAAGAAACGGGCAATGCCATATTCATTTTTTTAAAAGACATTTTCGCCGCGGCAATATCCATATTGCAACGCATTTTGTAAAGGCGGGAAAAGGATAATACTTTATCGGTTACGTTAAGGCGTTTTTCCACTCTTTGTGCAGCATTCATACCCGACGACTGTTTTAAAAACAACGGAAGGGCTTCTTTTGGAGAAATTTCCTCAATAAAGTTTTCCTCTCCCCTTTCAAGAAAGCAAATACCGCCCAAAAGGAAACAAGCGTTTACACTTTTGTCGTGTTTACCGCTAAAGGGAGTACCGAAAACGTAAAGATTTCCGTCAAGAAGACGTATGGCGGGTTTATCGTCGTTTACTATTACCGCTTCGGGGAAAACCGATTTCCAAAGAGCGGTATGGGTAGATTTACCCACTCCCGAATCCGCCGAAAAAAGATACGCTCTTCCGTCAATTGCAACGGCGGAGGCGTGAAGCATCATACCGTTAAAATCTAAAAGCTTATCGTAAAATAACGCGCCGTAAAGCAAATACTCAAGGTCACCGTCGGAAAGGCCTTGATATTTTTTTCTTGCCCTTTCCATTACCGTTTCCGATAAAGTAAGAGTAGCTACTGCCTTTTCTTTGCCGCTGTAAAGGTAAGGTTCTCCACGTTCTTTAAGGCGGTCGTATTTTACGTCCATTTCCACAACGATTCCCGCAATTTTATACTTTAGCATAAGTTACTTCCTTATATTTCTTTTTCAACTATTTTTACGTTGCCTTCACCTAGTATAAGGGTGAGTTTTTCAATTATTTCTTTTTCGGGGTCTATCCACATACGTTCGGGCGCACAGTAGCTCTTTTTGTCCGCTTCGCAGTAAATATAAACGGGACAATCCCCTGAGCCTTCTTCCAACAAAGGCGTAACCTTTTTCATTTTTATTCCGTCAAGATAATCAACCTTCAAATAAATTTTAGGTTTAACCTTTCCTTTCGGAGCCACAAACCCTGACGCAAAAGCAGGAAGAACTTCCGCTCTTTCAAGAATAAGTTCGGTCGGGCGGTCTTCCCTTTCGCTTATTTTTCCCGTAATTCTTAACACCTTTGAAACGGCGAACAGGTTTTGGTACTGAGCATACGGCTTAGAAAAACAAATAACGTCAATGGCAGAGCTTAAATCTTCCACCGTAAGCGTACAAAGCATTTGTCCGCTTTTAAGCTGTTTTACGTTAACGGCGGAAATCATACAAACAATACTTACTCGTTTACCGTCGTTGTCTTCCCCCGTTAATATATCTCTTATTTTCATTGCTCCCGAATATCGGGCATAGGTTTCGTATTCCTTCATGGGATGCCCCGTAAGGTACATACCGGTTGATTCCTTTTCAAGAGCGTAAAGCTTAGCCGGTTCCATTTCTTCCATATCGGGTAAGGAATAAGAAACGTTTTCTTCATCGTTATCCGAAAACAGATTCATTTGTCCGCCCATTTCAAAACGGCTTTTGCTTTCGGCGGCGCTAAGCACCGCTTCTATACCGTAAAGCATTTGACGGCGGCTTTTTTCCAAAGAATCCATGGCTCCGCTTTTTATAAGATTTTCCAGAGCGCGGCGGTTAAATTCGCGTGAATAATTTCTGAAACAGAAATCATACATAGAAAGATACTTACCGCCGGATTTTCTTTCATCAATTATTTTTCTTGCGGCAATTCTTCCAAGATTTTTAACAACCAAAAGCCCAAAACGTATGCCTTCCTTTGACACGGTCATATATTCTTCGCTTTGGTTAACGCTGGGGGGGAGAATTGCAATGCCGAGGCGTTGACATTCCGCAATATATTCAAGCACTTTCGAAGGATTTTCCATTACGCTTGTAATAAGCGCCGCCATATACTCGGCAGGATAATGACACTTAAGGTATGCAGTTTGATAAGCAACGTAACCGTAAGCGGCGGCGTGGGATTTATTAAAGGCGTATGAAGAAAACGCCGCCATATCGTCAAATATTTTTTCAGCAATTTTTCTTTCAACACCGTTTTTTACCGCGCCTTCTATAAAGACGCTTCTTTCAGCTTCCATAACGCTATGCTTTTTCTTAGACATAGCGCGACGGACAATATCCGCCCTGCCCAAAGAATATCCCGCCAAATTTCTGCAAATTTGCATTACCTGTTCCTGGTATACAATACAGCCGTAGGTAATATCAAGAATAGGCTTTAAAAGCGGAGTATCATACCGTATATCTTCGGGATGAAAACGGTTATGAACGTAGGTTGGTATAGAATCCATAGGTCCGGGTCGGTAAAGGGACAAAATAGCTATAAGGTCCTCTATATTTTCGGGTTTAAAGGTTCTTACAACGTTGGTCATACCTTCGCTTTCGTACTGAAATACGCCCAAGGTAAGCCCTTTACCCATCATATCAAGGGTAGCTTTATCATTAAGCGGGATACTATCCACAGAGAAATCAGGTACGGTTTTTCTAATGCTTTCCTCCGCATCACGTATAACCGTCAGGTTGCGAAGCCCCAAAAAGTCCATTTTAAGAAGCCCTAATTCATCCAGAGCGGTCATAGTATACTGGGTAACTACGGCGTCGTCATTTTTGGAAAGAGGAACGTATTCGCTTACCGCGCGGTCACATATTACTACCCCTGCCGCGTGGGTAGAGGCGTGTCTCGGCATACCTTCAAGCTTAAGCGCGGTATCAATAAGCTCTTTTACCGAATCATCCTCGTTATAAAGCGCTTTAAGTTCCGGCACTTTTTGAACTGCCGAAGCCAAATCCGTATGATAATCCCGCGGAATAAGCTTTGCTACTTTATCGCAAAGATTATAAGGCAAATCCATTACTCTGCCCACGTCTCTTACGGCGTTTCTTGCGGCAAGAGTACCGAAGGTTACAATTTGAGCCACTCTGTCGGTGCCGTATTTTTCCACTACGTAATCAATAACCTCTTGGCGTCTTACGTAACAAAAATCTATATCAAAGTCGGGCATAGACACACGTTCCGGATTTAAAAAGCGTTCGAAAAGTAAGCCGTATTTAAGAGGGTCAATACCCGTTATACCCGAACAGTACGCCGCAATACTACCCGCGCCCGAACCTCTGCCCGGGCCTACGGGAATACCCTTGCTTTTAGCGTAAGAAACAAAGTCCTGAACAATAAGGTAATAGTCGGTATACCCCATTTGGTCGATAACGCCAAGTTCAAAATCCAACCGTTCTTTCGCTGCTTCGATTTCACTCTCATTGTAGCGTTCATACATACCCTTATAACATTTTTCCTTTAAATAAAGGGCATGGTTTTTATCACCTATATCAAAAAGAGGCAGTTTGATATTGCCGAATTCAAATTCAAAATCACACATATCGGCAATTTTTACCGTATTCTCTATTGCTCCGTCAAAACGGGAGAAAAGACGCGCCATTTCATCCCCCGATTTAAGGTAAAATTCATCGGTTTTAAATTCAAGTCCGCCTTCTTCTCTCAGTTTTTTACCCGTTTGCAAGCAAACAAGCACCTTTTGAATTTTTGCGTCTTCTTTTTCAATATAGTGGACGTCGTTTGTGGCTACAAGGGGAATGCCTGTTTCTTTTGAAAGGCGCAACAAATCAGGTAAAATTCGCTTCTGTTCCATAAGGGAATGGTCCTGAATTTCAATATAATAATTATCCTTGCCGAAAACCTCGTTGTACCAAAGGGCGGTTTGCTTTGCACCGTCGTAATCACCCACGGTTAATTTACGGGGTATTTCACCTGCAAGACAAGCGGAAAGCGCAATAAGCCCTTCGCTATTTTCCTTTAAAAGCTCTTTATCTATTCTCGGCCTTGTATAAAAGCCTTCGGTAAAGCCAAGAGATACCATTTTTATAAGGTTTTTATATCCGGTTTCGTTTTTGCAAAGAAGTACAAGGTGGTTATATTCACCGTCAAGCGCCTTTTGCTTATCGGTTCTGCTTCTGGGAGCAACGTAAACCTCACAACCGATAATCGGCTTTACTCCCGCCGCCTTTGCGGCTTTAAAAAAATTCACGGCGCCGTACATTACGCCGTGATCGGTTATAGCAACCGCCTTTTGTCCCCTTGCTTTCACGGCATCAAAAAGAGAACCGATACGGCAACAACCGTCCAGCAAACTGAATTCCGTGTGAAGATGAAGATGAACAAAATCGGTCATTTTCTTATTTTCCTTCTTTTAATTCTTGCGCTATATCAATAATCTTTTTAAGTCTGTGATTAAGCCCCGAACGCGTAATCGATTCACCGTAAATTTTGCAAAGCTCGCTAAGAGATGCATCGGGATTTTCTTTTCTCAAAACAGCAACCGAATAAAGCTCGTCATTTAGCGTTTCCAGTTTTCCCGCTTTTGAAAGAAAATCTATCGCATTACGCTGAACAATAGAAGCGTCAACCTGCTTTCCTATATTGCCCATTTCAAGGTTACTTTTACGGTTTTCCTTATTTCTTATGGTTTTGGTAACCTGAACCTCAATAAACTCAAGCACCTTTCGATTGGCGCCCATAAGAGTCAAAAGCTCTTCAATTGTTTCGCTTTGGTTAAAATAAATAACTGTACTGTTTCCTCGCATACTACGTTTGGGAGAAAGCCCGCGGCTTATAAGAAGACTGTAAAATTCAATAGCCAAAGTAAAATCACGTATAACAAATTCGGTATGGTAATTTTTATAAGGGTCGCTCATCTGCCCGCAAGCAAGAAAAGCACCGCGTATAAAAGAGCCGAAGCAACAGTCTCTTTTAAAAACGTCGTGGTTAATACTGAGTAAATCGTTTCCGTTGTAACCGAAAGCCGACATAACCGCGCCGCAAGCGGCAGGGTCAGTAACCGAAATATTATATATCGTCACCTTTTTGCCGGTTTTTTTGGTTGCGGGAATTATAGCAAAATTTTTCTTTAAAAATTTTATGTAGCGATTGGAAATATTTTCGTTTTCGGTTATAAGGGAAATATTTTTATAGGAAAAAGAACGTCCGAAAAGCATAAACCCGTAACATTCCGCCACTTGGCAACAAGAAGGCTGCTTTTCAAAGCAAAGGTCGTTTTTCAGTTCACTGCAAAATGACACAGTTACTTCCTCCGTTTTTATTTTTTAATATCGCGGTGAACCGCAACGCTGTGATAACCTTTTTCACAAAGATGCTTATTGATAAGGTTTGCGAAGGTAACACTGCGGTGTTTTCCGCCGGTGCAACCAATTGCAATGCTGAGTCGGCTTTTACCCTCTTTACTGTAAAGAGGCAAAGCGTAATCGATAAAATCAATAAGACGTTTAGCGTATTCTTTGCTTTCCTCACCGCTTAAAACGTAGTCTCTTACTTCTCTGTCAAGCCCTGTTAAAGGACGAAGCTCAGGGTCGTAAAAAGGATTAGGCAAACACCTTACGTCAAAAATCATATCCGCATCAATTGCGGGGCCGTATTTAAAGCCGAAAGACATACATTGAATAACAAAACCGTTATTGGAATTACCAAAGAAAAGCGAAGAAAGGCGTTCCTTTAACTGAGCGGGAGAAATACGTGAAGTATCCACTATATAATCAGCGCAAAGGCGCAATATTTTAAGCATTTCACGTTCTTTAGCTACCGCCGAAGCAATAGAGACTTCACTTTCATCGCTTAACGGATGCTTTCTGCGATTCTCTTTATAACGCTGAACCAGAACTTCGTCTGCCGCGTCGAGAAAAAGAATCTGATATTCTACGTTTCTTTCCTTTAGTTTATTCAGAGTGTTGTCGATTTCGGAAAAAAGTTCACCGCCTCTTGTATCGGTAACAACCGCAAGACGGGAAAGACTTTCATTTCCCTGTTTACCCAAATCAACAAAGGCCGGAATAAGAGTAGGCGGAATATTATCCACACAGTAATACCCTAAATCTTCAAGAGCATTTACCGCTTGGGATTTACCCGCGCCTGACATACCCGTTACTATAAGCAGTTTCATTTTCAAGTCACCTGCCAACAAATATTAATTCAGTTTGAAGCAAAACGCCGTTTTTCTCCATAACCTTTTGGCGGATTATTTCAACAAGATTTTTAACGTCTTTACAAGTAGCATTACCGGTATTTATTATAAATCCCGCGTGTTTTTCACTAACCTGCGCTCCGCCTACGCCGTATCCCTTAAATCCGTTTTCTTCAATAAGTGCACCGGCAAAATACCCTTCGGGGCGCTTAAAGACACTTCCCGCGCTGGGATATTCAAGAGGCTGTTTGGTTTTACGGCGATTCATAAAATCATCCATTTTGGCGCTTATTTGCTCTTTTTTGTCCGCTTTCAACCTGAAAACGGCATCCAAAACCGTAAGTGAGCGCTTTTTAAAAATACTGTTACGGTAAGAAAGTTCCATTTTTTCAAGGGGAATTTCTATTACGTTACCCGCTTCGTCAAGAACCGTACAACTAACCGCAACGTCCTTCATTTCTCCGCCGTAAGCGCCGGCGTTCATTACCATGGCACCGCCCACACTTCCGGGGATACCGTAAGCAAATTCCAACCCCGAAAGGTTGTTATCACGGGCAAAGGTACATACCGCCGCAAGGGAAGCTCCTGCATCGGCACAAACGTCACCCTCTTGATTAAAACAAATTTTGTTAAGGGCGGAAAGGCTTATAACCGCGCCTTCAATTCCGTCATCCGAAACCACAAGATTACTGCCTCTGCCGATTATCATAAAGGGTATGTTTTCGCCCTTTAAAAATTCAACAAGCGTAAAAAACTGCTCTTTTGTTTCGGGAGATATGAATAAATCCGCATTCCCACCGATATGAAAACTGGTATGAAGGCTCATAGGTTCATCGGCGAGATATTCAATTTTTTCGGTTTTGCAAAACTGCTCAACAGTCTGCCACGCCATAAATTACACCCTTTCGGATTACTTATATAGTTTATAAAGAGAAGCAGCGCCTATAATGCCTGCGTCGTTACCAAGCTCTGCGGGAAGAATTTCGCAAGGCTTACCCATTGTAGTATAAATTTCTTTATTTACAAATTCCTTTATAGGATTAACCAAGGTTTCTTTTTCGTTGGAAATACCGCCGCCGATACAAATTTTTTGAGGCTGGAACACATTGATAATGTTAGCAAGGCCAACCGCAACGTATTTTTCATACTGTTCTACAACTTCAATTGCCGCTTTATCGCCCTTTCTCATACCGTCGAAGGCAATTTTGCCGTTAACGTTATCCGGATTTCCGTTTGCAAGCTCCCACATAACGCTGTCTGTGTTTTCCTGCATTTTGGCTTTAGTCTGACGAATAAGAGCCGTTGCCGAAGCATAAGCCTCCCAGCAACCTTTTCTGCCGCAGGAACAAGGCTCGCCGTCAATACAAATTACGGTATGACCAAGCTCACCGCCTGCATAATTGGAACCGGAGAAAAGTTTGCCGTCTATAATAATTCCGCCGCCCACACCGGTACCGAGAGTTACGGCAACGCAAGAATCAACACCTCTGCCGCTGCCTGCCAAGAATTCGCCGTAAGCCGCTGCGTTAGCATCGTTTTCAATATAGAAATCAACACCTGTACGGTCTTTGAGCATTTGAGCCAAAGGCACGTTATCAAATTTAAGATTGTTAGCATAAACAACAACGCCGTCAACAGGATTAATTGCTCCGGGGCTTCCTACACCGCAAGCAATAACATCTTTTATTGAAACACCGGCATTTTCGCAAGCCATAAAGCAAGCTCTTGCCATATCGTCAGCTATTTCTTCTGCAGGACGGGGACTGTTTGTTTTAACCTTGCCCTTAGCAATTACGTTATAATTTTCATCTACAAGGCCGGCAACAATATTAGTTCCACCCAAATCAATTCCTAAAGTATACATTTTTGTTTCCTCCGATATTTTAGTGCAAGTATAATTTATTGATAAGGATCAACGGGAGTTTCTTCACCGCTTTCGCCTTCAAGCATACCAAGCCTTTTAAGAAGGTCTTCGGCAGCATTGTAACCAAGCTTTTTCTGACGGTTGTTCATTGAAGCAACCTCGATTATTACAGCTAAATTTCTACCCGGCTTAACGGGTATGGTAACCGACGGAACGGTTATGCCCAATATTTCCATGGTTTTTTCTTCAAGGCCCATTCTGTCGTAAACCTTGTTTATATCCCAAGGCTCAAGGTTAATTACCATATCTATTTTTTCGGTAAGTTTAACCGAACCGACACCGAATATACGGCTGGCATTTATAATCCCTATACCGCGAAGCTCAATAAAATGGCGGATATTATCAGGCGCACTGCCTACCAAAGATTTGCTTGAAACCTTTCTTATTTCCACCGCGTCATCGGCAATAAGACGGTGACCGCGCTTTACAAGTTCAATTGCCGTTTCACTTTTACCTACTCCGCTTTCACCGAGCAGAAGAATACCTTCACCGTAAACCTCCACCAATACGCCGTGACGGGTAATACGGGGAGCAAGTTGCAGGTTCAAAAACGCAATAAGCGCCGCTGAAACCTCCGACGTTGAATCCTTACTGCGAAGTACCGGCACCTCGTAACGTTTTGCAAGAGTAATCACAAAATCCGGAATCTCCAAATTTCTGGCAATAATTATTGCGGGTGGCTTTTGAGAAAGAAAGGTATCGTAACGCGCTCCCTGTTCTTCAACGCTTAGTTCTTCAAGGTAACCTTCCTCGGTTTTACCGATTATCTGAATTCTGGAATTATCAAAATATCCGTAAAAGCCTGCAAGTTGAATACCGGGACGGTTTATTTCTGCGCTTTTAATCATAATATCTTCTGCTTTACAAGGCAGATAAAGGGTTTCAAGAGAAAGTTCTTTTATAATTTTTTTAAGGGATACCGTAAAATTAGTATGCATAAGGACCCACTCCTTTCCATTATCTTTTATATTATACTACATACTTTAACATTTTTAAAGTTTTTTTATATTTTTCTTGATAATATTTTCTTATACCCTTATAATAGATATACTAAATGCATTATATTTGTTTTGGAGGCAAAACTATGAAACTAGGTATTGTAGGACTTCCTAACGTTGGCAAGTCCACTTTATTTAACGCTATTACCAACGCAGGGGCGCAGTCGGCAAATTTCCCTTTCTGTACAATTGAGCCTAACGTGGGCGTGGTTGCCGTTCCGGATAAACGTCTTGACGTGCTGCGCGATATGTACACCGAAGGCGCGAAGGTTCCCCCCGTTGTTCCCGCAATTATTGAATTCGTTGATATTGCAGGTCTTGTTAAAGGCGCTTCAAAGGGCGAAGGTCTGGGCAATAAATTCCTTGCCAATATAAGAGAAGTTGACGCAATAGTTCACGTTGTAAGATGTTTTGAAAACGATAACATTATTCACGTTGAAGGAAGTATCGACCCTCTTCGCGATATTGAAACCATTGACCTTGAGCTTATTTTTTCCGATATGGAAATGGTTGAACGCAGAATTGCAAAAACCGCCAAGGATTTAAAGGGAAATAAAACCTTACAGGGCGAGCTTGACTTTTTAAAACGCCTTTACGACCATCTTGAAAGCGGTAAAAGCGCAAGAAGTATGGAAGTCAGCAAAGAAGAAAAAGAAATTTTAGACACTATTTTCCTTCTCACCACCAAGCCTGTAATTTACGCCGCCAATTTAAGCGAAGACGATTTTTCGGGTAAAGCTCCCGAAGATAATCCTCACTTCTGCGCCGTTAAAGAGCTTGCCGCCAAGGAAGGCGCCGAAGTTATGCCCATTTGCGCTCAGATGGAAGCAGACATTGCAGATATGACGGCAGAAGAAAAGGAAATGTTCTTATCCGATTTAGGGCTTGAAGCTTCAGGTCTTGACCGTCTTATTCAAAAGAGCTACAGCCTTTTGGGTCTTATATCTTACCTTACCGCCGGTGAAAAGGAGGTTCGCGCCTGGACCATAAAGAAAGAAACAAAAGCGCCTCAAGCCGCAGGTAAAATCCATTCCGACTTTGAACGCGGTTTTATCCGCGCCCAAATTATTGCTTTTGACGACTTAAACGAATGCGGTTCTCTTGCCGCCGCCCGTACCAAGGGACTTGTAAGAACCGAAGGCAAAGAATATATTATGCAGGACGGTGACGTAGTTGAATTCCTCTTTAACGTTTAAAAAATTATTATCGCTTTTCCTTGCTGTTTTGTGCATTTGTTCGGTGTCCTTCTGCCTTTGTTCTTGCAGCAGTAAAGGCGTTTACCGCGTAAGCAGTATGGATTATATTGTTGACGAAAATTCGGTTATGACAACCACCTACACCTACACCGAAGATAACAAGCCCGCTACAGTATCGGTGTTTTACAATTCCGGCTACACCGAAAATTACGTAGATACTTATTCTTATAACAAAAGAGGAAATATGACTTCTTTAGTTCGTACCTACGACACGCGCAGAGAAGAATACACCGCTAAAAAAATCACAGATAATAAGTACATTCTTTATGATAAAGACCAAAAAGAACACGTAACCATAATATTCGACGACAGCGGTTTTATTGTTTCTTACAGATACGTAAGCGGATACGTTAACGAATACGCTTTTACTTGTGACGAAAGCGGCAAACCCGTAAGCTATAAATTTTTGGATATACGCCCTTCGGGTAGCCAGCGCCTTATAGAATATTCTATAGATTTTAAGAGCGATGATACTTTCCACATGCACGCAACCGGCGAATTTGAAACCGAAAATGAATATTACGAGGTTAAATATCAAAAGATAACCGTGAAAGGTTGATGAAATAAATGTGGCCTTATTATTACTATGGCTACGGTTACGGTTATAATTACGACGATCCCATTTTTGCTATTGCTATGGTGCTTTTAGTCGTAGCCTTAATCGTTACCGCTGTCGCACAAATAAAAGTAAAATCTTCTTTTTCAAAATACAGTAAAGTCAACGCCCACTTAACCGGTGCCGCCGCAGCGGAAAAGCTACTTGCTTCCCAAGGGGTATACAACGTTAAAATCGAACGTGTAAGCGGTCATTTAAGCGATCATTTTGACCCGCGTACAAATACAATCCGCCTTAGCGAGGAAGTATACGACCGCGCCACGGTAGCCGCCGTCGGCGTTGCTTGTCACGAAGCCGGCCACGCCCTTCAGTACGCAAGCGGCTACGGCCCCATAAAGTTGCGAAACGCAATTTTACCCGTAACCCGTATCGGCTCCGCTTTGGCAATGCCTCTTATACTTTTGGGCTTTCTGTTTTTCCCCGCAATTGCGGCTATCGGCGTAGCCTTTTACGCCCTTTCCACCCTTTTTCAGCTTATCACTTTGCCCGTGGAATTTAACGCTTCACGCCGCGCAATAACCATTATAAGGGACTATAATATCCTTTATGACGATTCTGAAATTAACGGAGCCAAAGCAGTGCTCAGCGCCGCCGCAATGACCTATCTGGGTGCGTTACTCGCTTCACTCGCCCAGCTTCTAAGGCTTATAGCAATGGTAAACCGAAGAAGATAATTTTACGCATAAATCACTCTTGCCGTCGCAAAATAAGCAAGGGTGATTTTTTTTGGAGCAAATTAAAAACCAAGCCGCGGTTTTCACCGTAGGCGCAATAGGATATTCCGCCATTGAGCTTTTGTGGCGGGGGCATACCCACCCTTCCATGGCAGTTGCGGGAGGGGTGTGTTTTTCTCTTATAACCGCAATAGAAAAAGCCTTTCCCCATATAAAATATTTGTATAAATGTATTATGGGAAGTCTTACAATTACCGCCGTAGAGCTTTGTTTCGGTATAGTTTTCAATATACTTCTTTGTAAAAACGTATGGGATTACAGTCAAATCAAATTTAATTTTTTAGGGCAAATTTGTCTTCTTTATACCGTTTTATGGGGCTTTCTTACCGCTCTTGCCCTTCCCATTTCAAAGAAACTTATTTCCGCTTTACAAAAATAATAAAGGTTGGTATAATATATAAGTAAAATTTAAGTTGCGAGGTCTTTATATGGCTTTCTTACACCGTACTTGGGCGGAAATAAGCGTTTCTGCTCTGGTACATAATTTTAAAACAATTAAAAACAGCGCAAAAGACTGCCGACTTATGGCGGTTGTTAAAGCCGACGCATACGGTCACGGCACCGATATAGTTCTCCCCGCTCTTATAAGCGCAGGGGCTGACGCCTTTGCCGTTTCCAACATTGACGAGGCTATGGAACTTAGAAATATGGGTATTTCCTCCCCTGTTTTAATTCTTGGTTATACCCCTCCCGAAGCCGCGCAAAAATTAGCCGAAAATAACATTACCCAAACGGTTTACGACAAGTCTTATGCTAAAAAGCTTTCAGAATACGCCGTAAAATCAAGCGTTACCGTAAACACCCATATTAAACTTGATACAGGTATGGGAAGAATCGGGTTCGACTGCCGAACAAGCGCATTAAACGGTTTAAATGATATTTATGAAATCCTGCCTTTAAAGGGGCTTTCCTTTGAGGGAATTTTCACCCACTTTGCCGCCGCCGACCGCAGCGGAGACATTAACGGCGACTACACAAGCCAGCAGTACACACGTTTCCAAAACGCCGCTACACTGATTAAAGAAAAATGCAATACCATAAAAACGGTACATTGCTGTAATTCCGCAGGTCTTTTACTTGAAAAGGATAAACATTCCTGCCTTTGCCGCCCCGGTGTTATCCTTTACGGTCTCTCCCCCGACAAGGATATGAAGTACAGCGAAGAGCTTATCCCCGTTATGACCCTTAAAAGCGTTGTTTCTATGGTTAAAGAGGTGGAAGAGGATACCTGTATAAGCTACGGAAGAACCTTTAAAACAAAGGGAAAATCCAAACTTGCAACCGTTTCCGTCGGTTATGCCGACGGCTACCCCAGACTTCTCTCCAATAAAGGTCAGGTTATTATTAACGGACAGCGCGCGAATATTGTAGGCAGAGTTTGTATGGACCAAATGGTGGTTGACGTTACCCATATTAAAGAAATTGAAATCGGTGACGAAGTTATCCTTTTCGGAAAAGACCTTCCTGTGGACGAAATTGCCGAGCTTGCAGGCACCATAAATTATGAAATAGTCTGCGGCGTTTCAAAAAGAGTTCCCCGCATAAAAGTAAATTAAACTATAGCAAACTATACAAAATCGGAAGTTTTTATTTGTAGAAACTTCCGATTTTTTGTTTTTTATTAAAAACTTGTCCAAAATCGGCATTCTAAAACGTTATAGATAATAGAATAACTTGTAAAATATTGAAAATTTTTGTAACTAATGATATAATTAAATAAATAAGAAATTACCGATAACATAGGGGACCGTCCCCTTGTGTTATGAGTTTGGTAAGTCGTATATATTCGTTGTATTAGATGATTTTTCAACTGTTGCGTATCAAGAATTGTCTGCTGATATTTCGAACTGGAACAAAGAAATCAATTTTTTTAGGACAGGGACAATCAGGGGACGGCAAGTAGTTGCTTTGCAAATGATGTTGTGTTAAACACAAATGATGTTACGGCTTTGCCGTAAACGATGTTGCCTGACGGCAAAGGATGACGGCACACGCAGGACGGTTCTGTGTCTTAACTAAAAACAAAATACCGGTTTATTAAATACGTGCTTTGCGTATTTTGATGTTATCTCACTTAGGGAGTCCACGCGGGAATTTCCTGCGCGGACTCTTGTGCTTGTTTAAAAGGGGTGAAAAAATGCTTGCAATATGCCTTTCTATTATTGAAACCCAAGAAGAAAAGGATGCCTTCGAAGAGCTTTATCACAAATATCGTAAGGTTATTTATGGTATTTCTTGTGAGTATCTTGGTAAATTGGGGCTTGTTGACGATGCCGCTCAAGAAACTTTTTTGAAATTAACTAAATATTTAAAACAAATCGAACAAATGGATGAACATAAAGTATTTAACTTTATAAGAATCGTTACAAAATGCGTTTGCTTAGATATACTAAAAAAAGAAAAAAGTCAGCAACTAAAGCAAGAAAAGCTTTCCAAAACAATTACTTTTGATGAAGATAATGAAGAATTTGATATAGTGTGGGAAAGAATTATGGCTATGCCCGAAATATACCGCAATACACTTATGCTGAAATATTATTACGGTTTAAGCGAAAAGGAAATATGCCACATTACAAATATCACAAAAAGCGCATTCTATAAAAGATTACAACGCGCAAAAGCGTTATTAAAGGGAAATGAAATATGACTGTAAATATTAAAAAAGAACAAGAACTGCTTTACAAAATTTTTGATTATTATTCTAAAGAAACATATAATAACTACGATTTTGAAGAAGCCGAAAAAACACAAATTCCGGAAAGTTTTGATAAGAAAATTCAACAGCTTATTAAACAACGTCGAAAACCGTATTTTTACCTCATAAATACTGTGGCAAAGCGGGTTGCCTGCGTTATTGTGGCGTTGCTTATAGCGGCTACCTGCACCGTGTTAAGCGTTGATGCATTACGCGAAGGGGTTAAAAACTTTTTTGTGGAAATCTACGAAAAGTTCTCCACCGCTTGTTTTTCCACCGATACGGATGCGCCGGATAATATAGAAGTGTATTATACGCCGTCTTTTATTCCCGATGGATACGAAGTAAGTGAAGTAAGAAGGGATAATAATGCTTACAGAGTTATGTATAAAAACGACGACGGCAACGAAATAATATACAAACAGCTCACCGCTTTAGGAAGAGAAACACTTATCAATACCGAAGACGGAGAAATGGAAAAATACGGTGACGGCATGTACGTTTATTTAAAAAGCTTCCAACGAAGAAAGTATTATTGGAATGACGGTAAATATATTTATTGTGTAGTTGCTAATGACAGCATACCGAAAGAAGAGTTACTGAAAATAGCCGATTCCATTAAGGATGACATCTAAATATTTTACCCATTTAAAATGCTTCCAACCTTTGACTTAAAGATTGGAAGCATTTTTTATACTTCTTTTTCTATTATTAAAAGTCTGTTATACTTTGCGACTCTGTCGCTTCGACAGGGCGCGCCCGACTTAATGAAAGGCGCATTTACCGCAACAGCAAGGTCGGAAATAAAACTGTCCTCACTTTCCCCCGAACGGTGGGAAATAATACTCTTATAGCCGTATTTTTTACCCATTTCAATTACGTCAAGAGTTTCGGTAAGGGTTCCTATCTGGTTGAGTTTTATAAGAATAGAATTGGCTATTCCCTTTTCAATTCCCATTTTAAGGCGCTTTACGTTGGTTACAAAAAGGTCGTCACCTACAAGATTTATCTTTTGGGAAAGGCAATTGCTCAAGTGTTTCCAGCCGTCGAAATCATCCTCACCAACACCGTCCTCAATGGACATTATGGGGTATTTTTCAGTAAAGCTCATATAGTAGTCAACAAGGCTTTCCGATGTCATTACCGTACCTTTTTTAGGGAGAGTATACGCGCCGTCTTTTACCCATTCGCTTGCCGCTACGTCAAGGGCTATTCCTACAACCGAATCGTTATAACCGGCGTTGAAAATCGCCTCCATAATACATTCAAGCGCTTCTTCGTCACCTGAAAGGCTGGGCGCAAATCCGCCTTCGTCTCCTACCCCCGAAAGAGCGCCTTTTTTCTTTAGCACTTTACCCAAGCTGTGGTATATTTCACACCCCGCGCGCAGTTGTTCGGAAAACCCTTTAATGCCGTGGGGAACTATCATAAATTCCTGAATATCCACGTTATTTGCGGCGTGGGCTCCACCATTTAAAATATTCATCATAGGAACGGGAAGGCTCTTTCCGTTTACTCCGCCCAAATATCGGTAAAGCGGTTGAGAAACCGAAGCGGCTGCTGCCTTTGCGAAGGCTAAAGAAACCGAAAGAATAGCGTTGGCGCCAAGGGCTTCTTTATTTTCGGTTCCGTCAAGATTTATTAAAAAACTGTCCAGTTCTCTTTGAGAGAAAATACCCGAATTTATAAGCGCCGGGGCAATGATTTCGTTAACGTTTTTCACCGCCTTGGAAACCCCTTTACCCATAAAGCGATTTTGGTCGTTATCCCTCATTTCAAGGGCTTCGTGAACTCCTGTCGAAGCACCCGACGGCACAATTGCAAACCCTTTTGCGCCGTTTTGGGTGGAAACAAAGCAGCCAACGGTGGGATTGCCTCTTGAATCAATAAGTTCGTACGCTCTGATATCTTTTATTTTGTCCATAAATACACACTCCTTTTTCTTAAAGTTTTCCACAGGAACACAAAAACTATACAAAACCGCAAAAAAGTACTTTTTTTTCAAAGTGTATTATGCTATAATAATTATAATTATATATAATTTATATATTGGAGTTGAATTCCCAAGTGGAAAAAGAAATACAAGAAATTAAAAACGCTGACGAAAAAAGCGAAGAAATACAAATTATATGCGGCAGAAACGCCGTTTTTGAAGCAGTACGCTCCGGCAGAGAAATCGACCGCCTTTTGGTGGCTCATTCGGTGTCGGGCGGAAGCGTTGCCGCAATTATTGCAAAGGCTAAACAAGCGGGAATTCTTATTAAAGAAGTATCCCCGCAAAAGTTGGATTTTCTTTGCGGCGGCGGTAACCACCAAGGTGTTGCCGTACAGTTTGCCTCTCAGCGTTACGCGCAAGTTGAAGATATTTTTAAAAAAGCGGAAGAAAGCGGAAAACCGCCCTTTATAATCATTTGCGACGAAATTGAAGACCCTCACAATTTGGGCGCCATTATCCGTACCGCAGAATGCTGCGGCGCTCACGGAATTATTATTCCTAAAAGAAGAAGCGCTTCTCTTAACGCTACCGTTGCAAAATCCGCCAGCGGAGCCCTTGAATATATGCCCGTAGCCAGAGTAACCAACATTGCAAATGAAATTGACAAGCTTAAAGAAAAAGGCGTTTGGGTATTCGGCGCTGATATGGACGGTAAAGATTACACCTGTTTCGACTACAACATCCCCTGCGCCATTGTTATTGGAAACGAAGGTAAAGGTATTGGTCAACTGGTTGCCAAAAAGTGCGACGAAATGATTAGCCTTCCTATGTTCGGACAAATCAACTCCCTCAACGCTTCGGTTGCTGCAGGCGTACTTATGTACGAAGTTGTGCGGAAGAGAAGTATTAAAACGGGAGGTGGCGCTTAATGGCTTGGTTTAAGAAAAAGGACAAGTACGACGATATTGATATGACCTTGCTGGACGACGACGATTTTTATATCGGCGCAAAAAAAGCGAGCGAAAATGCCCCCAAGCCCCATTCCCTTACCGCCGATGAAATTGTGGGCGATAACAGTTCTGATTTTTACGTTGCTGACGAAAATCCCCTTGAATCTTTACGCAAGAAAATGATTTCGAGAAGCAAGCCGGCAGAAGAAGTAAAGGCAGAGGAAATTCCCCTTCAAGAAGAAACAGAAGAGCCCATTAAATCCTTCTTCTCTGTGAATTCCGATTTTCTTGAAGGTGTAGACTCTAATACAATAAAAGCCGAAGAAAAGGCAGATGACTCTTTCACCGACATAATAATGAAAAGTGAAGAGGATTCAAAAGAAACATCGGAAGAGGTGCAAGAAAAAGCAAAGGAAGAAACAGTAGAAGCTCAGGGTTCTGAACCTGTTTCGGAAGAAAAAGAAGAAGAAAGCCTTCTTCAGAACTGTTTGCCTTTTATTATGGACGGCAACAACGGTGAATACGTGCCCGATAACAAACCCGTATACACCCTTGACAGCGTCGCTTCGATTTTAGGTATTGAAGAACCTGAAAAAGAAGAAACCGAAGAGGTAAAAGAAATAAAAGAAGAGCCTGAAAAGGAAATAGAAAAGGATACCGAAACAACCATAGTATTCAAAAAAGTTGACGACACAGGAAGTCTTCCCGATATTTCCGATATTGATAATCGCGCAAAAAACAGTTATAAAGATAACGCTCCCACCACCACAATGCCGGTTATTATTCCCGACGAAATGATAAGTTCAACACGTGACGTGGACGTTCCCAAGGAAATAAGCGAAGTAAAATCCCCCGTTGACCTTAGTATGAGTGAAGAAGAGGAAAACGCGGAATACCAAGAATTTACTCCCGAATATGAATACCACGGAAGAGCCGACCGCAAAAAAGTAAAAATAAAATTACTTACCGAAAGACGTTCCCGTTTTCTTAAGGTTTTCGGTTCGGTTACAGGGCTTATAATTTTAGGAATTATCGCTATCCCCGCTTTTTCCGACAAAATGCTTTCCTTTAATTTGGGAATTGCAATTTTCACAAACTTAGGCTATCTTTTACCCGTTTTGTGCAACTGGGATGTATTTCTTTCCATACCGTCCCTTTTCACCAGAAGGACTTCTGCAGAAGCGGGTATCGCCCTTTCGGTCACTGTATCGTTTATCACAATACTTTTGTCTTTAATAAACGGACTTGCGGGTGAAATTTATTTTGGCGTTGCTCTTATGACAGCTCTTTCACTTGTTTTCCGTTCCTACTTCCGTTTTAGAAAGTCCCATTACGTTTATAATAATTTTCTTAAAGTTTCTACCGATAAAGACAAATATGGCGTAGCCCTTATTGACGACGCCCCCACAACCTTTGCAATGGCTAACAAAGCCATTGACGGCGACGTACTTATCGCCGCTCCGAAGCGCACCCATTTTGTAACCGACTTTATTAAGAACAGCACTTTTGACGTCGATTTAGACGGCAGAGCAAAGCTTATTTTCTATATTGGTCTGGCGTTTTCTTTACTGGCGGGTGTTGCCTTTGGCTTATACAGAGACAACTTTATGACAGGCGCCGTTACCGTTTGCGCCTTTACCGCTTTATTCGCTCCCCTTACTTCACTTGCTTGTTCTGTTCTCCCCTTAAGCAGTGCCGCCGCTCACCTTAACCGTTACGGCGCCGTGATTACGGGACTTAAAGCCGCAAAGCAAATTGAGGCTGCAAACGCTTGTGTTATAGACTGCGACACGCTATTCCCGAAGGGGTCAATTAAACTTGCCAATATGAAGGTTTTAGCCCCCAACAATTTAGAAGAAACCATTGCTTGCGCTTGCGCTATAACCACAAATATTAAAAGTCCTCTTGCTCCCGTTTTTAAAGAGGTTATGGAAACCAATAAGGCGGTTGAAATACCCATTGCCGATTCCATAAAATACGAAAAACGCTTAGGCGTAACCGGTTGGGTAGGAAACAAGCGTATATTCATTGGCAACCGCGCGCTTATGCTTGCCCACGAAATTCCCGTTCCCGACGCTGAAAGAGATAAAAAACTTATGCGTGACGGTTACTTCCCCGTTTACGTTGCCTGCAACGGAAAAGCATGCGCCTTGCTTGTGCTGAAATACGTACCCGACCCCGACATTGCAAAAGAGCTTGACCGTATAAGCGCTATGGGACTCACCATTCTTATTAATAACTGCGACCAAAATATTAGCGAAGAAATGGTCTGCGACTATTTCGATTTATACAGCGATTCGGTTAAAATGATGAGCGGTAGCGGTGTGCATATGTACAAAACCGCCGTTAATTACGAAGAAAGTATGAATGCGGGCGCTATTACCAAACGCGGCGCCGCCGGTGTAGCCGCCACCGTCTATTGTGCTAACCGTGTGAAAAAATCCAACACTCTTTTACAAATCGCTCATATAATTTCTATTGTACTGGGTGTAATACTATTTTCGTACGTTATTTTCTCAAATGCTTTTGTAAACTGCACTTTTGTAGCTCTTTACCAGTTTGCTTGTTTTATTTTAAGCGCAACGGCTTATCTTTTCACTAAACCTTAAATAAATAATCCCTTAGGAGTTTGATAATATGGACAAGAAAAAGTTTTATATTACAACGGCTATTGCCTATACTTCCCGTAAGCCACATATTGGTAACGCTTACGACATTGTTTTGGCAGACGCTATTGCAAGACACAAAAAAATGGAAGGTTATGAGGTTTACCTTATGACCGGTTCTGACGAACACGGACAGAAAATCGAAGAATACGCTAAAGCAAAGGGCATTGAGCCCAAGGCTTACGTTGACGATATTTCCTCTCAGATTAAAATGGTTTGGGACAGCCTTGATACCGAATATGATAAGTTTATCCGTACCACCGATGCCGACCACGAAGAAGCGGTTAAAAAAATATTTAAAAAGCTTTATGACCAGGGCGATATTTACAAAGGTTCTTATGAGGGTAAATATTGCGTTCCCTGCGAATCCTTCTTCACCGCTTCTCAGCTTGTAGACGGTAAATGTCCTGACTGTGGCAGAGAAGTAACCGATTCCAAGGAAGAGGCATACTTCTTAAAACTCAGCAAATATGCCGACCGCCTTGTAAAATATTACGACGATAACCCCGATTTCTTCCAGCCTGCTTCCAGAAAGGCAGAAATGGTTAATAATTTTATAAAGCCCGGTCTTACCGACCTTTGCGTTTCACGTTCCTCCTTTAAATGGGGCGTGCCTGTAGATTTTGACGACAAGCACGTTATTTACGTGTGGATTGACGCTCTTTCTAACTATATTACCGGTATAGGCTACGACACCGAAAACCCAAGCGACAAGTATAAAAAGCTCTGGCCTGCTGATTTACACGTAATAGGCAAGGATATTGTACGCTTCCACACCATTTACTGGCCCATTATTCTTATGGCTCTGGGCGAGCCGCTTCCCAAGCAGGTTCTGGGTCATCCATGGGTGCTTTTCGGCGAAGACAAAATGAGTAAATCAAAGGGCAACGTAATTTACGCCGACGAACTTGCCGCACGTTTCGGAAGCGATGCCGTAAGATACTATCTTTTAAGTGAGGTTCCCTTCGCTCAGGACGGTAACATTACCTACGAATCATTTATAAATAAATTTAATACCGACCTTGCCAATACTCTGGGTAACCTTGTTAACAGAAGTATTGCTATGACCAATAAATACTTCGGCGGCACTGTAACAAATAACGGTGAAAAGGATGAGCTTGATAACGACCTTTATTCTGTTGCAGAAGAAACAATAGCTAAATTTAATGAACAAATGGATTCTTACCACACCGCCGATGCTTGCGAAACAGTTATGAATTTAGCCAGAAGATGTAACAAATACATTGACGAAACTATGCCCTGGGCGCTTGCAAAGGATGAAGCAAAAAAGGCTCGTCTTGAAGCGATTATGTATAATCTTCTTGAAAATATTCGTCTTCTTTCGGTGCTTCTTACTCCCATTATGCCTAAATGTGCAAAAGAAATAAGAAACCAGATATGCTGTGACAATACCGATATAAAAACTCTTGCAGTCAACAGCTTTAGTGTTGGTACTCCTTCTCCCCTTTTCTCCCGTCTTGATACCGAAAAGGTACTGGAGGAGCTTGCAAAAGAAATGGAAGAAAAAATGAAGGCTGCTAAAGCAGAAAACGATGCCGTTAACACCGTTACTCTTGCCCAAATCGGTATTGAAGACTTTATGAAGGTAGAGCTCAAAACTGCCAAAATCGTAGAGTGCGAGCCTATTAAAAAGGCTAAAAAATTATTAAAGCTTACCCTTGATGACGGTAGCGAAACTCCCCGCACCGTAGCCAGCGGTATTGCAAAATGGTATAAGCCCGAGGATTTAACAGGCCATACCGTTATTGTTGTTTCTAACCTTAAGCCTGCCGTACTTTGCGGAGTTGAATCACAGGGTATGATTCTTGCTGCCGAAGTTGATGCGGAAACCGTAAAGGTTATTTTCGCAGACGGTATTCCCGAGGGTTCTAAAATAAGATGATTTTTGACACCCACGCTCACTATACCGACGAGCAGTTCAGCCAAGACTTAAATGAACTGCTTCTCAATATGAACAAGGATGGAGTCAGCGAAATAATTACCTGCGGTACCGATATTCCTTCTTCCGAAGAATGTATTAGCTTAGCAGAGAAATACCCGTTTGTTTACGCGGCTATAGGCTTTCACCCGGAAGAGCTCACTCGTATCGACTTGGATATTCCCGCGCTTAGAAGCCTTGTTAACAAAAGAGTGGTAGCAATAGGCGAAATCGGTCTTGACTACTATTGGAACAAGGAAAACAAGGAAAAGCAAAAGGCTGGCTTTATTGCTCAATTAGAGCTTGCAAAGGAGCTGTCTCTTCCCGTCATAATTCACGACAGAGACGCCCATGGCGATACTCTGGAAATTATAAAGAAATACAAGCCAAAGGGAGTTCTCCATTGTTTTTCAGGTAGTACCGAAATGGCTAAAGAAGTAATTAAAGCCGGTATGTATTTAGGCGTCGGCGGTGTTATTACCTTTAAAAACGCTAAAAATCTACCGGAAGTTGTGGAATCTGTTCCAATGGACAGGCTTCTTCTTGAAACCGACGCGCCTTATCTTGCGCCGGTACCCTTCAGAGGAAAACGAAACGATTCTTCGCTTATTCCTTACGTTGCGGAAAAAATCGGCGATATTAAAGGAATAAGCAAAGAGGAAGTTTTAAAAATCACAAGAGAAAACGCGCTACGCTTGTTTTTAGGAAATGAATAGAGGTGTATTTATGGCTAAGAAAAGCAAAGGACTCAAAATCTTATTTATTATTGCGCTGGCTTTAGTTATTGCAGTTATGACGCTTATTTCGGCATTTTTAGTCAAAAACGTTCTTGTTAAAAGCAGAAACGAAAAGGCTGCCAAAAGTGTAATTACACAAATTGATGACTTTAGCAAAGACGGAATCACTATTGATGACGAAGCCGCAATTATATCAGCAAAGGCAAATTACGACAACCTTAACAATAAGCAAAAAAGCCTTGTAACAAACGCTTCCGTTCTTGAGGAAGCCGTTACCACCCTTCAAGGGCTTAAAGATAAAAAGCTTGCTGATGAGCTGATTGCCGAAATAAATAAAATCGATAAAACCGCTTTAACCCACGAAGACACAACCGTAAACGCATTAATAAAAAAATACGACGGGTTAAGCGACAGCCAAAAAGCATTGGTAACCAATTATCAATTCCTTTTGGATTGTAAAGATATTGTAGACCAAAAAATCGAAGCCAAAAGAATACGTGATGAAGGCATTGCCCTTGCCGAAAACTTCGAAGGCTTCAAAGGTAAATGGGGGGATTTCGGCGCTCACGTTAATTCTTACCAAGGAATGATTGAGGAAGTTATCCGCGAGGATATTGACTATAAAAAAATATTCTCCGCCAACGTTAACTCCCTTGAATTTAACATTTCTCGTTTTGAAAAGAATACAACCGTTTTCGGTATGGGAATTTGTTACTTTTCCTTTACCAGCAAATCCGAAGAATACGGGTTTAGCACCGTACTCTACGGCGAAATAATTATTAAAGAGGACGGAACTCTTTACGCTACCACAACCGGATATTATTAATACATAGAATATCAGCCCCGTTTTTGTAAACAATATTTACGAAAGCGGGGTGATTTTTGTGAACGACAATATGAAGAAAAACGAACAGAACAAAAACAACCAGAATAAAAATAACCAGAACCAAAACAAAAACGAAAATAAAAAAGAACAGAATAAAAAAGAAAACAACTAATCAAAAAAGACTGATGAGCGAAACCGTTCATCAGTCTTTTTTATTCTTTAAAGCCTCTGCCTGTAACCTCTCCCGCCTCACAAACAATTACAAAAGCATTTTTATCCTCTTTCTTTATAATTCTAAAAACAGCCGCCACTTCGTTACGCCTTACCGCGCACATCAAAACATCCTTTTTATCTTCCGTATAAGCCCCTGACGCAGTAATTTCGGTAACACCGCGGCCGACTTCTAAAAGTATTTTTTTAGATATATTTTTCCCATTTTCGGTTATAACGTAAATCAGTTTGCCTTTGTCTGCGCCGTAAAGGACTCCGTCCAAAACAACCGACGTTATATAAATTGTGATAACCGAGTAAAGAGCGCCTGAAAAATCACGGTAGCAAAGGGCATTTAAAAGTAAAACCAAAGCGTCTCCTATCAGTATTACTCTGCCTATAGAAATATGGGGACGGCGAGAATTGATAAGTTTTCCTATTATATCAACTCCCCCTGTGGTTCCACCCCTTAAAAGCACAATTCCCAGTCCCAAGCCAACAAGTATACCTCCGAAAACTGCGTTTAAAATTATATCCCCCCGAAAAGGTGATACGAACCTTTCCCCTACGTCAAGCGCGACCGATACCATAACCGTCACAACAGCCGTCCGAATAATAAAAGTAGCTCCGAATTTTTTAAAAGCTATCAAAAATACGGGAATATTAAGTAATAAAAGAGTCAGCCCCGTCGGCAATTTTAACAAATGATGAAAAACCAAAGCGACCCCCGTAAATCCCCCCGGACTAATATTAGCCGGAGAAATAAACATAAGGATCGCTACAGAATAAATAACAGTACCCGCGGTATAAAAAACCGCATCAAAAAAATAAGTTTTCAAAGTTTTTTTCATATACAACACCTATTATAGTGTTGCCGAAAAATCATCCCATATTAGTGTAAACAGTTCATAAACCCGCTGGGTTTCGCCGCACAGGTGCAAAAAGCCGAAAAGCGTTTCAACCCCTGTGGCAATATGATAATCACCGTGGGTGGCGTTTTTGGGGCTCCTTCCCGTATGGAAATTCCGTCCCCTTTTAAATACCGATATTTCTTCTTCACTAAGAAGGTCTTTGATTATTTCAAAAGCCTTTACCTGTCCTGCGGCGCTGACAAAAGCCACCGACGCGGTATGAAGCTCACCCGACGGACGGTTAACACTTGCAAGACGCTCTCTTACCAACAATCCGAAAACGGCGTCTCCAACAAAGGAAAGCACAGACGGACTCATTTGTTTTACGGTAGTTTTATTATAATACATACTCAAACTCAAAGTCGTTTACGTGAACGACGTCACCTTCCTGAACACCTTCGCGAATAAGAGCTTTAATAATTCCGCTTGAACGAAGTACCCTTTCGAAATACTGTAATGATTCATAGTCGTCAGGGTCAACAGTATTCATAATACGCTCTATCCAGTCACAGTTTTCAACAAAATATTCACCGTTTTCTTTTCTGACGGTAAAGGTGCGAAGTTCCTTTTTAACCGTAACGGTCTCAAAGGGTTCAATTTCACTTTCGTAACGTTTCATAGGCGGAAGCTGTGCAAGTACAGCGGCAATATGGTCAATAAGCTCGCCTGTTCCCTCTTTTATAGGAGCCATAATGGGGAAGAAATCATAACCCAATTCTTTAAAATGATTGCCTATTTTTTCTACGGTTTGGTCATCGGTAAGGTCGCACTTATTTCCGACTACAATTTGAGGAGCGTGACTCAACTCTTCACTAAACACCGCAAGCTCCTTGTTAATCTTTTCAAAATCGTCAATAGGGTCTCTTCCCTCGCTACCCGCAATATCAATTACGTGAACCAAAAGACGGCACCTTTCAACGTGTCTTAAAAATTCGTGGCCCAAGCCTACGCCTTCTCCCGCTCCTTCAATAAGTCCCGGAATATCTGCCATAACAAAAGAACTGCCTTCCCCCATTCTTACTACACCCAGCACAGGAGTAAGGGTTGTAAAGTGATAATTAGCAATTTTAGGCTTAGCTTCACTCACAACAGAAACAAGGGTGGATTTACCAACGTTTGGAAAACCTATAAGTCCAACGTCGGCAAGAAGCTTGAGTTCAAGGGTTACGTCCAGTTCATCACCGGGCGCACCGGGTTTTGCAAAACGGGGAACCTGACGCGTAGCGTGACCGAAGTGTTGATTACCCCAGCCGCCGTTACCACCGCGGGCAATTATAACCGCTTCGTCAGATGAAATATCTGCTATAATTTTTCCGCTTTCTGCATCCTTAATAAGCGTACCGCGGGGTACATTTATAATAAGGTCATCTGCAGATTTACCGGTACAACGTGATGCTTTTCCGTTTTCACCGTTATCGGCGCAATATTTTCTTTTATATCTGAAGTCTGCAAGAGTAGACAGGTTATCGTCGGCTTTGAAAATGATATTACCGCCTCTGCCGCCGTCTCCCCCGTCGGGGCCTCCTGCTGCAACATATTTTTCTCTGTGAAAGGAAACGCAACCGTTTCCGCCGTTTCCGGCTTTCAAATGAATTTTTGCTACGTCAATAAACATTTTTCATTTTCCTTTAAGCAAACACGAATAATCCGAACCTGATTTTAAAGGGAGGATTTCCGTCTTTGCATTGTTAAAATACTCGCAAATTTTAAAATAAAAGGGCTCAGGAATCCACCTGAGCCCAAATTGATTTACTGCTCTACTGCGTAAATGCTAACCTGCTTGCGGTCACGGCCTACGCGTTCAAACTTAACCTTTCCGTCAATAAGAGCGAAAAGTGTATCGTCAGAACCCTTGCCAACATTGTTGCCTGCGTGGATATGAGTGCCGCGCTGACGTACGAGGATGTTACCTGCTAATACGAACTGGCCATCGGCACGTTTAACACCAAGACGCTTAGACTCACTGTCACGGCCGTTCTTGGTAGAACCCATACCTTTTTTATGGGCGAATAACTGAATGTTAATCTTTAACATGACTACACCTCCGAAAGTATAGATATTCTGTCGTTATATTGGAGAGAAAGCTGTTCAATGTGAAGCTTAAAACCGCTTAAAACCGCTAATGATTTATCAGAAGGGTTTTTAACCTTTATTACCATAAGAGCGTCATCAACCTGCGCCTCAACGCGATCCCCGACAATTTCAATTACGGTATTGGCGGCCATATACGCCGCAGAAGAAACAGCGGAACAAACAATTTTCCCCTCTAAATCGTCACAGTCAATTGAACTGTGACCGCTGATAGAGAACCCGACAAGTTTTTTCCCTTCAGCCAAAAACTTAACCTCGGTCATATATTTTAACCGATTTCCTTAATTTCAACCTTGGTGTACGGCTGTCTGTGGCCCTTTTTACGAGCGCAGCCCTTCTTGGGTTTGTAGGTAAATACGGTTACCTTCTTACCCTTGCCGTTCTTGAGAACAACACCCTTAACGGTAGCGCCTTCAACGTAAGGAGCGCCTACCTTAAGTTCGCCGTTGTTGAGAGCTACAACCTTGTCGAAAACTACTTCGCTTTCAACTTCTGCGCCGAGCTTTTCAACGTAGATAACATCACCGTCAGTTACACGGTATTGCTTTCCGCCGGTTTCGATAATTGCGTACATTTTGTTGCACCTGCCTTAATTTCAGTCTCGCTAAAGTGAGGCGTATACCATAAAGGCATAACTTAACAAGCCTCCAATATGCGGCTCTACGATTATACCATAGCAAGTCCCTTCTGTCAAGCATTATTTTTTCGCAGATTTATTGACGAAATATACGTATATATGATAAAATAAATTAACGAAATTAAAAAGGGTGATAATATGATTACTGCTATAATTACCGGCGCTTCTTCGGGACTGGGAAGAGAATTTGCTTTGGCTATTAAAAAACGTTGTCCCGAAATTGAATCTTTTTGGCTCATAGCAAGAAGGCGCGACCGATTAAGTGAACTTGCAAAGGAGCTGGGAGAAGATAAATGCTTTATACTTCCCTTAGACCTTACCGATAAAGCAAGTTTTTCGGAATACCGCGATACGCTTAACGACAGTGTTCCCGAGGTTAAATATCTTATAAATAACGCAGGCTACGGCAAGCTGGAAGATTTCAGCAATATCCCCGCCGAAGACTGCGGCGACCAAATAGCCCTTAACTGCACCGCTCTTACGGTTATAACAAGAGAAACCTTACCGTATATGGAAAAGAACGGCGAAATAATAAATGTTTCTTCAATTGCTTCTTTTGCCCCGAATGCGCGTATGGCGGTTTACAGTTCTACCAAAGCCTACGTAACAAGCTTCAGCCGCGCTCTGCGTGAAGAGCTTAAAAGCCGAAGCGTAAACGTTATGGCGGTTTGTCCCGGTCCTATGGATACTGAATTTTTACCCGTTGCAAACATCAAGAAGGGCACTTCTAAAACGTTTGATACGCTTCCCCGTACAAACCCTGCCAAGGTTGCCAAAAACGCTTTAAAACGTTCCGCAAAGAAAAAAGCAATTTACACCCCAAAATTATTCTTTAAGTTCTACCGTGTTATTGCTAAAATTTTACCCACTTCTCTTGTTATGAAGTTTGCAAAAACCTAAATTTTAAAAGGACATACAAACTCCCCCTTTTTCTTTCATATATATTGAAGGAAAGAGGGGGTTTTATGTTTTTATCTTTAATCCAGAAAATACTGTCCGCATTCTTCTTCATTGCGCTTCACGTAACCAAAAACGGAAATTTTCCGCCGCCGTTATCCGCCAAAGAAGAAAAAGAGCTTATTGAAAAAAGCGCCAACGGAGATATAACAGCGCGTAACAAACTGGTTGAACACAATCTTCGTCTGGTAGCCCACATAACAAAAAAGTATTACGGAAGCGCCGACCCCGACGATTTGATTTCCATTGGCACCATTGGGCTTATAAAAGGAGTTTCTACCTTTAACGCAAAAAAAGGCAGCCGTCTTGCAACCTATGCCGCAAGATGCATAGAAAACGAAATTTTAATGTACTTCAGAGCAAGTAAAAAAAGCGCTCAGGACGTTTCGTTTTCCGATACAATTGATACCGACAAGGACGGCAACACCCTTACCTTGGGCGATATAATAGCCGATGACAGCGATATTGCAGAGGAAATAGATACAAAACTAAAAATTAAAAAGCTTTGCAAAATACTGCCTACAGCTCTAAGCGACAGAGAAAAAGAAATTATAGTTTTAAGGTACGGCCTTTACGGAAAAGAAGAACTTACACAACAGGAAATTGCCGACAAGCTGGGGATTTCACGTTCATACGTATCCCGAATTGAAAAAGCCGCTCTAAAAAAATTAAGACCGTACTTTTGACGGGAGTTGTTCTTAGGGACAAATAGGTTTTTCATATAAATTTGTACGCTTTCTTGTTTTGAAAACTTGTAAGACACAAAGTATTACTGCGTTTTCGCAACTTCAAAATCGAAACAAATTTATTCTTACAAAACTGCTTGCACCTAAAAAAGATAAATTTTTAGTGGAATAAAAGGCGAAAAGCCGTGGTAATGCTGACGCATACCACGGCT
>JAZRKJ010000093.1:0-13694 GCA_045646245.1 Acutalibacteraceae bacterium
TCGTCTGACGACAAACTTAATAGTTGGTGCTGATTGCGGTGAGGGTCCACCCGTTCCCATCCCGAACACGGAAGTTAAGCTCACTTGCGCCGAAGATACTTGGCGGGCAGCTGCCCGGGAAAATAGGTAGGTGCCAACACATTTTTGCCTTGATAGCTCAGTCGGTAGAGCACGCGGCTGTTAACCGCGGTGTCACAGGTTCGAGCCCTGTTCGAGGCGCCAAAAAACTCTCGTTCTTCGGAACGAGAGTTTTTTTATCCAAGCCGACAGGTTTGGTATATCATCACGCTTTAGCGTGTATATCATCAACACGGCAACGCCGTGTTGTATCTCATCACACCTTTAGGTGTGTATTTCTGTCGGCTTGATGATATACAAAACTAAAGTTTTGATGATATGCAATTCCTTGCGGAATTGATGAGATACAATGCTTCACATTGATTTATTACCGCTTTTATGCTATAATTCAATAAAAGGTCGGTGATATAATGAAATCTTTTGAAAATTTGCCTGAAGGCTATAATGAAATATGCGCTATTGATTTGCAAAAAAATAAAAAATTGGCATTGTTTGTGAATCTATTGGCTATTATAATTGCGCTTTTGTTAGCAGTTCCTATGTGTTTTGTCGTGCCGATTTCTTCTATGTTCAGTATGGAAAACGGTATGCAAAATTTTATTATTCGATTTGCTGTTTTGCTTGTATTAATGATTCTGTATATGGTTCTTCACGAGCTTGTGCACGGAATTGCAATGAAAATTTGCGGAACCAAGAAAGTGAAATACGGATTTACCGGTTTATACGCTTTCGCAGGAAGCAAAGATTATTATGATAAGACGGCGTATATTTTTATAGCTCTGGCGCCGGTTATTCTTTGGGGCATTGTTCTTGCTGTTGTTAATTTGTTTGTTTCTGCTCAATGGTTTTGGGTAGTATATCTCGTACAGATTTGTAATTTATCGGGCGCAGCGGGAGATTTGTTCGTAACTATAAAATTTTTACGTTTACCAAAGGATATACTTATACAAGATTATGGCGTTGGAATGAAAGTGTTTTCTAAAGAGTAAAAACCTTTTTCCGGTCAGGTTTATTTTTAAGCTTTTATATTATAACTTTAAAAAACAGGAGAATTGTTATGAAAAAGATTATTTCTTTATTTATTGTTTTGATATTATGCGTATCGTTATGCGGTTGCGCTTTTGTGGGTGATTTAGCTGACTCTACTTTAAACATAAAGGCAAAAGCCAAAACTTTTGAATTTGACGGACTTTCCATTGAACTTACTACCGATTTTTTACAAATGGATTTTATAAGCGAAGATTATGATTTTATTGTAGGAACCGAAGATATTTCTGTAATGGGTCTTAAAATGCTTCATTCCGAAACCGAAATGGGGGATTATTCGGTTGAAGATTTTGCTCAAGTTCACCGCTCGCTGTTAGAAAGTGAAAATCCTACCGAATTGGTAGTTACTGACGGTATTCCGATCTATCAGTATACAGGCGATGTGGAAGGCGAATTGAAAACCTTTGCGTTAACTTATTATAAGGGAAGCGATTGCTTCTGGATTGTTGTTTTTGCTACGGAATCTGACGATTTTGCAGAAGATTACGCAGAAATTTGGGAATACGCAAAATCGGTTAAGTGCCAATAACGGTAAACAGCAGTTCTATTCGGGAGTTGTTCTTAGGGACAAATAGGTTTTTTAGATAAATTTGTACGCTTTCTTGTTTTGAAAAACTCCTGCTTGGAACTGCTGTTTTTGCTATTTTTATAATAATTCCGATAAAACTGTTTAAAATAAGTTGCGGAGGGATTATATGATAGAACAGGATACAATAAAACTGCTTAGAGAATGTGACGCCGGAATTAAAATGGGTGTCGCGTCTATTGACGAGGTTTTACAGTACGTTAAGTCGAAAGAGCTTAAAAGTCTTTTGAGAAACTGTGAAGACGAGCATAACAAGTTAGACGGTGACCTTCAGGAATTACTTGATAAGTACGGCGATGAGGGTAAAAACCCAAATCCTATTGCGAAAGGTATGTCATGGATGAAGACTAATATGAAGCTTTCTATGAATGAGTCCGACCATACCATAGCTGACCTTATTACCGACGGCTGCAATATGGGTGTTAAGTCGCTTAGCAAATATCTTAATCAGTACGCCGCCGCAGATGAAGTTTCTAAAGATATATGCAAACGCCTTATTAAATTAGAAGAAGAACTGTCGGTGCAAATGCGCGACTTTTTATAATTAAAAAACCGAACGCTCCGTTCGGTTTTTAATTATTGAGATATATTTCATAATATGCTACAATATATCCGAGGTGTGTATTATGGGATTTAAGGCGAAAGAATTTGACGAACTGACAACAACCGAGCTTTATGAAATATTAAAAGCGAGAGCGGAAATTTTTGTTGCCGAACAAAAAATAATTTACGTTGATATGGATGATACAGATTACCGTTCAAGGCATTTCTTTTTGGAAAATGACGGCAAAGTGATAGCTTATCTGCGCGCTTTTTATGAAGATGAATCCACGGTACATATTGGCAGAGTTTTATCCTTGAAACACGGAATAGGACTTGGTAAAGAGGCGCTTGAAAAAGCTATTGATGATATAAAGCGCAATATGAAATGCGCCGGAATACGACTGAATTCTCAAAGCTATGCGGTGGGATTTTATGAAAAATCAGGCTTTAAAACTGTTTCGGAAGAATTTTTAATTGAAAATATTCCTCATTATACTATGGAATTGGCTCTTTAAACCTAAATGATATATTGTATTTGAAGATTTGATATGGTATAATCTTTATAATCTTGCTTTTAAAAAAGGAGAAATAAGTATGTCCAAGGTTATTCTCTTTCAAGGTGATTCTATAACTGAGTGCAGCAGAGATAAAGGCGCTCCAAATTCCATGGGACAGGGTTATGCATATCTAACTGCGGCGAGTATGGGTGTGGATTATCCAAACGAATACGTGTTTTATAACAGAGGAATAAGCGGTAACAGAATTGTTGATTTGTATGCAAGAATTAAGGCGGATTTTATAAATTTAAAACCCGATTATGCAAGCATTTATATTGGGGTTAATGATACCTGGCACGAAATAGGCAGCAAAAACGGTGTTGAAACCAAAAAGTTCGAAAAGTTTTATACTATGCTTATTGAAGAAGTAAAAGCGGCGTTGCCCGATATTAAGCTTATTCTTATATCTCCTTTTGTTATAGAAGGAACAGCTACGGTTGACCCCGAAAATCCCCAAAAGTTTCAGCTTTTTGAAAAGGACGTAGCCGAAAAGGCAGAAGTAACAAAGAAAATGGCGGAAAAGTACGGGCTTCCTCTTATTGAGCTTCAACCCGTGTTTGACGATGCTTGTAAAAAAGCGCCTGCCGATTATTGGACTCGCGACGGTGTTCATCCTACAGCATCGGGACATGAGCTTATAAAAAGACTTTGGCTTGACGCCTTTAATGAGATAAAATAATTATGGAACTTGTATTACTTACGGCTTTGGGCGTTGGCGGAGCGACACTTTTTGGCTCTGTTATAGGTTTTGCTTTCAAAAAGTTTTCTCATAGGTTTAGCGATATTGTTCTTTCTTTTGCTGCGGGAATTATGCTTGCTGCCGCCGTATTGGGACTTATTATCCCTTCTTTGGAATACGGCGGAAAATTAAGTATTTTGGTTACTGTAGCGGGAATATTTGCGGGAGCGCTTTGTTTAAACCTTATTGATAAACTGGTCCCTCACCTTCACAGCCTTATGGGTGGTGAGTCTGAACACCACAATAATGCTAATTTAAGTAAAGTTTTACTTTTTGTAACGGCTATTGCCATTCATAACCTGCCGGAAGGCATTGCGGCAGGAGTTGGATTTGGTTCTGAAAACACCAACCAAGCCTTAATAATAGCCGGCGGTATAGCCCTTCAAAATATCCCCGAGGGTATGGTTATTATAGGCCCTATGTTAGCGGCGGGTGTTTCTCCTAAAAAAACGTTTATTTGCGCGGCTTTAACCGGAGTGGTAGAAGTAATAGGCACTTTTATCGGTTATTTTGCGGTAAGCGTTGCTTCATTTATTTTACCTTTTGCTCTTGCCTTTGCAGGGGGGACAATGCTTTACGTAATCAGCGATGAAATGATACCCGAAACTCACGCTCACGGTAATCAAAGGGGCGCAACTTATGCTTTACTTGTGGGATTTTGCGTGATGCTTATCAGTGATGTTTGCTTAGGATAATTATGGATGAAATTTTATATTATATAGGACAAGGTCTTGGTATAGTGGCGGTTGTTCTCGGTTTTATAAATTATCAGGTTAAAACCAGAGAACAAGTGCTTTACGTACATATTGCAACTACGGTTTGTTTCACTTTACACTATATGCTTATTGGAGCATATTCGGGAATGGCTATGAATTTTGTGGGCATTATCCGTAACGTTGTCTTTTATTTTGCAGGCAAAAACGGAAAAGTCGGCAAGGTTTGGCCAATCACTTTTGCGGTTATAATGGGAGCAATGGGTATTCTCGCTTGGGAAAATTGGTACTCTGTTTTAGCCGTAGTCGGACTTATGATAAATTCGTATTCTATGTCTTTTTCTAACCCCAACAACATTAGAAAAAGTATTCTCATAACCTCTCCGCTGGTGCTTGCCTACGATGTATTGGTAAGCTCTGTGGGCGGTGCGGTTTATGAAGGTATAGTTATAGTATCTTCTGTAATCGGACTTATCAGATACAGTAAAAACAAAGCGAGGAAAATCGATGAATAATAAGAAAAAAGAATTTATAAGAACTGTTAAATTTACTTTATTCTCCATAAGCGCGGGTGTAATTCAAATAGCGAGCTTTACTCTCCTTAAAGAATTAGCCGCCTTAAAGGACTGGCAATCGTATCTAATTTCCCTTATATTGTCGGTTGTTTGGAATTTCACTCTTAACCGAAAGTTTACTTTTCATTCCGCCAATAACGTGCCTTTGGCTATGTTGAAGGTTGCGGTGTATTATGTGGTTTTCACGCCTCTTTCAACCTGGGGAGAAGCGGCTCTTACAGAAGGTTTACTTTGGAATGGCTATCTTGTAACCGCAATAATGATGATTACAAATTTTGTTACCGAATATCTTTACCACCGTTTTGTTGTGTTCGGTAAAAGTATTGATACAGCACTAAAAGAGGATAAGAAATGAGAGATGATATTTGTACCATACCGGTAAGCGAGGTCTTTGAAGAAAATGACGGCTGCCCTGTGTGCAGAATGTATAACACTGTTGAAGAAAGAATCATAGAATATATTATGGGAGCAGCTATGATGGAGCCCGACGTACGTATGGTTACCAATAAAGTGGGATTTTGCGAAAAGCATTACCGCAAAATGCTTGGCAGAAAGGGAAGATTACAGCTTGCTCTTATGCTTGAATCTCATATAGACGAAATCAACCGCGACGTTTTATCGGATAAAATGTTTCGCAGTAATAAATCAAAAGGCGAAAAGGCGGGAAGAATCACCGATTCTTGTTTTATCTGCGATAAAATAGAATGGGGTATGACCCGTATGATAGATACTTTGTACCGTTGCTATGAAAATGATATGGACTTTAGAAAAATGTTTAACGAGCAAAGTATGTTTTGTTTGCCGCACTTTGAACTTTTGGCAGGCGGCGCCGATAAAAAGAAAATGAAATCGTATTATGGTGATTTTCTTAAAAATCTTACCCGTATAACACAGGATTACTCTGAAACGCTTCACGGTGATGTGAAACATTTTTGCTCTATGTACGACTACCGCAACAGCGGCAAGGATGCAGATTGGGGTAATTCTAAGGATTCGGTAGAACGCGCTGTTTCTTTCCTTACGGGAACCCAAATAGACTAACTTGAAAAGCAGGTATTTTATATGGTTTACGGCAATATTTTGGAAGCAATGGGTAATACGCCCATAATAAAACTTAATCGTATGGTCGATAAGGATTCTGCCGACGTTTACGTTAAATTCGAAGGACTTAACGTTGGGGGTTCTATAAAAACAAGAACTGCTTATAATATGATACTTGACGCCGAAAAGAAGGAACTTATAAACAGTGACACGGTTATTGTTGAACCGACAAGCGGTAATCAAGGTATCGGTCTTGCGCTGGTAGGCGCCGTTAAGGGACTTAAAGTTAAAATAATTATGCCTGATTCGGTAAGCGAAGAAAGACGCAAGCTTGTGCGTCATTACGGTGCCGAAGTGATTTTGGTTCACGATGCGGGTAATATTGGCGCCTGTATTGAAGAATGTGTTGAATTGGCGCTTAAAATGAAAAGGGAAGACCCAAAAGTATTTGTGCCTCAACAATTTGAAAACCCTGCCAATCCGGCAATTCAAACAAGCGCAACGGCAAGAGAAATTTTAGAAAACGTAAACGGAAACGTTGACGGCTTTTGCTCCGGCATTGGAACGGGCGGTACAATTACGGGTATAGGTGAAGCGCTGAAAGAGGCAAATCCTAACATAACTATTTGGGCGGTAGAACCCGAAAATGCGGCGATTCTTTCGGGTGGCTCTATAGGTACTCATCTTCAAATGGGCATAGGTGACGGAGTTATCCCGATTATCCTTAACCAAAATATATACGAAGACGTTTGTATAATCAAGGATGAAGAAGCTATTTCCACCGCAAAGGCGCTTGCCGCTAAAGAGGGTATTATGTGCGGTATAAGCAGTGGTACAAATGTTGCGGCTGCGCTTAAGCTTGCAAAAAAGCTGGGTAAGGGTAAAACCGTTGTAACGGTTCTTCCCGATACAGCAGAAAGATATTTTTCTACGCCGCTTTTTGATTGAAATTAAATTAAAGGAGATGTGTTTTGCTATGGCAGATAATTTACGTGGTAGTTGGAAGGAGACAGGCGTTGGTTTGGGACACGCTTTCCGTGATTTGGGTAAAACCCTTATAAAAACCGGTGCAAAGGTTGTTAAGAAAGCCGACGAATGGGCAAATGAAGACGAAAATAAAGAAACTCAAAAATCGAAAGATGAAGAATAAAGTTGTTTTTGTGTAATTCTATCATATTCTCCCTTCGGGGAGAATATTTTTTTGTACGATATTGACACATAAAAGACGCTGTGTTAAAATTAAACATATAAAATAATTGTATTTGGAGGGCAAAATGAATATTTTGGTATGTGTAAAGCAGGTTCCCGGCTCTAATAACGTGGAAGTTGACCCTGTAACAGGTGTGCTTAAAAGAAGCGGAATAGCAAGTAAAATGAATCCATACGACTTATACGCTATTGAAACGGCTCTTTCTTTATGTGAAGAATACGGCGGAGAAGTTGAAAGCATTACCATGGGTCCGCCGCAGGCTAAGACCGTAATTGAAGAAACTATTTGTATGGGCGCTAAAAAAGGTACTGTACTTACCGACCGAAAATTTGCGGGTGCCGACGTTCTTGCAACTGCTTATACTCTTTCACAGGGAATAAAAAAAGCGGGTGAATTTGATTTAATTATTTGCGGTAAGCAAACAACAGACGGCGATACCGCTCAGGTTGGCGCTGAGGTTGCGGAATATCTGGGTTTACCTAACGTATCAAATGTTTTGTCAGTTGATTCGGTTAAGGGAAGGAAGGTTTTTCTTACTGTTTCTCTTGATGAGCAAATCGTTAAAATGAGCGTTAAAATGCCTTGCCTTATCTCTATGGAAAATGACGTGAATTCACCACGACTTCCTTCTTACAAGAAAAGGCAAACCTTAACCGATGATATGGTTAAATTCTTAACCTTCGCTGATTTTGAAGACCAAAATGCCGACCATTACGGTCTTAATGGTTCTGCAACTCAGGTTGAAAGAATTTTTCCGCCCGAAAAGAATACCGATAAAACCGTTATTGAGGGTAACAGTGAAGAGCAAGCTGAAGCGTTATTTTCGCTTATCCAAACCAAAAAACTTATATAGGAGGGGTAAAAAATGGCAGAACTTGTAATCAAACAGGAACTAATAAACGGTGAGAATGCCGAAAATTTAAAGAAAATTTGCCCCTTCGGCGCTATTTCTTATAACGGTGAAAAGTTAGAAATTTCTTCCGCTTGTAAAATGTGTAAGCTTTGCGTTAAAAAAGGCGGCGGACTTATTGAATATAAGGAAGACGAAATCGCGGGAGTGGATAAGTCTTTGTGGAACGGTATATGTGTTTACGTTGACCACAGAGAAAGAAATATTCACCGAGTGACTTGTGAGCTTTTAGGCAAAGCGAAAGAGCTTTCTAAAGTAACGGGGCATCCGGTTTATGCGCTTGTTATCGGTTATGATATGCGTGACAGCGTTAAGATGCTTATTCGTTACGGTGCAGATAAAGTTTTTGTATACGACGATGTGGCTTTTGAGAATTTCAGAATTGAGCCCTACACCGCGGCGTTCTACGATTTTATTGAAAAGGTAAAGCCGTCGTCGGTTATGCTTGGCGCCACTAATTTGGGAAGACAGTTAGCGCCCAGAATTGCCGCCCGTTGCAGAGCAGGTCTTACCGCCGACTGTACTGTTCTTCAAATGAAAGAAAATACCGACCTTGTGCAAATTCGTCCCGCTTTCGGCGGTAACATTATGGCGCAAATTATTTCTACAAATACCCGTCCACAGTTTTGCACGGTGCGTTATAAGGTGTTTTCAGAACCCGCTCCGGATAAGAATAATAAAGGCGAAATTATTCCAATGGAAATTGATGAAGCCAAGCTTAAATCCGGAATAGAAGTGCTTTCATATTACGATAAACCCCGAGAAGTAGATATTTCCGAAGCGGAAGTAATTGTCGCTGTTGGCAGAGGCGCTATGAGTGAGGGTATGCGCAAGAGCGCTGAAGAGCTTGCCGAACTTTTAGGCGGTGTAGTTGCTTGTACCAGACCGCTTGCCGAAGCTAATATTTTTGACGCAAAGCGTCAAATCGGTCTTTCGGGAAGAACCGTAAAGCCTAAGTTTATTATATGTCTTGGTATTTCCGGCGCTGTACAGTTTGCGGCAGGTATGAAATCCAGCGACTGTATAGTTGCGGTTAATACCGATAAAAACGCCCCAATATTTGACGTTGCTCATTACGCAATAGTAGGGGATGCAAATGAAATTGTTCCCGCGCTTATCGATAAAATTAAGGAGGTAAAGGCTAATGTATAATAAAATTACCGCATCCGATATTGATGCTTTAAAGAAGATTTCGGGCGAAAGCAACGTCTTTACCGGAGAACAAATAAGCCATGACTACAGCCACGATGAGCTGGGCGGGGTTGAAAAAATGCCCGACGTACTTATTAAGGTACATTCTACCGAAGAAATTTCGGCTATTATGAAACACGCTTACGAAAGAACCATACCGGTAACCGTAAGAGGAAGCGGTACCGGTCTTGTTGGCGCTGCTGTTGCGGTGAAAGGCGGTATTTTGCTTGAAACCACCGCTATGAATAAAATTCTTTCACTTGATAAGGATAATTTAACCGTTACAGTTCAGCCCGGCGTACTTCTTATGGAGCTGGCAGCATTTGCTGAAGAAAACGATTTTCTTTATCCGCCCGATCCGGGTGAAAAAAGCGCCACTATCGGCGGAAATATTTCCACTAATGCGGGTGGTATGCGCGCTGTTAAATACGGCGTTACAAGAGATTACGTAAGGGAACTTACTGTAGTTATGCCTAACGGTGAAATTATGAAGCTTGGCGGAAGGGTTGCAAAAAACAGCTCCGGTTATAGCCTTAAAGACCTTATTATAGGCTCTGAAGGTACGCTTGCAATTATTACGGAAGCGGTACTGAAGCTTGTACCTTTGCCGAAGGTTTCGGTTAGCCTTCTCGTTCCGTTCCCCGATATGAAAAGCGCTATTGAAGCCGTACCTCATATTATCCGTTCAAAGGTGACACCCACAGCTATTGAATATATGTCAAGAGACACTATTCTGTTTTCTGAAAGTTATTTGGGTAAAAAGTTCCCCGATACCAAAAACGAAGCATATATTCTCCTTACCTTCGACGGTAATACCGACGAACAGGTAAACAAAGACCTTGATACCGTAGCAGAGCTTTGTCTTTCTATCGGTGCTATAGACGCTTATATAGTAGATACCGAAGAACGTAAAAAATCGGTTTGGTCCTCACGCGGCGCTTTCCTTGAAGCAATTAAGGCTTCTACCACTGAAATGGACGAATGTGACGTTGTTGTTCCCGGAAATAAGGTGGACGAATTTATTAAATTTACCCATACCTTGGCAGAAGACCAAAACATTCGTATTCCTTCCTTCGGTCACGCAGGTGACGGTAATTTGCATATTTATATTTGCCGTGATGATTTGGATGAAAAAACTTGGGAAGAAAAACTGAATTTATGTTTTGACGCTATGTATAAAAAAGCGGAAGAAATAGGCGGGCTTGTTTCGGGCGAACACGGTATAGGTTACGCCAAAAAAGAATATCTTAAAAAGCAATACGGTGACAGCCATATTGCAATAATGCAAGGAATTAAAAAGGTGTTTGACCCCAAAAATATTCTAAATCCCGAGAAGGTTTGTTTCTGATGAGTAAAACTTTTTTGTATCAGCTAACAGAAACTTCCCCTTTTATGATGTCTTTTGTTATTGTTACAAAGGAAAATAACTGTATAGTTATTGACGGTGGAAGAGAAGCGGATATGCCGCTGCTGAAAAAATACGTAGGCGGAAGGCATATTTCCGCTTGGATACTTACTCATCCTCATTCAGACCATATTGGCGGAATTATGAGTGAAATTAAAAAGAACTGTCTTGCCGATTTTGACGTTGAGAAGATTTATTATAATTTTCCGCCCTATTCTTTAATAGACAAAACCGAAGACGTTCCTGACATAAAATACTACAGGAGCGAATTTGAAGAGGTACTTAAAGAATTTGTTTATGACCTTGAGCCTCAGATTAAAGATAAGGCGTATATAGTAAATCAAGGTGAAAGCATTACCGTGGACGAATGTAAAATAGATTTTATATATTCCTTCCATGATGGTATTTATTCAAATATGATGAATGATGCATCCCTTGTTTTTAAGGTGATAACTCCTAATAAATCGGTGCTGTTTTTAGGCGATTTAGGCCCGGATGCAGGGGATATACTCTTTAGAGAATCCCGCCATAAATTAAAATCTGATATTGTTCAAATGGCTCACCACGGTCATATGAACGTTGGTATGGAGGTTTATGCCGCCATAATGCCCGAAGCCTGCCTTTGGTGTTGTGCTGATTGGCTTTATAACGAGGTTGAAGAACCTGCTTATCTTGCTGACGTACAAAAATTAAGGAAAATGAAAAGAATACGTATGTACGGTACCGCCGTTACAAGGCAGTGGATGGACATACTGGGAGTAAAAAAACACTACGTAACCAAGGACGGTACGCAGTGTATAGAACTTTAAAGGTGATATTTACAGAGAAGGTCTTCCTACAAATTATAATAATTACGTAAGGTTTTAAAAAAGAAAATGGCAATCAACCGATTGCCATTTTACTTTATGTGATTATTCGTCAAAGTCTTGTTCACTTACTACGTTGTCGGGCCTTTTTCTTTTGGCTTCTTTAGGTTCGTTACCGTCGTGTGAAAGTTCTTTTCTGTAACGGTACATATTGATTATGGAAACAAAATCAAAAAGCGCGTTGGCAATAAGGAAAATGCCGCATAAAATAACCATAATGTTTTGGGGGGAGGGCGTGAATATGAGAATACTTCCCAGAGTAATGGTAATAACCGAAGAAACAAGATTGAATTTCCAGGCGTTACCGCTTACTTTACGAAGTTCAAGGGCGCCAATGAGCTTAACCGATGAATCGAATACCAATGCAATACCGATAAATATCCACAAAAGGCGCATAAACATACCCGGATATATAAGGAAGAAAAGACCGACGCTTCCGAAAATCGAAGCCGGAATAAGCATATACCATTTATCGTATTCTTTTTTTCTTAAATACGGAATGGTGAAGAACAAGCTTATCAATAAAAATACTGTTCCCAAAACGTAGTTAAATGCTGTTTCCACAAACGAAGGAAAAGCGACCATAACGGTACCCAGTGCAAGGCAAATAAGCGGTACGGTAATATAAGATTTTTGGCTTGAATTCATAATAGTATCTCCTTAAGCAAACACGAATAATCCGAATCTGCCCTAAACTGCATAATTTAGGCGCTTTTCGGTTTGTCGTCGCGTATAAGCGCCAGCTTTATAAGCTCCTCCGCACCAAAAATCCCTCAAAATTCTACTCGTTTAGGGCCGAAGAATTTTAAAGTGGAGGATTTTTGGCTTGGCGAGACACAAAACGCAGCGAATACTTTCGTATTCGCGAGTATTTTAACAATGCAAAGACGAAAATCCACCCTTTAAAATCAGGTTCGGATTATTCGTGTTTGCTTATGCATAACACAGTGTTAGCTTCCTGTGTGTTATATGTGTTTTGTCAGTTGGTCAGAAAAGAGTTTGAAGAGCTGTCTATAAAACTGGAAAACGTAAATTAGTACAGGGGAAAACAGAGAACCGTGCTCTGTGAGCCAAGAGGGATTTTAATGGAAATAGTTGACAAAAAGAATTTGCAGTGTATATTTAACAAAAAACTATACAATAGCAGTTCGTATTTTTTTGTAACAAGTGATGTATTTTGGGATGGTGGAATTGATCCAAAAACATCATTAAAAGATAAATCAGAGTTTTATATTTTGGCAGCAACAATGAGCGATGTGTTTAAAAAAATCGTTTCAATTTTAAATGAAGAAATTTATGTTGCTGATATTTTTTGTGAAAATGAAAAAATGTATGCACAGTGGTCTGATTTGAAAAAAATTGAACTTTTTCGTATCATTTCTAAAACATTCAAAAGAGGGAAATGCTATAAACTTTCTCTTTTAGAAGATTCTGAAATAATAGATTTAATTATAGAATCTAATTTTAAATACTATACAAATTTTTCTTTCTTTTTACCCAATTCCGGTACGATTATACAACCCACCTGTCATACAGAGCTAATAGTATATTCGGAAAATTTAGAATATATTAGTGATATTTTAAAAAATATCCTCAAAGTATATGATAACATTCATATAAAGCATAGGGGGAATACATAGAAAGGGCAGGTAATGGTGAAACAGGACAAACAAGGGACGGCAAATAGTTGCTTCGCGAATGATGTTGTGTTAAACACAAATGATGTTACGGCTTTGCCGTAAACGATGTTGCCTGACGGCAAACGACAATCAGGGTACGGAAAATAGTTGCATTGCAAATGACGAAAAAGCAGGTGTTTCTTCCGGATGTATGCCTTTTGAACAGGAAAACTCAAATGATACTTGCGTATGCTGCGGAAAACCTGCAAAGAAAATGGTTTTCTGGGGCAAAGCGTACTAAAAAATGAAACTGTTGCAGAACGACTTCCGAAATGCAGCAGTTTTATTTTTTAGGGAAAGGGGAAAGGGGAATAGGGAAAAGGTGTGTTTTTTGGTTTTTCCTTACATTATATATATACGTGTGCGCGCGCTAGGTTATAAAACAACTATTCGTCAAACTGCACAAAAAATAAACCAAAAATTCTACAAAGTTTTACGTGAAAAATTTTAAGAAAAAACAAAAAAATGCTTGTAATCCTGCTTGACTTGTGTTATCATACTTGGGTACGCGAGTGGCGTACTGTCATGCGATGATGCGGGAGGTGGCTGACGTC
>JAZRKJ010000094.1:0-8075 GCA_045646245.1 Acutalibacteraceae bacterium
ATTAAGTATTAGCAATAGAGATAAATATTTAAAGAAGTTACGAGAAAGTGGTTTGTCAATAAGACAAATTAGCAGATTAACAGGGGTAAGTTTTAATATTGTGAGAAAATTTCATTAACACACAGAACCGTCCCCTGTGCGCCCCAGAACCGTCCCCTGTGCGCCCCTGCGCCCCTGTGCGCCAGGAGAATAAACGCGCTAACCGTCCCCGACAATCAGAGAACCGTCCCTCTGTGTTCTCAATTTAATATATAACAACTGTATGCAAACTTGTATATCCGCTTTGTACCAAGGAAAATTTTCGTCTAATAATGTTAAGAATCATCTTAGACTACTCTTAGCCAAAAATATGATCGTTCCAAAACTAGCTTATAATTATCTTAAAAACTACTTCACTTCTTTGGCTTGGAGTGGTAGACGGTAGGTGAAAATGTTATGACTATACATTGTCTAGTGAAAAGAATATTGATATATTTTTTAATTTCAACTATCCTGATAAGTCTAGTTGGTTGCCAAAAGAAGTCATTCGCTATTGAAGATATTTATGTTAAAGATAGTTGTGGGAAAATCAATTATAATAACATATATCAGTTTTCTCATTCTAACTTTTGGGTTAACGATGGAACTGTTTATTATGCCAAAAGCGGTCTGTATAATGATACTTTTTATTTTACCGATAAAGATGGAAAACATAAGATTTTTTCTGACTCTCAATTCAATACACTTAATAAAGTAAATGGTAAAATCAGCGGTATTCAAGCTTACGGCGACAACATTTATTTGCTATTTATAAATGACGATAATACTGTCAGTTTTTATAGTTACTCTAAAAGCGAAAAAAACTTCAAACAACTTTTCCATACGAGTGAAAATGTTAATGACTGGGCTATTGTTGATAATCAATTAGTATATTCAACTTTTTTACAGGATAAAGATATAGATGTTAATTCGCTTTGGATTTATGATATCACCGCCGAAAAAAGCGAAAAAATAGATGCTGAAACTACTGCTTTTGGAATAGTTAATGAGGATGTTTTTTATGTAAAAAAGGGAACAGACCAAAAAAATTTGCTGTATAAATATAATACGAAAGAATGCATTAGTGATTTTTTATATTCATTTAATCACAATAGCGAAACCTACAATGATTATAATTTCACCGAAAAGTATGTAACCTTTTTTGAAAATGGTTTGAATGTTTTAAACCTGGAAAACGGGCTTGTTAATACCTATCAACTTCCGGGTTATGCAAAATTTATGTCTTGCTATATGGATTATGCTTTTATATGTTTGGAAAAAGGAATATATAGAATCAATCTAAGCAGCGGTGAAACAGAAATGCTTTTCAGCGATTCTGATGAATGTCATTTAATCCACGCTATAAGTGATGAATGCGTTATAATTGTTTGCTATGAAAATGTGGACTCTTTGTTTGGTTTCTCAGTAAAAACTTATGCAGTAAGTTCAAACGGTTCTATAAAGGAGTTGTTTACTATCTAACGGCAGTGGATAGATGTAGACAATCAGGGACGGCAAATAGTTGCTTCGCAAATGATGTTGTGTTAAACACAAATGATGTTACGGCTTTGCCGTAAACGATGTTGCCTGACGGCAAAGGAACACAAGATGGAGACAAGGGGAAATCTCTCTTGTCTCCTACAGAGGGCTATACCCTTGCCCAGTATTCGTATATCGGCAATACCGGCTTAATGTCGGGTATGACCTACGGCAATTCCCGCCGAGTACGAAAAGGAAATTGTTCAAAAAAGTTCTACCATATACTTTGTCAAGTACGTACAGAATGGAAAAAGATGCTTTCGTATAAGCAAACCACCATTGATGGTGATTCGGCTAACATAAATACCGAAGGTGCTTTTACGCAAGAAATCAACGGGGGATTTTACGTTTATAATGAAAGAACAAAAAGCAGAATGTTTTTTATAAGTGACGGCGAATATGAGTATGCTTTTATAGCGAATGAAAGTATACCGAAAGAAAAACTTTTTGAAATTGCGGAATCTATCGGGTAAACGTTTGTTGAACGAGGTTCTTAAAATGTTGACAAGCATTTTTTGAAGATGTATAATAACGTTGCATTTTTATTTTGTGTTGGAGGATTTTGGTTATGATTAAAATGCTTAGTATAGGAAACAGTTTTTCTTGCGACGCTTTGGCTTATTTTGGAGATATGGCAAAAGAAGCCGGAATTGACGTTGAGGTATGGCATATGGCAATAGGCGGTTGTTCATTAGAGCGCCACTATAACAATATGAAGGCTGATATGTGCCTTTATAATTTTTCGATAAATGGTGAATCAAAGCCTGCCACTTCTTTAGCAAAGGTTATTGAAAATGAAGAATTTGACCTTATTACCATTCAGCAGGTAAGCCATATGAGCGGACTCTATTCTACCTTCCATCCATATATTGACGAGTTTGTAGAATACATAAGAAAATATCAGCCAAAGGCAAAACTATGGCTTCACAAAACCTGGGCTTATGAAAAGGACAGCGGTCACAGCGGTTTTGCTAATTACAGTAAAAGTCAACAGGTTATGTACAATGCTATTTGCAGTGTTTATGAAACTATTGCAAAGGAAATAAATGCCGACGGTATAATCCCATCAGGCGATGTTATCCAGTCGCTAAGAAGCGAGCCTGAATTTAACTATCCACAAGAGCCCAGCCTTTGCAGAGACGGTTTCCATATGCATTTGCTTTACGGAAGATACGCCGTTGCTGCTACCTGGTTTGAAACTTTACTTGGTGGGGATATTACAAAGATTAGTTTCTTACCTGACGAAGAAATAGTGGGAAAGATAGGCAAGGGCGCTATGGAAAGAATAGAGCTTATTAAGAAAACAGTACATAATATTTGCTCAAAATAATATAATTCACAGTTGCTTTTTATTCTAAATTATGCTACAATATTCGACAGAAGGTTTAATAAAAAGGGGAATCTGAAATGAAAAAGTTTTTTCACGATTTTAAAGAATTCGCAATGAAGGGCAACGTTCTTGATATGGCAGTCGGTGTTGTTATCGGTGCCGCTTTCAAGGATATAATTAACGCGCTTGTTAATAACATTATTACTCCTTTCATTGTTCTTCTTACCGGTCAAAACAGCCTTGAGGCTTTAAAATGGGTAATTAAGCCTGAAATTTTAGATGCCGCCGGCGAAGTTGTTGATCCCGGTGTTGCCGTTGAATATGGTGTTTTTCTTCAGGCTATTGTAGATTTCTTGATTATTGCGTTCTGTATTTTTGTTATTCTTCGTATTATGATGAACACTCAAAAGAAGTTAGAGGAACTTCGTCATAAAAAGGAAGAGCCCGTTGCAGAAGAACCTGCCGCGCCTGTGGAAGATGAAATTTCTCTTCTTAAAGAAATCAGAGATTCTCTTAAGGCGGATAAAAAAGACTGATAGTTACGGTTGACAACAAAGTGAATATATGATAAAATAAATTTGCTGAATGAGTATTGGAGATGTAAAAGCTACAGGTGTCCCTGTGGTTTTTGCGTCTTTTTAAATTTTAAGAGGTGGTAAAAATGACCCTTAATCAGTTTAAAGAGCTACTTGAAGGTTTTCCCCTTATAGCAACAGTTCACGCGGATGAGCTGGAAGCGGCACTTGCTTCTCCCGCGGAAATTCTTTGTCATATGAAAGCCGATTTGCTTACTATTGCAAAGGAAATTGAAAAGGTCCACAAGGCAGGTAAGTATATTCTTGTGCATATTGACCTTGCGGAAGGAATAGCAAGCGATAAAACCGGCATACAGTACTTAAGGAATATCGGAGTTGACGGTATTATAAGTACGCGCGGTAAGCTTATTCGTCAGGCTAAAGAAATTGGGCTTATTACGGTTCAGCGTTTTTTTGCTCTTGACTCTCAAGGGATTGAAAGTATTGAAGAAATGCTTTCGGTTTCATCCCCCGATTTTATTGAAATTATTCCGGGTGTAATCGGTAAAGTTATTTCACGCTTTGCTTCTCGCGGAATTCCCGTTATTGCGGGCGGACTTATTGAAAGTAAGGCGGAAATTACAGAAGCCATATCTTGCGGCGCTTCCGCCGTATCAACCGGTAAAAAAGAACTTTGGTATTTATAAATTGCGAAAGGAAAAATTATGATTCCCGAAAACTATATTGAAATAATTGTAAGACTTGTACTCGCCCTTGTTTTTGGAGGGATTATAGGCATTGAGCGCGCGGGCAGTAACCACGATGCAGGGCTTCGTACTCATATTCTTGTTTGTCTTGGCAGTGCAGGAGTTATGATTATGAGTGAAGCTATGCATATTGATTTTGGCGGAGACGTTATGCGTGTTGGCGCCCAGGTTGTAAGCGGTATAGGCTTTTTGGGCGCGGGCTGTATTCTTGTTCACGGCAAACGTATCAGAGGTCTTACCACCGCCGCAGGGCTTTGGGCAACGGCTTGTCTCGGCCTTATTATAGGCTCGGGGTATTACTTTACCGGTGTGGTTATGGTTCTGCTTATGGTGTCGGCAATGCTGGTGCTTCACCCCGTTACCAACTATCTGCAAAAACGTGTTAATAAAAAGGTTTGCAGAATAAGAATTTGTCCCGAAAAACCCGAGGATTTCGGTAACGCTTATAAATACATAACCGAAAGCGCCTTTCACATTACTTCTATGACGAGAGAGGAAGACGGAAGCGTTATTGTCAGTGTCACCGATACTGATTCAAATACGGCGGACCTTATTATATCTTCTTTACTTAGCGATTTAAGTATTAAGAAAATAGAAAAACTATAAAAGGTGATAAAAATGGTGTATGATGCGGTCATTGTCGGCGCAGGTGTAACCGGCGCTATGACGGCAAGGGAGTTAAGCAGGTATAACCTTAAGCTCCTTCTTGTGGAAAAGGAAAGTGATGTTTCTTGCGGTGCAAGTAAAGCCAACAGCGGTATTATTCATGGCGGCTTCGACCCCGAACCCGGCACTTTAAAAGCCAAGCTCAACAGCCGTGGAGTAGAGCTTCTTTACAAAGCGGCAAAGGAACTTAAGGTTCCCTTTGTCAACAACGGTTCTTTCGTTTGCTCCTTTGATGAAAACGGTGATAAAGAGCTTGAAAAGTTAGTTAACAGAGCAAAACTGAATTTAATTCCAAAAGTAAAAGTCATAAGTGGAAATGAAGCGAGAGAATTAGAGCCTGCTTTATCCGAAAAAATTACCAAGGTGTTGGTTTCGGATAAAGCAGGCATTATTTGTCCCTATGAGCTTACTATTTCTGCCGTTGGTAACGCTATGAAAAACGGCGTGGAGCTAAAAACTTGTTTTGAGGTTACTTCTGCCGAAAACAAGGACGGCGTATTTACCGTAACCTCCAAAAACGGCGATAGCGTAAAAGCACGTCGTATTATAAACTGTGCCGGTTGTATGAGCGGAAAAATCGCTGAGCTTTTTGGAGATAACAGCATTGAAATTATACCGCGAAAAGGAGAGTATATGCTCCTTGATAAAACAGCGGGCGAACTTGTTTCGCACACAATTTTCCAAGTGCCTACAAGTGCGGGCAAGGGAGTGCTGATAAGCCCGACTACTCACGGCAATTTGATCCTTGGCCCAACGGCGGAGGTTTGTCAGTCTGCAAGTGATACTGAAACTTCCCTTAAAGGAATTGAAACGGTAATAAAAACCTCCGCTTTAAGCAGCGAAAAGGTTGATTACCGCGCGGTTATTACCTCTTTTACCGGTGTGCGCTCTTCGGAAAAATCGGGAGACTTTATTATTGAAGCCAGTAAAACAGTAAAAGGACTATTTAACGTTGCGGCAATAGATTCTCCGGGGCTTACTTCTTGCGTTGCAATAGCAAAGTATACCGTGGAAAAATTAAAGGAAGACGGGTTAGAACTTAGCAGAAAAGCCAATTTTGACGGTGAAATGGAAGACCCTCATTTCTTTTCTAAAATGACCGACCGAGAAAAGAACGATTTTATAAAAGAAAACCCCGACTACGGCAAAATGGTGTGCCGTTGCGAACAGGTAAGTGAAGGGGAAATCAGAGCCGCACTCAGACGTGACCCAAAACCCGTTGATATTGACGGAATAAAAAGGCGTACTCGTAGCGGTATGGGAAGGTGTCAAGGTGGTTTCTGTATGCCTTCGGTTATGAGAATTATAAGCGAAGAAACCGGTATTCCTATGAAAAAGGTGACCAAAAAGGGCGGGGAATCCTTCCCCCTTGACGGCAAGTTTTAAGGCGGTGAAAATATGACGGAACATGATATAGTTATAATCGGCGGCGGCCCTGCGGGTATGGCGGCGGCAGTTGCGGCTTACGATAACGGCGCGGAAGACGTTTTGGTTTTAGACAGAGAAAATGAATGCGGCGGAATTTTACGCCAATGTATCCACAGCGGCTTCGGGCTTCATAAGTTAGGAAAAGAGCTCACAGGTCCCGAATACGCCGCTCATTATAAAAGACTTGTTGAAGAACGGAAAATAAAGGTGCTTTGCGAAACCGCCGTAACAAATATAAGCAGTGACCGTTTGGTTACGGCGCAAAACCGCAACGGAATAATTAAAATAAAAGCGGGCGCGGTGGTACTTGCTATGGGCTGCAGAGAAAGAAGCCGTGGCGCACTTAATATTCCCGGTAGCCGTCCTGCAGGTGTTTACAGCGCGGGAACTGCTCAAAAGCTTATCAACTGCGAAGGCTATAAGGTCGGTAAAACTGCGGTAATACTCGGCTCGGGCGACATTGGTCTTATTATGGCAAGACGCCTTTCTTTAGAAGGTGTTAAGGTGGAAGCCGTTTGTGAAATTATGCCTTATTCAGGCGGTCTTACCCGTAATATCGTTCAGTGCCTTGAAGACTTCGGCATCCCCCTTTACCTTAATACCACCGTTGCCGAAATTCACGGAAAAGACAGGCTTGAAGGGGTTACCGTAGCTCAGGTTGATAATAACCGTAAGATTATTGAGGAAACCAAACGGTACATACCTTGCGATACTTTGCTTTTGTCGGTTGGTCTTATTCCCGAAAACGAGCTTACCAAAAGCGCGGGCGTGGTAATTGACCCGATTACAAGCGGCGCTGTTGTTGACCAATACCGTCAAACAAGCGTAGAAGGCATTTTTGCTTGTGGAAACGTTTTGCAGGTTCACGACCTTGTGGATTACGTTTCCGATGAAGCTGAAATTGCGGGAATAGCGGCGGCAGAATTTGTTAAGGGCAATCTGAAAAAAGGCGTAACGGTTAAAAATCTTGCAGGGCAGGGAGTTCGTTACGTATTGCCCCAGTATACCGACTTAAACAGCAGAGACGTTTCTCTTTATTTCAGAGTAGTTAAGCCTTTCGGCGCGGTAAAGATAACCGTTCTTGTTGACGGAAAGGCTGTTAAAACGGAAAAACGCATACGCGCCGTACCCGGAGAAATGGAAAAAATTACCCTTAAGGGTGACGATATAATGTCGGCTAAAGAAAATATTACCGTGACTGTGGAGGAGATAGTATGAAGAAAAAAATGATTTGTATTATATGCCCCCGCAGTTGTGAATTGGTTGCCGACGTAAACGGCGAAGAAATAACCGTTACGGGAAACGTTTGCAAACGCGGTGAGGCTTACGCAAAAGCCGAATGTACAAACCCGTTGCGTACTTTAACTTCTTTTGTGCGGGTTTCCGACAGAAACGACATAATGGTAAGCGTTAAATCGAGCACCGGAGTGCCAAAAGCTAAATTAAGCGAGATTATGGAAATTATCCGTAAAACCCAAGTGTGTGCCCCCGTAAAAGAAGGCGACGTGATTATTGAGAATATATACGGCGCTGATATTATAGCCACCAAAACCATACTTTAAGCCAAAACCCGAAGATTTCTTCGGGTTTTACTTAAGCAAAGACGAAAATCCACCCTTTAAAATCAGGTTCGGATTATTCGTGTTTGCATAAGCAAACACGAATAATCCAAATCTGCCCTAAACGGCATAATTTAGGCGCTTTTCGGTTTGTCGTCGCGTATAAGCGCCAGCTTTATAAGCTCCTCCGCACCAAAAATCCCTCAAAATTCTACTCGTTTAGGGTCGAAGAATTTTAAAGTGGAGGATTTTT
>JAZRKJ010000095.1:0-2959 GCA_045646245.1 Acutalibacteraceae bacterium
GAGTTTGCGGGGAGTTATGCCGAGGCGCTTGTGCGGTGCTGTTCTCTGCCGGTGCTTATTTGTGACAGAGATTCTTGCGTAGCGGCGGCGGGGATTTCAAAAAAGGAAGTATTGGAAAAGCGTGTTTCCCCTGCCCTTGAAGAAATTATGGAAGCAAGAAAGGAACGTCTTTATTCTGCCGAAAGAAAAGAAGACGCTTTAGAAGGTTGCCGTTTTACCGTTGCATTCGCCGCGCCGATTATTTCGGCGGGAGACCTTTCGGGATGCGTGGTTCTTATAAACGACGGCGACGACAAAGTACCCAATGACAGCGATATGAATTTAGCGCGTGTTGCGGCTTCTTTTCTGGGAAAACAGATGGAAGAATAAAAATACTTGATTTTTTAGGAAAATGGTGGTATAATACCAAAGAAGTAAGAAAGGAAACCAGTGAGCGGTCGATAAGCCGCTCACTTTTCTTTCGCTATTTTTAAGAGGTGATTATTTTGGCAAACATTGCAGATACCGTCACTTCCCTTATTAAGGAAGCGGTTGAGGCGCAGGGCGTTTCTCTTTGGGACGTTCGCTTTGTTAAAGAAGGCGCGGACTGGTTTCTTCGTATCTTTATAGATAAAGAAGAAGGCGTTGGAATTGACGACTGTGTAAACGTTTCCCACGCAATAGACCCCATTATTGACGAAGCAGACCCTATTGACCGTTCCTACACAATGGAGGTTTGCTCCCCCGGGCTTGGCAGAGAATTAACCCGCCCCGAGCATTTCGAAAAAATGAGCGGTGAAGAAATAAAGGTTAAGCTTTACAAAGCCCAAAACGGAAGTAAGGAGCTTTTAGGCACACTTATTTCCTTTAACGACAATTTAGTAATCAAAACCGATGCAGGCGAAATTTCTCTTGAGAAAAGCGAAGTAGCAAAGGTTTGTCTTAACGACGATAATTTTTAACGGAGGTATAACGGAAAATGGCTAGAAAAACAGTAAAGAAAAAGGAAAACGATTACTCTGAGTTTTTTGCAGCTCTTGAGGCAATGGAAGAGGAAAAAGGTATTCCCAAAGAGTATATTGCGGAAAAAATTGCAGAGGCAATAGTTGTCGCTTCCCGTAAGGATTACGGCGGAAACGACGTAGTAAAATGCACAATAGACCCTGAAAACAAAATTTTCAGCGTAGTTGCAAGAAAAGAAGTAGTAGACGAAATTGAAAACCCCTACACCCAGATGTTAAAAGAAGAAGCCGTTAAGCTTGACCCCAATGCCGAAGTTCAAGGCTTTGTAGACATTAAGCTTGACCCCGCCAAATTCGGCAGAGTTGTTGCACAGAATTCCAGAAACAACTTCCACCAGGGTGTAAGAGACGCAGAACGCGGACAGACCCTTGCGCAGTTCCAAAGCAAAACCAAGGAAATCGTTACTGCGTCTGTTCAGAGAATCGACCCCAAAACCGGCAACGCAACCATTCTTATCGGTCACGCTGAAGCCACCCTTCCCAAGAGCGAGCAGGTGCCTGACGAGGTTATTAAGGAAGGCGACCATATTAAGGTTTACATTGTTGACGTTAAGGAAACTGAAAGAGGCCCCCGTGTAATGCTTTCACGTACCCACGCAGACCTTGTTAAGCGTCTCTTTGAAACCGAAGTGCCCGAAATTTTCGACGGTACCATTCAGGTTAAATCCATTTCCCGTCAAGCAGGCTCACGTACCAAAATTGCCGTATACAGTTCTAATGAAGAAATCGACCCCATTGGCGCTTGTATCGGTCAGCACGGCGCACGTGTAAACAAAATTGTTGAAGAATTAGCGGGCGAAAAAATTGACATTGTTAAATACAGCGACGACCCCGCCGCATTTATAAGCGAAGCGCTCTCCCCCGCCAAGGTGCTTTCCTGTGAAATTATTTCGGAAGACCCCAAGGCTTGCAGAGTTACCGTTCCCGACTCCCAGCTTTCCCTTGCTATAGGTAACAAAGGTCAGAACGTTCGTCTTGCCGCAAGACTTACAGGTTGGAAAATTGACATCCATCCCGAAAGCGGCTTTTATGAAGGCAGTTCAGAGGAATAATTATGGTTAAAAAGATTCCTATGCGCCAGTGCACCGGTTGCGGAGAAAGAAAAGCTAAAAATGAGCTTATCCGCGTGGTGCGTACTCCGGAAAGCAATATTATTTTGGATTTCGTAGGAAAGCAAAACGGCAGAGGAGCATATATTTGTAAAAACGGCGACTGCCTTAGCCTTGCGGTAAAAAAGAAGCGCCTTGAAAATAATTTAGGCGTGGAAATACCCCAAGAAATATACGAAAGACTTAAAAAGGAGCTAACTTCCGGTGAATGATAAATTTCTCGCTTTACTTGGTTTTGCCGCAAAATCCGGCAACCTTTCTTTTGGGGCGGACAGCGTAAAGGAAAGCCTTAAAAGAAGAAAAGCAAAGCTTGTTATCGTAGCGAAGGATATTTCGGAAAAGTCAAGAAAGGAAGTGGGTTTTTTCGCCGCAAAAAGCGAAACTCCCGTACTTGACGTAAATTACGACATTGCTGCCCTTTCCCACGCAACGGGAAAAAAGGGCGGAATACTGAGCGTAAACGAAATAGGATTTGCTAAAGCAATACAAGGAGGAAATGCCAATGGCTAAAATTAAAATCAGCGATTTAGCGAAAGACCTTAATATGTCTTCCAAAGAACTTGTCGCTTTTATTGAATCTAATTTAGGTACCGAAAAGAAAACCGCGGGCAGTATTGACGAGGTTGAATTCGGTGTAATTATTGAAAAGCTTACCGCCAAGAACTCGGTTAAGAGCTTTGATGATTATTTTGCAACCGGCGCAGCCGCTACTCAGAAGAAAGCTGAAGAGCGTCAAGCAGTTAAGGACAAGAAGCTTGCCGACCAGATGGCTATTCTTGAACAGCTCAAAGCTGCCCAAGCCGCTCAAGCCGCAAAGGATGCTCCCGCAAAGGAAGAAAAGCCGGTTAA
>JAZRKJ010000096.1:0-4456 GCA_045646245.1 Acutalibacteraceae bacterium
CGGCTTTAAAAACTTTATTCCAGAAGATGATTATAAGAAAATCAGTGATACGCTTAGTTCAATTGCATCGGCTTCCGATACGCAAAAGAAGAATATACAGGGCATTATCGACTTCTATTCTTCCTTTGAAAACGAAGACCAGTACGAGGCTTGGCAAACAGATTACACTCTTTCGCAAAGATATGGCAATCTTACTTACTCCCAGGTAAATAAACTCATTGCAGATAGAAAGGCACAAGGATTTGGTGACGATGACAGTGAACTGAAATGGCTCTACGATTACGATTTGAATTACGGATATAAGAACAATGATTACTACAACATGCGTATTATTGATTTGAATCGTTCCGGAGATACCGAAAGAGCAAAACAACTTGAAGTGAAAAGGAACCAATATAAACTGGATAACGCTTTTACTGTTTTTGAATATGATAAGTATCTTAATTATGGTGAAAAGGACTTCGAAAAAAACGTTAGGTCAGGCAAAGCAAAATTTTCGGGTTACGTTGAGCATTTTGGTTACAATTTTAAAATCCATAAAAAAGGCACCCGTCTAACGTTAGAAGAAGGTGCGGCAGCTATTGATAATTTCGGACAAGTTAATTTAATGACTGAAGACGAAAAAAACGTTTTGTACTATATGATAGGTAAGTTCGGTTTTGATTATGCTGCCAAATATATGGATGATATGAGTTCTGTGCTTAACCGTAGGTCTACACAAGAAAGTCAAGAATGGTTTAATAAACAGTTTGCAACTGGAGATTTTGGCGGTGTTGCAGCCGCAGTTGCATTTAACTTAATTTCTACACCCATAAAAACCTTCGGAAGTATTATGTCTACAGGTTCAATTGTTAATGATATTCTTTCCGGTGAAAGCGTGGATGTATATAGTGATGGCTTTAGGTTAACAAATCTAGCCAAGTCAGTGCGTACTGCAACGAGCGAAGTTATCAATAATGATGTTGGCAATTTCTTTTATCAGACAGCTATGAGTATTCTAGATAGTGCTTTTAATATGCTCGTATTTAAAGGAGGAGCAAATATTGTTTCCGGTTTAGGTGCTGGCACAGACAGAATGGTCGAACTTGCAGAACAAGGTTCTTCGGATAGAGAAATTTTGCTTGGTGGAATAGTTTCTGGCGTAATTGAAATGGCTGCTGAAAAAATTCCGCTTGATAATCTATTGAAAAATATATCTCCTACAAGCGGAAAGGAATTGTTTAAAGCGATTTTGTCACAAGCTGGCATTGAATTTACGGAAGAAATGCTAACTGAAGCGTCTAACAAAGTTGCTGATAGTATGATTCGCGGTTCTATGAGCGATTATAATCAACTGGTAAGGAAATACGTTTCTGAGGGTATGTCCCAAACAGCAGCCGAAAAGAAGGCCTTTAATGATGCGTTTTTCGAAGTGGTTTTAGCTGGAGTAGGAGGTTTATTATCCGGTGTAGTTATGGGTACCGTTGCCGGTGGTAGTCAGATGCGTAAGTTTAACGTTATCGGTACCAATATCGTTAAAGGCAACAACGTTGATACCGTGCTGACGGCGGCGGAGTATTTGGGCGACCTTAACCCCGAGATAAAGGGACAGGTTACGGCACTGAAGAACCATACCAAAACGGGTAAAAACGGCAAGGTTAACGCTGTCTACAAGAGAATGCTTGGTAAAGTTGCCGCCACCGTTGCGCAGAACGCCGCAGACGTCAAGCAAAACGTTACAGAAAAAGCCATAAGCAACGAGCTTAAGAGCCGTGGCGTTAATTCAAAGGTTATTGATAAGGTGTCAAAATTCGCCGGCAAATTCCTTTCGGGACAGAAGCTTTCCTCTGCAGAACAAGGCTACCTGCAGCATAACAGCGTTGCATCAACCGTTATGCAGGAAATTGAAGCGGCACAGGAGCAGGTGAAGGCGGAGGCTCTCCCTCAGTCACCTACGGCGACAGCTCCCTCGACAGATGGAACCAACGTACAGAGCTCGGCTCCACAGTGGGCAGTTGATTTGGTTAAGAAGCTTGCTACCATTGATAGCGCTGTAAATATTGTAAAACTCTCCGCAAGCGGTAAGTCTGCCGAGAACACCCACAACAGCGAAGTAAACCGTATGATAAAAATACTCAGCATTGCCTCCGGCAAAACCACCGCCGAGCAAGAAGCCGAAGCCGGAGATATTCCGTATTCTCAATATATCCGTGAAAAGGAAGCGGCAGAAAAACAAAACACCGCCGAAAATAGCGGTGAGAGAACCGAAACAAACATTGAAGAAAATGGTGTTAGTTATAGCATTATAAGGCATACTTACACTGACAAAGAAATAGAAGACAATTTGCAAGAATTAGCAAAAATGTCACCGGTTGCCGATATAAGTGAAGAAAAGTTGCAGAAAACGGGTAAAAAACCGAGTGAAATCTTTTCTGACTTTTTTGAGTCGTTGGGTAATAACATTTACACAGAAGAATTCGGCGATGTTTCTTTGCCGCACTCAAGCGTAAAATCTGAAATACGCCACGGAATAACTGCTGAAAAAATAGCTTCAATAGAGGCTATACCTAACGTTCTTAACGAAGGCAAAGTGATTTTTGCTAAAAATAAGACAGGAAGCGACGTGGAAAGGGTTGTTGTATGTGCTCCGATAAAAATAGGAGATACTCCCTATTATATGGGAATAATGCTTCAAAGAGATTCTCAAAATCAAAGACTATATTTGCATAATGTAGTTATAGAAGAAGAGATGTCACAAGATTCACAAGCTGACCTGCTTACGACAGGGGCCGATGAAAAAAGCGAACATCTCTTTATGACAAGTATACTCCAAAGAGCATTATCTGTCAAGAAAGAGTATATGCGAAATGGCGAAAATAATACCACTACCGAAGACGATTTCACCGGCTTTAATGAGCCTGACGTTAGCGAAGACGGTGTTACCTACGAATCGAGATTACTTCACACTATGCGCGGTGAGAAGATTACCACCGAAGGACAGGCTTACATAAAGAGGATTTGTAAAAATCTTGGTGTTGAAGTTGTTTTCGAGAACGTTCTAACTCCCAAAGGAAAGCACGCCGACGGATATATTGATTCAAACGGTGTTATACACATTGATTTTCACTGCAGTAAACCCGTTGAGTTTGTGCTGAAGCATGAGCTTACACATTACGGTGAGTCTTCAGCATTGTACAGCGATTTCTGTAAGGCGGTTATTTCTTCAGAAGCTTTTGCTCAGTGGATAGATGGCAAGGTCGACGGTGATGGTAGTACTACCGTTAAAGCAGCCGAATACCGTGAGCAAATCTCAAGCCTGTATGCGAAGAACGGTGTTAAGTTAAATCCTGCAAAACAGCAGAGCGAAATGATAGCCAATTTTGTTGGTGAGGTTCTATTTTCTAAAGATACAAACGGTCTTAAACATTTAACCGCAAATATGCCGATAAAACAGAAACGGTCTGTAATCGACTTTATTAAAGATTTTATTGCGCATATAAAAGAAAAACTTACAAAGGTTAACGGCGTATCTTCCGAAATACTCGGCCTTGAGCGCAAGTTTAATAAACTTTTAAGCACCGCAGAGCAAAATAAAACCGCCGAAGAGGGCGGGAACACTTATTCTTTGAATATAAAACATAGCGACGGTATTGTTGAAGTGTTGGGGGATGCTCGAAACTTAACTAACGAACAGGCTGTTAATTATCTTGAACAGGCAAAAAAAGGTTCTATAAAATGGAATTCATATATTCCTGTACGGAGTGATACTCCACAAGTAATTATTGATTCCTTAGAAAACGCAGGCGTAAGTGTAGAAAATCATTCTTTGGTGATTCAGGTTCGAAAAGCTCAACAAGCTATGTCTATACAGAACAGGGGCAAAAAGCAGAAACACGGCAATAACGTTAGAAGCCATGCACTGGTTCCTGAAGAAATAGTAGAAATAATAAATAATCTTGATAACCCGAGTATGATAATACTACAAACAAATCGTCGCGGTCAAAACGGCGAAGCGTTGCCTAACAACGTTGCGGTGTTTGTGGAATATGGCGATACCGGTAATGAAGGCTTGGCGGTAATAGAATTCGAAAGTTCAATTGATAAGGAATTTGTTGGAGAAGAATTCGGCGATAAGAGTTTCCATACTGTGGTTACCGTTTTTGAACCTGACACACAAAGAGATGGTATTGATTTTGACTATGTAGAAGAATTGCTAAGCAATCCTGATAATTATGAGTTGGAAATAGTTAGAAGACAACCCGAAAGAAGTGCCATCGGGAAGAAACATCCCAACACTTCAAACGAATTGCCTTCTGCATATAGTATACCCAATTCTACAGAAAGTGTCAAGGAAAATTCATTGACCGAAGAACAAGAGAAATATTTTGAAGATTCTGTTGTACGAAATGAAGACGGCAGCCTTAAGGTTATGTATCATGGCACGTCTAAAGGCGAACATACTGTATTCGATACATAC
>JAZRKJ010000097.1:0-2841 GCA_045646245.1 Acutalibacteraceae bacterium
TCGTCTGACGACAAACTTAATAGTTGGTGCTGATTGCGGTGAGGGTCCACCCGTTCCCATCCCGAACACGGAAGTTAAGCTCACTTGCGCCGAAGATACTTGGCGGGCAGCTGCCCGGGAAAATAGGTAGGTGCCAACACAACTTGACACAGGCAATAGCCTGTGTCTTTTTTTGTTGATTTATAAATGCTGCTATGATATAATATTACTATGATAAACTTAAAATTTGGAGAAGAAAACGATGGGTTTTATTAAAGAAATGAAGAAGCACGGCTTTTTGCTTCAGTACCTTATAACCAAGGACTTTAAAATTAAATACCGCAGAAGCGTATTGGGCATTGCCTGGAGTGTGCTGAATCCTCTTTTTATGATGCTTATTGTGTCCACGGTTTTCAAGGTGGTTTTCCGAATTGATTTAGGAAACTATTCTTATCCTGTTTATGTTATTATCGGTCAGACTATGTTTAATTTTCTTTCCGAAGCAACCAACTCTTCAATGCAGTCGATTCTTGCGTCGGCTTCTCTTATTAAAAAGGTTTATATTCCAAAATATATTTTCCCCATTCAAAAGGTAAGCTTTGCTTTTGTTAACTACGCCGTTTCTTTGGTGGCGGTAGTTATAGTGGGACTCATTGAGGGAATAGGAATAAGTTGGCATATTCTTCTTGTGCCCCTGCTTCTCATTGCTTTCTATTTCTTCTGCTTGGGTCTTGGCCTTATTCTTTCGGTTCTTGCGGTATTCTTCCGTGATACTCTTCATATTTACGGAATAGTTCTTACTGCGTGGATGTATTTGACCCCTGTGTTCTATACTTTGGAAAATATAGGAATACGTGACGGTGTTGACGCCGGATTTTGGAGAATGCTTATTGAAAAGGTATTTATTTTTAATCCTATGTGTCAGTACATCACCGTTTTCCGTGACCTTGTGCTTTATCACAGAATGCCGGAGCTTATATCTATAATTCTTTGCGTGGGTTATGCTCTTGTATTTATGCTTTTGGGTATGCTTATTTTCGCTAAAAAGCAAGATAAGTTTATTCTTCATATTTAAGGGGGAAGTATAATGGAACAAGAATATTCTATTGTTGCAGAAAATATTTCTATGCACTTTAATATGGCTTCCGAAAGGCTTGAAAGCCTTAAAGAATATTTTATAAAGTTACTTAAAAGGCAACTTTTCTTTAAAGATTTTGTTGCGGTTAATAACGTTTCTTTTAAAATTAAAAAGGGTGAAGTTTTCGGAATTGTAGGAACCAACGGATCGGGTAAAAGCACCACCCTTAAAATGATTTCGGGAATTTTAAAGCCTACCAGCGGTAAAATTCAAATTAACGGCAATATTGCTCCGCTTATTGAGCTTGGCGCAGGTTTTGACGGTGAGCTTACCGCAAGAGAAAACATTTATTTAAACGGCGCTGTGCTTGGTTATTCCAAGAAATATATCGACGAGCATTTTGACCAAATCGTTGATTTTGCGGAGTTAAGAGATTTTCTTGATATGCCTATAAAAAACTATTCTTCCGGTATGGTTGCCCGAATTGCCTTTGCTATTGCTACGGTAATTACCCCCGATATTCTTATTGTAGATGAAATTCTTTCGGTTGGCGACTTTTTGTTCCAGGAAAAGTGTGAAAAGCGTATTAACGAGCTTATGGAGGGCGGCACTACAATAGTTATTGTTTCTCATACCATTGCTCAAATAGAACGCCTTTGCGACCGAGTTATGTGGATAGAAAAGGGTAACCTTAAAATGATAGGTGATACAGCCGAAGTTTGTGAAGCATACAAAAATATTGCTAATTCTTAAGGAGAAAACAATGGAGAAGGTTTGCGCCGGTATTGTTTTATATAACCCCGATTTAGACAGACTTCTTGAAAATATCAGTTCTATTTCTCATCAGGTAGAAAAGGTTTACCTTATTGACAACGGCAGTGAAAATATTTCGGAAGTTAACGAAGCTTTCGGAGGTATGGAAAAGGTTAGCGTTATTGAAAACGAAGAAAATTTCGGCATTGCCAAAGCCCTTAACCAACTTTGTTCCTACGGCAAAGAGGATGGGTATGAGTGGATGGTCACTCTTGATCAGGATTCGGTAGTTTACGGTAATATGGTTGAAAAAATGCTGCCATATACCGAAGACGTTAAAATTGCTTTAATCGCCCCGTTGGTAGATGATGATTACGAAGATGAAGTAATAAACGAAGCTCTGCCGGAAATTCAAGATATAACAAGATGTAATACGTCGGGTTGCCTTACCAAGCTTTCGGTTTGGGAAGAAATCGGTGGTTTTGATGAAAGAATGTTCATTGACTGTGTGGATTTTGATTACTGCACAAGGCTCTTAAAATGCGGCTACAGGGTTTTAAAGGTTAACTCCGCCGTAATTCATCACCGCTTGGGCACAGCGACGGAAGTGAAATTTTTCGTGCCTTTCGGAAAGCTTTTTAAAATAGAAAAACTTAAAAAACCTTTTTATACCTATAACCATTCGCCCCTTCGTACGTATTACTATGCAAGAAATATTCTCTATTATATGTACAAGCATAAGGATTTTATTGATTTGAAGCAAGAAAAACGCACTTATTTGCGATGGTTTATATTAAAGGTGTTTTTTGAAAAGCAAAAGCTTAAAAAGCTTTGGGCTGTAATTAAGGGTACGGCTCACTCTAAAAGGCTTAAAAATGAATATAAAAAAGAAAGGGGCTGTAAAAAAACAGTCTAAAAAATCCGAGGTTCACGGTAATCCGTGAGTCTCGGATAATTTTTTAACAGAAATAGAATAAAATGTGTATAAATCAAGCAAAAATCCTGTTTTCATGGCATAAAAAACTAAGCCG
>JAZRKJ010000098.1:0-25612 GCA_045646245.1 Acutalibacteraceae bacterium
CTATGTGTACATAAGTGAGGCTAAACGCCCAAGATACGGAAATTTTATCAGTCGCTTATAGTCCAAGTTTAAACGGATTCATAATACCGTTAGGGTCAAGCTGTTTCTTAATACCTTCAAATACCTGCATTGCAGGGCCGTACTGTTCCTTCATAAGTCTGCCAAGCTTCAAGCCTACGCCGTGGTGGTCGTTAACAACACCGCCGTTTGCAAGTGCAGTTCTTACACCACAGTTCCAGATTTCCTGATGAAGTCTGAATGCTTCGTGAGGATCCTGAGGAACGTCCTTGCCGTCTACGATAAATCTGTCGTAGATCATAGAGCCCCATTCATACCAGTGAGAGAAGTGAGCAATGAATTTTGCCTGAGGGAATTCCTTTTCAATAGCAGCCTTCATAGCCCAGTAGATTTCTTCAATTTTGCCGTAAGGAGCAATAGTATCCATAGTACCGAACATCTGGGGAATATCCATCATATGACCGGGATAGAAGAAGGTGATTTTTTCTTTCCACCATTTTTCGCCGTATTCACTGCCTAAATCTTCTGCGCCGTACTTAGCAAAGGTTTCAAGAAGAATCTTTTCTTCTACTTCAACCATTTCCTTTACGCCTTCGTAAGCAACGTTCATAAACGCACCCTTGCGTTCAACACCAACGATTTTCTTAATAAGAGAAGCTGTTTCAGCTTCGTCATAAAGACGCATAACAGAGGGCTTGAATTTCTGTAAAAGTTCACGGGAAGCCTTGAAAGCACCGGTCATATCCTGGAAAAGGAAACCACGGAAACGTCTTTCTTCAGGCTGGTCAAAAATACGAATCTGAGCTTTGGTAATAATACCGAGAGTTCCTTCGGAGCCAATGAAAATTTGGTTTAAATCGGGGCCTGCAGCGTGTTTGGGAGCAGAACAGGTTTCAATAATATCACCGTTAGGAAGAACAACTTCCATTTTAAGTACCATATCGTCAATTTTACCGTACTTGGTAGAAACAACACCGATACCTCTGTGAGCAAGGAAGCCGCCTACGGTAGAACAGGTAAGAGAAGAAGGATAATGCATGGTAGCCTTACCAACTTCGTTGGCAGCCCATTCAATGTGCTTATAGATAGCACCTGTACCACACTCAATATACATACCTTCTGTATTTACTTCGTAAATCTTATTCATTCTCTTGGTATCAAGAATAATACCGCCGCAAACGGGAATAGCGCCGCCTTGAGTACCGCCGCCTGCGCCCCATGTGGTTACGGGAAGCTTATAGTAGTTAGCAATTTTTAATACCTTGGAAACTTCCTGTGCATTTTCGGGGCAAACAACAATATCAGCCTCCGGCATACGACAGCCTCTGTCAGCCCACATACGGGAAAGCCAATAGTAGTCAACACTATGGGTTACCTTGTCGATTGCTCTTGTAGAGCAGTTTTCTTTGCCTACAGCGTCCTCAAGCTCGGTGAGAATCATTGCAAACAAAAATTCGTTCATTTGATACTGCATAATTTTATCTCCTTTTTAATTACTTAACAGATTTATCAACCTTGAGATTGGGGAAATACTTACAGAATTCATTGATTTCTTTTCTGTAATCACCCTTCATCTCAACGAAGTGGTGGATGTAGGGGCCGTCAAGGAGCCTGTCTTCAACAGCCTGCAAATCTTCAAATTCACCCCAGATGTAAGTACCGTGGGTCTGAGGGCCTTCGGTAGTATTGCAAATAAGGGGTAGAATCATATAGTCGCCGCTTTCCTGATCCATACGGGCAACGGTATAGGTTCCGTCTTTTCCTCTGAACCATTCGCGCTGGTTAACAAGTCTGGCGTTGCTGTCGGTACCGCTTTCTGCTTTTTCACTAAGCGGGAAAGGTCCGCAATGCCATAAAAGCTCTGCATTTTTGTTTTCGGGGTGTCTTACGGTAAATTCACCGAACAAAGGCTTACCTTTACCGAGAGTCGCGCATTTCAGCATTACCATTGTAAGGGCGCAATGCATATCGCTTTCGCAGGAAACCATATAGCCCATATCGTTAAGCAAGCCGTAAACCGCGCAGGGAGCAAGACCGTCGAACATAACGGGAGTTGCGGTCCAGCATTCGGCGGAAATAACGTCTAAATCAAACTCCTCGTAAAGGTGCTTATATACTGCGGCAAGCTTTGCCATATTATGTAAATAATTGGGGGTTAAATCGTCAAGAGTAAAGCCTTTTAAGAAATAATTCTCATATTCCTTAATTTCATCGGCATAAAGCTCATCAGCAGTATTCATTCTTTGCTCTATCATAGCGAAGTTAAGAGCTATTACCTTTACGCCGAACTTTTCCATAAGTTCCCCTTCGTTCCATATTACCGAGAAGAACTGCTGAGGACGGGCACCGATTTGACCGATACGAAGTCCCTTGAAGTTTTTAACCATACAGGCTACTCTAACGAAACTGTCAAAGCCTTCCTTAAATTCCCGACTTTCAACTCTGCAACAAGGAAGATGGGAAAAAGGAATATGATAACGCTGGAACTGACGGGACATACCGAAAAGTCCGCACTGGGAATCGGTAGGACGCATACCGTCAACGTAGTATTCGTCATCAAGCGGAGCCCAGAGTAAAGTAGGAACGCCCAGCTCCTTAGCAATATCAGCCGCAGCCTCTTCGTTACCGAAGTTACAGTTAATAATCATTACTGCGTCAACCTTTTCGGCCTTAAAGCGATCAATCACCTGCTTTGCGGAATCGTTATCAAAAACAAGGTCGGCAATGCCTATTCCCTTGTTATCTACAAATTCTACGTTTTCATTAGTGAAGTTATTTTCAATATACTCGGTAAAGCGCTTGCCTCTCTGCTCTGCAGAATACCAAGTAAGAAACGTACCTCTGGGACGGTCGGTAGCATTTCTTCTTATGGAAACAAGACCGATTTTTACTTTATAATCCAGCACAAAATTACCCCTTTCAATTTTATATTATTTGTGTTATAATGTAATGTAAGGGCTTTATGAAAGCCACATTACCCTTATTATACCGTTATCATAATACTACAAGCAGAACAAAAAAGTCAAGAGAAAAATGAAAAAATTTTTCATTTTTTCGATTTTTATTTTCATTGTTTTTTGCGATTTTGGAAATTATTTTCGTTAGAAGGTGCATTTAATTATGAAATCTATACTCCTTAATATACGCTCATTATATAAAGAAATGGGTCCCGGAGAAAGGAAAATTGCCGACTGTCTTATTGAAAATCCAAAGGCAATTTTACCCCTTTCCATAACGGAATTCGCTTCAAAAATCGGTTGCGGTGACGCCACCGTAGTACGCTTTGCCAAAAGGCTTGGAGTGGGTGGTTATCAAGGGCTCAAGCTTGCTGTTGCGGGCGAAGTTTCCACCCTTTCGGATGAAAACGCGCAGATTTCAAAAAGCGACAGCTGTTACGATATGTTTGTTAAAAGAATAGGCGAAATTAAAGTGGCTCTTGAAAATACTGCTTCGGTGTTAGATGAAAAAGCTTTGGAATCCGCCGCAAAAGCAATAATGTCTTCAAAACGAATTGTTATATTCGGTCTTGGTAATTCCGCTTCCATAGCCGTAGACGCACAACATAAATTTTTGCGCGTGGGTCTTAACGCCTCGGCTTGTAACGATAACCACATGCAAGCCATTATCGCTTCCCATTTAGATAAAGACTGCGTGGCTATAGGTATTACCCATTCGGGACAGTCAACCGATATTGTACAAGCCTTAAAAATAGCAAAACTCAATAACGCTACCACAATTTGTGTTACCAACCACGGCGTTTCACCCATTACGGTTGTTTCGGATATTTGTTTATTCACCAAATCCGCCGAAACGAAGCATTCCCTTTTGGCAATGAGCTCCCGTATAGCGCAGTTAACCATTTTTGACTGCCTTTATACCTATATAATTGCAAATTCCGACTCAAAGGCTGTTCAGGCTATACATAATACAGAGTCAGCATTAAAGGATAAAAAGTTATAAGAAAGTCAAACCTTCCCCTCTTAGCATTGGGGAAGGTTTTTTCTAGTAACTACGGGATGTCGGCAAGCGCCATCCCATACAAAATATAAATCCTATCCCTAGAACCCAGAGCCTAAAAAATGACGAAACTCAGCGTTTCGTCATTTTTTAAAGTTTATATTATAAGCATAGCAGAAATCGCCTATCCAGACGCGATACGCACCTTTAAGGGATTTATAATAACGCTTATATACATTTATATACGCTATAAGACTAAGCCACAAAAAGAAATTTTTGTTATTAAGAAACTTAAGACGTTTTGTTTCAAGCTTTATAAGCTTTTCAAAATTCTTCTTATCCTTTCGGTCGGTACAAAATTCCTTTAAGTAAGTATGCCCTTCAATTGATTCAGCAAGACCCTTAAGGCGTTTTTCTCTGTCGCCCAAAAAGGTTTTTCGGGTCATATCGGAAAGGGATACGTTACTATAATGATATCTGTAATCATTAAGTTTAGTATTAAGCACCGCGGTTTTTCCCTTTAACGTCCCAAGCAAGCATATATACCAGTCGTGGGAAAGCATAGATTTAAGGTCAATAGGCTTTAAATATTCCTTAAGTTCCTTTTTAAAGCACATAGCAAAGCCGCGTATATAAGAGCAACCTATAAAGCTGTCTGCTGACAGGTACTCTACACTTGAGTCGAAAACCGTTCCAAGGTAGGGTATGCCCGAAGCTTCAATAATCTCCCCTTCTCCGTCAATAACGTCATAACGGCAGGAAAGCACCGAAATATCGGGGTTTTCATCAAGGCAGGAAAGCATTTTTTCTACCTTTTTAAGCTTCCAACGGTCATCTTGGTCGGAAAGGAAAATAACGTCGCCGTTGCATTTTTCTATAGCGCCGTAAAAATTAAGACAATAGCCTTTGTTTTCCTCGTTTACAAAAACCTTCCAATTTGAAAGACTGTTTTTTTCTATAAAAGCTTTGCATATTTCTACGGTTTTATCGGTAGAGCCGTCATCGGTAATAATAACCTGATCGACCGCCCTGCTTTGTTCCATAATGCTTTTTAGTTGTTCTTCAATATATTTTTCGCCGTTATAAGTAGCTACAGCAACAGAAACCGTCATTTATTTTTCACCCTTAAAAATGTTTTTTGCATTTTGTATTTAAGGAAAAAGGAGTATTTGCAAAAGCTGAATATTCTGCCTACTCTGCCGCTTCGTGCGGCTTTTATTATAAAGCGGGAAGAAAGCCCCGAAAAATTTGCGTTTTCCGCCGCTGCTTTAAATTCGTCGGTTGAAATTTCCTTTTCTATAATGCTTTTAATTTCTTCTTTGGAAAGGGAAAAGAACATATCAATAAATGAAGAAAAAACGCATTTTACAAAGTAAAAATCACAGTAATCGTCAATACCGCTTGTTACCTCTTTAAGAAGCCTTGCTCTATCCTTAATAAGGGAAAGCTTTTTATCGTTATACCGTCTGGTTATACTTCCCATATTGAGAATATAATGATAAAAACATTTATCGGTTATAAAAATTTCAGGTTTAAACGGCAAAAGCTTTAGGTTAAAGTAAGTATCCTCATAAATTTCACCATCGGGGAAAGCAACACCCGTTTCCCTTAAAAATGAAATTTTATAAAGCTTGTTCCAAGCAGGGTCAATTAAATTTTTAGCCTTTAATTCTATAAGACGGGCGTTTCCCTCTTCCTTTATATTGGAGCAAACTCTTTGTACTTCTTTTCCGTTTTCGGCAAGATAGCCGCAAAGGACAATATCGCACTCCTCTTTTAACGCTGACGAATACATAAAAGAAAGAGCATCAGTTTCAATATAATCGTCGCTGTCAACAAAGCAAAGATATTCTCCTCTTGCCTCTTCAAGTCCCAAATTGCGCACAGAGGCAAGTCCCCCGTTTTCGCGGCAGATATACCTTATACGTTTGTCTGTTTTGGCAAAATCAAGGCAAATTTCTTCGCTGTTATCGGGGGAGCCGTCGTTTATTATTATAAGTTCAAAATCTTCAAAGTTCTGGTTTAAAATCGAATTTATGCACCTGATAAGAGTTTTCTCACAGTTATAAACCGGAACCACAACGCTGATTTTACACATATCAGTAAAGAATTTTTCCTTCCGCAACCTTCTTTAAATGCTGACCGTAAGGAGATTTACCGTAACGTTCAGCAGAAATCAGAAGCTTCTCCTTACTTATCCAACCGTTTTTATAAGCAATTTCTTCAATTGCCGAAATTTGAATTCCTTGGCGTGATTCAATAACCTTAACAAACTCACCCGCTTCGGAAAGCGCTTCCATTGTACCGGTATCAAGCCAAGCGTAACCTCTGCCTAAAGTAACCACGTTTAAAGTACCGTCTTCAAGATACATACGGTTAAGGTCGGTTATTTCAAGCTCTCCTCTGGCGGAGGGTTTAACCTTTTTAGCAAGCTCTACAACACGATTGTCATAAAAATAAAGTCCGGTAACGCAATAATTAGACTTAGGATTCTTGGGTTTTTCCTCAATGGAAACAGCTTTACCGTTTTCATCGAACTCAACAATTCCGAACCTTTCAGGGTCGTCTACGTAATATCCGAAAACGGTTGCTCCGTTTTCTCTTACAGCCGCTTCACGCAAATGCTTTTTAAGCCCGTTACCGTAAAAAATATTATCTCCCAAAACCATGGCGCAAGAATCCCCGTCAATAAACTTTTCGCCTATGAGGAAGGCTTGGGCAAGACCGTCGGGAGAGGGCTGAACTTCGTAAGAAAGGTTTATACCGTAATCACTTCCGTCGCCTAAAAGGCGCTCAAAATTCGGCAAATCGGTAGGAGTAGAAATTATAAGTATATCGCGGATACCCGCAAGCATTAACGTAGAAAGAGGATAATAAATCATCGGTTTGTCGTAAACCGGCAAAAGCTGCTTTGAAGTAACCATGGTAAGAGGATAAAGTCTTGTTCCGCTGCCACCCGCTAAAATAATACCTTTCATTCTCGTTTTCTCCTTTTTACTGAATATCAATACCTATAATGGATATTTCTTCTAAAGGTTTATCGTTTGCGCCTGTTTCTGCATTAGCAATAGCGTCAACAACCTCCATACCCTCTACAACCTGACCGAATACGCTGTGGCGGTAATCAAGCCAAGGTGTTCCGCCAAGCTTCGCATAAGCATCTTTACATTCAGGCGGAAATGCATCGGGAAGGTCTTTCATTTGCTCAAGCATATTTTCAGGGCAAGTATCTGCTTGAACAATAAAGAACTGACTGCCGTTGGTATTAGGTCCGGCATTAGCCATACAAAGAGCACCTCTGTAATTATGAAGAAGAGGAGAAAATTCATCCTTAAAGCTTTTTCCCCAAATACTTTCACCGCCCATACCGGTACCGGTGGGGTCGCCGCCCTGAATCATAAAATCTTTAATAACGCGGTGGAATATAATTCCGTTATAATAACCGTTGTTTGCGTGGGTAACAAAGTTTTCAACAGTTTTGGGGGCTTCTTCGGGAAACAGAAGAATTTTAATATCACCCATTGTGGTATGCATAACCGCAACGGTATCTTCGATAGTTGGTTTTGATAACTGTTTAAGCATAAAATTACTTCCTTTCAGGCTAAAATAAACCGTATTATATCTATATTTTATCAACAAATATCATTCTTTGCAATAGTCAATTTTTTTCTTGCAACTTACTATATATTGTGGTATACTTAAAAATAATTGTGCGAAAAAGGTGATAGTTATGAAATGTCCTTATTGCGGTTATGAAGAAAGTAAAGTTGTGGATTCCCGTCCCACCGACGAGGGGGAGCGTATCCGCAGAAGAAGAGAGTGTTTAAAATGCGCCAAACGTTTTACCACTTACGAGCTTATTGAAAGTCTCCCGATTATCGTTATTAAAAAGGATAAATCACGCGAGCCCTTCAAACGTGAAAAGCTTTTAAACGGTCTTTTACGCGCTTGTGAAAAGCGTCCGGTTTCCCTTGATACGCTGGAAAATCTTATTGACGAAATCGAGCTTTCTATCCAAAACACCCTTGACCGAGAAGTTTCTTCCGAACATATCGGCGAATTGGTTATGGAAAAAATAAAGGCGGTTGACGAGGTTGCTTACGTTCGCTTTGTCTCTGTTTACCGTCGCTTTGACGATATTTCTTCCTTTATGGACGAGCTTAATAAACTCGCACAAAAATAAGCGGAGGTCCCATAATGTCAGAAAACCTTAAAATGGCGGAACTGCTTCTGCCTCATATTGATAAAACTCCCGATTACTACGAAGCCCTTTATCCCGAAAGAAGTTTAAAGGAAGGCGCTAAGGTTACCCGTATTGCCCCAAGCCCCACGGGCTACCTTCATATCGGCACGCTTTTTACTTCCCTTGTGAACAGAATCGCCGCAACAAGCAGTGAAGGCATTTTCTTTACACGTATTGAGGATACCGATAAAAAGCGTGAAGTAGAAGGCGGTATAGAAAACATTATAGACGGTCTTAACCGTTTCGGTATTACAATTGACGAAGGCTTTGTAAGCGGAAAAGAAGAAAAAGGTATTTACGGCCCTTACCAACAAAGTCACCGCGCCGAAATTTACCAAACTTACGTTAAAGAACTTATAAGGCAAGGTCTTGCATATCCTTGTTTCTGCACTGCGGAAGAGCTTGAAGCCACAAGAAGCGTACAGGAAAAGGATAATATACGCACAGGCTACCACGGCGAATGGGCTAAATGCCGCAATATAACCTTTGAAGAAGCCAAAGAAAAAATTGATTCGGGGCTTCCCTTTGTAGTGCGCCTTAAATCTCCCGGAAACGAAGAAAACAAAATCGTTTTTGACGATATGATTAAAGGCAAAATTGAAATGCCCGAAAACGATGAAGATTTCGTTCTTTTAAAATCCGACGGTATACCCACCTATCACTTTGCCCACGCAATTGACGACCACCTTATGCATACCACCGTTGTTATGCGCGGAGACGAATGGATTTCATCTGTACCCAAACACATACAGCTTTTCCGTATTTTAGGCTTCAAGGTTCCTAAATTCGCCCACGTTTCTCCAATTATGAAGCTGGACAACGGAGCAAAACGTAAAATTTCCAAGAGAAAAGACCCTGAAGCTGCCGTTCACTTCTTTATTGAAGAAGGCTTCGACGCGTTATCGGTTGTTGAATACCTTATGACCATTGCCGCTTCCGATTTTGAAGATTTCAGACGTGCAAACCCCGACAAGCCCTATACCGAATTTAAGTTTAACCTTAAAAAGATGAGCGTTTCGGGTGCGCTTTTTGATGAAAACAAGCTTCTTGACGTAAGCAAAAATATAATTTCCCGTATGTCGGGTGAAACGGTCAGTCAAAAGATTACCGCTTGGGCAAAAGAGTTTGATACCGATTTTTACACTCTTCTTTCCCGCAACCCCGATTATACCAAGGCTATTTTCTCTATTGACCGCGACTGCGCCAAGCCCAGAAAAGACCTTGCAAAATGGAAAGACGCCAAGGATTACGTTTCATACTTCTTTGAAGAGCTTTTCACTCCTGACTATACCTTACCCGAAAATATAAAGGTAGAAGATGCCATTAATTTCCTTAACGCTTATAAGGCGGTTTATAACGAAAACGACGACAAGCAACAATGGTTTGAAAGAATCAAAGATATTTGCCCCGCTTTGGGATTTGCAAGCGAAACAAAGGCTTATAAAGCCGACCCCGATGCTTATAAGGGGCACGCAGGCGATTTATCCACCGTGCTTAGAATTGCAATAACAGGCAGAAGAAACACGCCCGACCTTTGCAGTATTATGAAGGTTCTCGGTAAGGATAAATGTATCCGGCGAATTGACAAAATAATTGCTGAATTGTAATTTTGGAGAGAGTTAAATGGAAAAGGAAATAACAAACGTACCCGAAGTAGCGGAAAAACCTTCCAACTTCATTTATGATTTTATTGATAAAGACCTTGAAGAAGGCGTGTATAACAGGGTTCAAACCCGTTTCCCACCCGAACCCAACGGTTATTTACACATAGGTCACGCAAAGGCTATTTGCATTGACTTTTCTACCGCTGAAAAATACGGCGGAATTTGTAATTTGCGTCTTGACGACACAAACCCCACCAAGGAAGATACCGAATACGTAGAAGCCATTGAAGAGGATATTAAATGGTTAGGCTTCAACTACGCCAACGTATACTACGCTTCCGACTATTTCGATTATATTTATGAATGCGCTCTAAAGCTTATTGACAAAGGCCTTGCTTACGTGGACGAGCTTACTCCCGATGAAATCAGAGAGTACAGAGGAACCCTTACCGAAGCCGGAAAGGAAAGTCCCTACCGCAACCGTCCCATAGAAGAAACCAAAGACCTTTTCGCCCGTATGACCGCAGGCGAATTTGAAAACGGCACTTTGGTTCTTCGCGCAAAAATCGATATGGCGTCCCCCAACCTTAATATGCGTGACCCAATTATCTACCGCGTTATGAAGGCTCACCATCACAGAACGGGTGATAAATGGTGTGTATACCCCATGTACGACTTTGCTCATCCGCTCTCCGACGCTAAAGAAGGCGTAACCCATTCTCTTTGTTCTCTTGAATTCGAAAACCACCGTCCTCTTTATAATTGGTTCCTTAACGCGCTTGAAATCAAAATGCCCCCAAGACAAATTGAATTTGCAAGAATGAACGTTAATTATACCCTTACCAGCAAAAGAAAATGCTTAAAGCTTGTTAATGACGGCTTGGTTTCAGGTTGGGACGACCCAAGAATGGCTACCATTTGCGGTATGAGAAGAAGAGGTTATCCGGCAGAAGCTATCAGAGCTTTCGTTGACAAAATCGGTGTTTCCAAGGCATACAGCGTTATTGACTACGCTTTGCTCGAATCCTGCGTAAGAGACGAGCTTAACTTAAACGCCGACCGTACAATGGCAGTTCTTCGCCCATTAAAGGTAGTTATTGACAACTATCCCGAAGGCAAAACCGACCTTATAGAGGTTGATATAAACCCCAATAAACCCGAACTGGGCAAATACACCGTTCCTTTCACCAAAACTATTTATATAGAGCAAGATGACTTTATGCTTAATCCTCCGGGCAAATATTTCCGTCTCTGCCCCGAAAAAGAGGTTCGTTTAAAGGGCGCTTATTACGTTAAGTATGCTTGTCACGAAACTGATGAAAACGGTGAAATCAGCGTTGTTCACTGCACCTATGACCCTGAGTCCTTCGGCGGAGAAACTCCCGACGGAAGAAAAGTCAAAGGCACTCTTCATTGGGTAAGCGCTGAGAATTGCTTTGATGCAACGGTACGCCTTTACGACCGTCTCTTTAACGTAGAAAACCCCTCTGACGAAGAAGGCGTTTCTTCCTTTGCCGACAACTTAAACCCCAATTCTCTCGAAATTATTGAAGGTTGCAAAATAAGTGAAGACGTTAAAAACGCCAAAGCCGGCGACCGCTTCCAGTTTATGCGTCAAGGTTACTTCTGTATCGATCCTGATACAACCGAACAAAGCGTTGTAATCAACCGCATTGTTGCTCTTAAAGATTCTTTCAAGAAATAAGGAATAAATTATGACGATAGAAAATATTTACGATTTCTTAAACGAAAAGTTTCCCGTAAATACCGCTGCGGATTACGATAATCCCGGTTTTCTAATCGGCGACAAAACGGCAGACGTAAAGTCTGCTGTTTTAGCGTTAGACTGTACCCCTTCGGCGGTAGAAACGGCTATAAACAGTAACAGTAATCTGATTATCACTCATCACCCTGTTATCTTTAAGGGTCTTAAAAGCATAAATAAGGGCGACCTTGCATACACCCTTATTGAAAACGGTATTTCAGTTATATCAATGCATACTAATTTAGACGTAGGAGAAGGCGGAGTTAACGATGCCCTTTGTTCTGCTTTAAATCTGTCGCGTTGCGAAACTGTTATAGGTTACGATTCCTTCCCCTTTAGGAAGGGTGTTTTACAGGAAGAAATGAACAGTAATGATTTTGCCGCTTTTGTAGGCAGAAAGCTTGATACCGCCGTTAAATACGTTGGTGAAGGTAAAGTAAAAATCGTTGCTGTTTGTTCAGGAAGCGGAAGCGACTTTTTATACGATGCAATAAGCTCAGGTTGCGATGCGCTTGTAACAAGCGAGGTCAAACACAACCTTTTCATTGAAGCGCAGCAAAAAGGCTTTACTCTTATTGACGCAGGTCACTTCCCCACCGAAGACGTTATTATTGAACCCTTAAAAGAGCTTTTAGAAAAAGAATTCCCCGACGTTACCTTTCTAACAGACCACGTCAGCGCAATAAAGGTGTGTGTAAATATATGACAGAAATGCTTAATAATTTCCTTGCGGTTGCCTCTCAGGTTTTAGTACTTTTCATACTTATCGCAATCGGTTTTATATGCGGAAAAGCAAAGCTTATAAACGATACCATTTCAAAAGGTCTTTCCGATTTGGTTTTATACTTTGCCACACCCGCAGTAATAATAAATTCCTTTTTACGTCCCTTTGACAAAGCGATGTTTACAAAGCTGTTACTCGCTTTCGCAATTTCAATTGTTTTCCACATAGTTTCGGGAATTATTGCTTATACTGTTATCAGAAATAAAGAACACGACACCAAGGTAGTTGCCCGCTTCGGAGTTATTTTCTCCAACGCGGGATATATGGCTTTACCGCTTCAAATGGCTATTTTAGGCAACGACGGAGTTTTTTTGGGAAGCGCATACGTTGTAATATTCAACATTCTTCTTTGGACCTACGGACTTGTTCTTATGGGTGATAAGGGCACAAAAATCACCGCTTCCAAATTGATTTTCAACCCGGGCGTAATCGCCATAACGGTAGGACTCATTATATTCCTTTGCGGAATCGGTAATTCTTTACCCGCTCCTATAAGCAGTGCTATAGGTCACGTAAGCAGCTTAAACACTCCCGTACCGATGATTATTATAGGCTATTACCTATCAAAATCAAAAATTGTTTCTGCTGTTACAGATAAGCGAATTTGGATACCGATAATATCCCGCCTTGTTTTGTCTCCTGCAGTTTGTCTTTTAATCCTTTACATATTACAACAGACCCCTTTGGCTATAGAAAACAACATTGCCGTATCATGTATCGTTGCGGTAAGCGCTCCCTGCGCGGCGGTAACTACGGTATTTTCCGCCAAATACAACCGTGACACCGCATTATCGGTTAAACTCGTTTCACTTTCAACTCTGCTTTCAATTTTGACAATGCCGCTTTACGTGGCTTTGGCTCAGCAAATACTTTAAAAAGACTTCAAAAATGAAGTCTTTTTTATTTTGTCGTTTTGCAAAGCATTGACAAACACAACAATAAATATTATAATTATTGTGTATTATTATATTGCTTCATATTATTATATGTAAGCGGTTTATGGTGTTAAAGGAGAGTATGTAATGAAAAAAGCATTGTCTTTTATTTTGGTTTTATGCTTGCTTTTTGCTGCAATACCTACGTGCGTTTCAGCAACTGAAAACAGCATTACCATATCTACTGATGTAGAAAGGTTGTTGTACTATACCGGCGATACGGTTAAGGTTAACATTGATTTAAGCAACAATAATTCCGGTATTGCCACCTTTAGAGGCATTCTTAATTATGACAGTAAAAATCTTACCTTCGACAGTATAGTATTTCCGGATTCTGCTGATCAAGGCAACGATGTTTTTTCATTAACCCATACTGTACAAAATGGCTATATTCAAATACTTTGGGATATTAGCGATAACATAACTAATTATTTGGATAACGGTACTATTGCTACGCTTTTCTTTACAGTTAACGAGGATGCTGAAAACAAAGATTATGAGTTTTCTTTCAGTTATACCGACGGTGCACGTTACGTTTTATCAGAAAACTTCAGTGAAACAACATGGGAATATGTAGAAGACGTTGTTACAGTCTCCGACTCTATGACAGTTAACACCGAAATATCTTCCAAGCTCTATTTTAAAAATGCTCCCACCGGCGCTTATGCAGGTGAAAGCATTACTCTTGATGTAGCTTTTGTCAGTGAAGACGGTCTTTATATTTTTAATTCAAAACTTCATTATGATACAGATAATTATACCTTAACAAGCTGTGAAGGCAAAAACGATGCCTTAAATCTTTCATATAAAGAAAAAGACGGCTATATAAACCTGCTTTGGGATAGTGTTGAGCCTGTAAATTTTGCAGAAGAGGATACGGTAATTGCAAGTCTCACCTTTGCTGTAAAAGAAGATGCAAACCCTACTACCAGCAGTTTTGAACTTGAGTATATAGACGCCGTTTCTATCGACCTTACAAACGGCGCAGTGGTCGAAACGGACTACTTCAATGCGTTTTCCTGTGAGTTCCCCTTGCTGAACGGTGAAAGAATTCCGGTAACCTATACTCTTATCCGTGGTAACGGCGAAACCGAAACCGTTGAACTTTATGCAGGGGAAAAACTGGTTCTGCCCGATACAAACTTCGTGGATAAAACCTGGTACACCTCCCCCACTGCTAACGTAGAAAGCGTTTATAATGAAAAAATCTGTCCTGAAGAAGGAATGGTTCTTTACTCTTCCGCATGCGCAATTGATTACAACGGTTCCGACTTTATAGTTCCCTACCGCTACTCTCAAGATTTCTCGGTAGTTAAGGAAACCGCTGTTGAAACTCTTCACTTCGCTTCCTGTGGTACTTCAGACTATGCAAGAATGTTCCGTCTTTCCAAAGTAAAGGATAACGTTACCTATAAGCTTTCGGTAACGTATAAGGCTGCCTTGGAAACTCAAATAGGCTTTGGAGTTGCAGGCGGCACAGGCGATAATATGTACGTTAATACAAGCTTTTTTGAAGGTGATGCTACTACACCCGTTTACACCGTTAAAGAAAGCACAAACGGTTACGTTACAGCCGATATATACTTTACCGCCAGCCTTAAGGGTGTGGTAAACCAACAATCCGTAAATGACGACACAAAAACCGTTAACGGCAACGGTTGGGCTTTTCTTACCCTTATAAATTCTGCCGAAGCAGGCTCAGATGAAATTTGGATAAGCGATATAACCCTTACCGAAATAGGCAGCATAATAAACGCAGGCGGTGCAAGTATTCTTAACGATGAAGCCGCCAACGCCACAGAAAATAAACAGGCGCTCCGTTACTACTTTAATTATAATACCGTAGCCGATGAAAACTCCGAACTAAAAATAGTTGTTGGAAACAAAAGCTACGAAATAGTAGCACGTGGCTTCCTTTACAGAAACGGTGCTATAAATAAATACACCGACAATAATAACGTTACTAAGGAAGGTATGACTTATACCGCGGCGCAGAGTACTTCCGATATTATAACTCAAATCAAAACCAAGGATTTTAACGAATGCTGGACCTATGATACCGAAAGCGGAGAACTTTGCTTCTCAACCTACATAAGCGGTTATACCGAAGATATGTTTGCCTACAAGCTGATGGTCAGAGGCTTTGTAACCTTCAGAGATGAAGCAGGAAATGAATTTACGGTTTATTCCTCTACAATAAACCGTAGTGTAAACGGCATAAAGAGCAACCCCTTAAGCGGCGTTGACGTGCTTTAATAATTCCTGTTCAAATTTTATCAAAAGAAGGTATTTATATGAAGAAATTACTTAGTATTTTACTGGCAACAGCAATATTATTCAGCTTCAGTTTAATAACGGTATCTGCTGAAAACGTTGAAAATAAAGACGATAACCGCTTTGATATAGGCGAAATTTTTGGATATTCTTACCTTGTTACCTTTAACGATAACGGTAATATTACCACAGACGAATTCTTACACGAATCCGAAATCACCTACCCTGCCCTTTCCGCAGTACGCGGTGAAGATAAAGTATGGTCATTATCTGCCGACGAATACCTCCCGGTACCGCAAAATATGCCTAATGAGAATATTTCCGTTTATTCTTATTCCTTCCCCTACGTGGGCTTTGAAAACTACGATAAAACCATTTGCGGCGATTCTCTCGGTGTAATAGATATTTCTTCAGAGTATGCAGACGGCGATAATAGTAAAAACTCCTTAAAATTTTCTAATATCGCCTCCGCAGAAGACAGAAAATATTCTATTGCCTTAGGAGAAGCAACAACCGGCACCGCATATAAAATCTCTTTCAAGTACTATATTCCCGCCACACTTACTGCAAACTATTATATCGACCCATTTACCGCTGATGAAAGCGTTAACGGTGCAAACGATTTTGCTGCCTCATGCTTTACAATTTCGGAAAATACCGAAATTGGCGTATGGCATAACGGTAACGTTTACTTTACCGCCGAAGAAAGCAATTACGTTTATTTATGGCTTAAAGCAAGCAGTTACGGCAACGACAATATAATCTACTTTGATAATTTTGTTACTACAGAAATGACTGCCGCAACCTTCAACGTAAACAAAGACGTTACCATTGGTGATTTTGCCGGTACCGTAAATAATGACGTTATTACCGCTTATTACGAAAAAGGCGCAAAAATTACCGCTCCTAACGTAACGGTATCTGACGGTACAGAGGTTGGTTGGGTGGACGCCCAAGGTAATGACGTTACCGAATTTGTCGCAGGCGGCGTTTACTTTATAAAGTTTAACTCCAAAGGCGACCTTAACCGTGACGGCGCGGTTAGTACTACCGACCTTGCTCTTATTAAGCTATTTATAGTTGAAGCTATCGGCGAAAGTGATATAAATGTAGCTAACGGTGATATAAACGGCGACGGCAAGGTTTCTGTTATAGATATGGCTTACTTAAAGCTTTATCTTGCAGGAGCACTTAATAAGCTTTAAATCAATTAAGCCCTGTCTTTTGGCAGGGCTTTTGATTATCGATAAAAAAATGCCCGAGGTTAACCTCGGGCATTTAATTGTATTAGTAGGTGATGAGTTCTTTTCCACCCATATAAGGTCTCAGCGCTTCGGGAATACGTACCGAATACTTTTCGCCGTCATACTGCAAATTGTTTTCAAGGAAAGCAATAAGCATTCTGGGAGGAGCAACAACGGTATTGTTAAGTGTATGAGCAAGATATTTGCTGCCGTCTTCCCCTTTTACTTTTATGCCGAGTCTTCTTGCCTGAGCATCGCCAAGGTTGGAACAAGAGCAAACTTCAAAATACTTTTGCTGTTTCGGAGACCAAGCTTCAACATCGTAGGACTTAACCTTAAGGTCGGCAAGGTCACCGGAGCAACATTCCAAAGTTCTTACGGGTATATCAAGCGAACGGAAGAGTTCAACGGAATAGCTCCACATTTTATTAAACCATTCCATACTTTCTTCAGGCTTACAGATAACTATCATTTCCTGTTTTTCAAATTGATGAATTCTGTAAATTCCGCGTTCTTCAATACCGTGAGCGCCCTTTTCTTTTCTGAAGCAGGGCGAATAACTTGTAAGGGTTAAGGGAAGCTTTTCTTCAGCGGTAGTGGTATCAATAAATTTACCAATCATGGAATGCTCGCTGGTGCCTATAAGATAAAGGTCTTCACCCTCTATTTTATACATCATGGCATCCATTTCTTCAAAGCTCATAACGCCGGTAACAACGCCGGAACGAATCATAAACGGGGGAATACAATAAGTAAATCCCTTGTCAATCATAAAGTCCCTTGCGTAAGCGGTAACCGCACTGTGAAGACGGGCAATATCACCCATAAGATAATAGAAGCCTTCACCTGCAACCTTACCTGCCGCTTCTTTATCAATACCGTTAAAGAGAGCCATTATATCGGTATGATAAGGGATTTCAAAATCTACTTTAGTTTGTTCGCCGTACTGCTGAACTTCAACGTTTTCGCTGTCATCTTTACCAATGGGTACGCTGTCGTCAATGATATTAGGAATCTTCATCATATTTTCTTTAAGAGCGGCAGCAAGGGAGTTTTCCTTGGCTTCAAGTTCGGCAAGCTCCTTTGCCTGAGCAGTAACAAGCTGCTTTTTTTCCTCCGCTTCTTCGCGTTTTCCTTGGCCCATAAGAGCGCCGATTTCTTTGCTGACCTTATTGCGCAAAGCACGAAGCTCGTTTGCACGGCTGTTAGTAGCGCGTTTTTCTTCATCAAGCCTTAAAACTTCGTCTACCAAAGGAAGTTTATGGTCCTTAAACTTCTTCTTAATGTTTTCTTTGACGAGTTCAGGATTTTCTCTTATAAATTTAATATCCAGCATTGTATTTCCTCCCGAATTGAAACCAAAATATATTAACAGTGTAATGATAACACAATTTTCCTGCTTTAGCAAGTGAATAAGTTATTTTAATGCGGTTTTTACGCCTTCCTTCTCACCGAAAAGAAGAATATAACCCGAAAGGTCGACCGCTTCGGTTTCTTTTTTTATAGATTCTTTAGCCGCCTTATACATAAGGGTTAAATCATCCTTGTTTTCAAATTCAATAACCGTTATGCTTCCCTTGGTTTCTTCATTGACCGCATAAAAGCCGTAAATTATAGAACCGTTTCCTTTGAAGCTGTATTTAAGTTCGTTATTAAGTTCTGTCATTTGTTCTTCGGTCATTTCCACAATAGAATAACCGGATTCCTCAAGATTTGATTTCATACGTGACGACGTAAGCGAACACGCCGTTAAAGAAAAACAAATAATCAAACAAAATACACACACAAGAACCTTTTTCATCACTTTACCTCACAAGCGGTTATTTTTTATAAGTATACTAGTTTTTAAACTTTTTGTCAATTAAATACCACGCTTTTTATTGACAAAACGTAATATTTGGTACATAATATATTGATAAGAAAAAATACGGAGGTATAATTATGGCTTACCGTTCAATTTCCCCTTCGGTAATTCGACGTCTTCCCCGCTACTACCGTTTTCTGGAAGACCTTAAGGCGCAAGGAATTACCCGAATTTCCTCGGCGGAGCTTTCTCAAAAAATGGGACTTACCGCCAGTCAAATCCGTCAAGACCTTAACTGTTTCGGCGGCTTTGGCCAACAAGGATACGGCTATAACGTTGAACTTCTCACCAGCGAAATTGCAAAAATTTTAGGCTTAGATAAACCCCAGAAGCTCGTAATTATCGGTATAGGAAACCTTGGCCGCGCAATTGCCACCCACATTCGCTTTGACAACAAGGGTTACGAACTTATTGGACTTTTCGACCAAAAGGAATCTCTTATAGGGCAAGTTGTTCATAACCTGCCTGTTCGTTCAATGGATTCACTGGATGAATTTTGCAAAGAAAATCAGCCCACCGCCGCTGTTCTTTGTATTCCTAAAGAATCTGCAGAAGCTATTTCTTACAAGCTCGTCAAGCTTGGCATAAAAGGTTTTCTTAATTTCAGCCATTACGATTTAGGACTTGCTTACCCCGGTGTATCGGTTGAAAACGTTCACTTCGGGGACAAACTAATGGTTTTATCCTACAAAATGCATAATAACGATTAAAAACGGCAAAATAAGTACGGTGATTGATTTGATAATTACAATAATCCGTACTGCAGTTGTTTACCTGTTTGTTACACTCGGCATACGCCTTATGGGGAAACGTCAAATAGGCGATATGCAACCAAACGAGCTTGCCGTCACATTATTGATTTCAGAAATCGCCGCCATACCGCTTCAGGACAGTTCGCAGCCTGTATTAAACGGTATAGTGGCGATTTTTATGCTGGTTATTATAGAAATTTTTATTTCCGTACTGGCTATGAAATCCTTAAAATTCCGAAAACTTATGAGCGGTAATTCCGCCGTAATAATAAAAAACGGCGTAATAGACCAAGAAGAAATGAAAAAGGTAAGATTAACGGTAATCGACCTTATTGAACTGCTTCGCGGTCAGGGAGTTTTTAAAATTGAAAACGTTGCCTTTGCAATACTTGAAGTGAACGGTTCATTAAGCGTAGTTGAAAAAAATGAATTCCGCACCGTTCAAGTAGGAGATATTCCGAAAATCAACCCCTCTAAAGCAACCCTTCCCCTCCCTGTTATAAGCGACGGTAAAATTATAAACGAATCACTTTGCGCTCTGAAAATACAAAAAGAAGAAATTTTAAGGCGTATAAACCCTTCAAAAATCTCCGAAGTATTTCTTTTAACAATGGACCGTGAAGGTAAAATGAGCGTAATAATGAAGGAGAAAAAATAATGAAACGTCTTATATCCGCCGTTATTCTTACCGTTACTGTTACTACCCTTGCAATTACTTCCGCTTTTACCGTTGGCAGCCATTATAAAAAGCTTACTCATAATATTGAAACAATAGAAAATCTTTATAAAAACAGCGAAAGCGCCGAAGAACAGCTTATCGCCCTTAAAAAAAGCTGGGAGAAAGCTGAACCGACGCTTATGTTTTTTGCCAATCACGACAGCGTAGAAGAAATCGGAATACAAATTGACCGACTCATTGTTCTGTCAGAAGCAGAAGATATTAGTTTGTTTTTTGCCGAAGCCGCGGCACTGAAATCACGAATAAAACACTTAAAAGACAGCGAAAGCCTTACCTTTGAAAGCGTATTTTAAAGTAAGCTTACGTCGTATATAGCCCTTATACCGCCAATAAACTTAGGGCGGCTTCTTGCGGCAAGTACGGTGGCGTTTCCTATTTTGTTATTTTCAAGACGAACGGGAACCGCCACTTTTTTTATATGCATTCCTATCATTGTAAAGCCAATATCAAGCCCTGCATCGGCTTCAATTTCTTCGGTAGCAACGGGGTTTTTAAAGGTTTTATACGCCGCGGTAGCAAAGCTTCCCCCCGCTTTGGGTTGGGGTACTACGTTTACTATTGCACCGTGCCCTACTGCTTCTTTTTCGGTAATAATGGCGCGGTTTAAATGTTCACAGCACTGCGCGGCAACAAAAATTCCCGCTTCTTTAGCCGCAGAATATATTCCGTCAAAAATATAAACTGCCGCCTCAGGCGAAGAATCGGTTCCTATTTTTTGTCCTAAAGTCTCGCTTGTGGAACAACCTACTACGAGAATATTACCCGCCTTAAGCCCCGCCTTTTCTATAATTTCCTTTGCTGCGTTATAACTTTGTTCTTTAAAATTTGCGTACATAATACCGCCTCCGCAAAAGAGTATACCACAAAACTTTTTCTTTTTCAATTTTTTTAACAAAAAGGTTGATTTTAATTTTAAAATGTGTTATCTTAAATAAGATGTTTAAACGCTATGACGAAGAAAAGTAAGTAAACCAAGGCTTTTTTCAGAGACCGTGAGCAAGGCTGAAACTCGCGGATTGCCTCTTTACCGAAGTTCCCTTCCGAGCGGCGGCGCCGAAATTAAATTAAGTAAGCGTTGACGGAGTGGAAAACGTTATATTTCCAAAGAGTGTTTGCTCTATGCGAAAACCTGGGTGGTACCGCGGAGATTTTTTCGTCTTCGTCCCTGTTTGTGGGACGGAGACTATTTTTTATTTTTGGAGGATTCAAAATGAAAGAGAAACTTGAACTCTTAAAGAGTCAGGCGACCGGCGCTATTGAAGAAGCGCAGGACAGCGCCGCGCTGGAAGAAATCAGAATTAAGTATTTAGGCAAAAAAGGTGAACTCACCGCTATTCTTAAAATGATGGGAAGCCTTTCCGCTGAAGAACGTCCCATAATAGGACAAATGGCTAATGAAGTAAGAAGCGCCATTGATACTGCTCTTACCGAAAAAAGCACGGTAATAGAAAAAGCCGCGCAAGAAGCAAAGCTTGCCGCCGAAGCAATAGACGTTACCCTTCCTTCCAAAAAGGAAAAAATCGGTGCGCTTCACCCCTTAAACAAGGTGCTTGACGATATGCTGGACATTTTCCAGTCTATGGGATTCGACGTTGTGGACGGCCCTGAAGTTGAAACCAACCACTACTGTTTCGAACAGCTTAACGTTCCTGCAGACCACCCGGCTCGTGATATGCAGGATACCTTCTACTTAACCGATAATCTTTTACTTCGCACTCAAACCTCCGCCGCGCAAGCGCGTACAATGGAGAAAATGCAGCCTCCGATTCGTATGGTTTGCCCAGGCAGAGTTTTCCGCGCCGACGAGGTTGACGCAACCCACTCCCCTGTTTTCCATCAAATCGAAGGACTTGTTGTTGACAAGGGCATTACTATGTGCGACCTTAAAGGTGTTCTTGAACAGTTCGCTCACGAAATTTACGGACCCGAAACCAAAGTTAAATTCCGTCCTTCTTTCTTCCCCTTCACCGAGCCCAGCGTAGAGGTTGACGTTACCTGTTCGGAATGCGGCGGTAAGGGTTGCAGAGTTTGTAAGGGCGCCGGTTGGATCGAAATTCTCGGTGCAGGTATGGTGCATCCCAACGTGCTTCGCAATTGCGGTATCGACCCCGAAGAATACACCGGTTTTGCTTTTGGAATAGGTCTTGACCGTCTTACCACCACACGCTACAAAATAAGCGATATACGTTTACTTTTCGAAAACGACAAACGTTTTCTTGACCAGTTTTAAGGAAAGGAGCAAGTAAAAATGAAAATTGCACTTAACACTTTAAAATACTACGTTGACATTAACGTTCCCGTAGAAGAACTTTGCGACAAAATGGTTATGGCAGGCTTCGAAGTAGAATCTATCGAAAATCTCCGCGATAAAATGAGCAACGTTGTTGCCGCTAAAATCGTTTCTATTGCTCCCCACGAAAACAGCGACCATTTGCAAATTTGCCAAATGGATGTAGGCGCAGACGAACTTGTTCAAATAGTAACCGGCGCGCAAAACGTTTTTGAAGGCGCTCTTGTTCCCGCCGCACTTCACGACTCTTACCTTCCCGGCGGCGTTCACATTACAAAAGGTAAGCTTCGCGGTGTTGAATCCCGCGGTATGCTTTGTTCCGGCGGCGAACTTGAACTTACCGAAGCCGATTATCCCGGCGCCGGTGTAAACGGTATTCTTATTTTAAAGGACGAATATGCCCCCGGTACCGATATGCGCGATATTTTAGGTCTTAACGACTATGTTATCGACTTTAAGATTACCGCTAACCGCCCCGACTGCAACTGCATTATCGGCGTTGCAAAGGAGGTAAGCGTAGTTTTAGGCACCCCCTTTAAAATGCCCGCAACCGATTATAAAACCGTTGGCGGAGATATTAATGACTACGTTAAAATCGACGTTGAAAACTATGACTTATGCCCCAGATACGTTGGACGCGTTGTTAAAAACCTTCGCATCAAAGAATCTCCCGACTGGATGAAGCAGGTTATTAAAACCTGCGGTATGCGTCCCATAAACAACATTGTTGACATTACCAACTTCGTTATGCTTGAAACAGGTCAGCCTATGCACGCTTTCAATTATAACGACCTTGCAGACAAGCACATTATTGTTCGTAATGCCAAAAAGGGCGAATTCATACAAACTCTTGACGAAAAAAAGCACGACTTAACCGAAGAAATGCTTGTTATTGCCGACGGCAACAAGCCTTCTTGTCTTGCAGGTATTATGGGCGGACTTGAAAGCGAAATTACCGAAACCACAACCGACCTTTTCCTTGAATCCGCAAAATTCAAGCGCGACAACATCCGCCGTACCGGAAGAAGTCTTGGTATTCGTACCGAATCTTCGGGCAGATTTGAAAAAGGTATTGATATAAATAATACCGGTTTCGCTATGGACAGAGCGTTAAACCTTATTGAAGCGCTGGACGCAGGCGATATTATTGAAGGCGTTATTGATAAAAACGAAGGTCTTCCCGAAAACAGAATTCTTTCTTGCACCACCGATTCCATCAACGCCCTTTTGGGTCTGGAAATCGAAAAGCAGGAAATGGTAAGAATTTTATCTGCCTTGGGTCTTGAAACCAAACTGGAAGACAATTTACTTACTGTAAGTGTCCCTTCTATCAGAGACGATATTGAAGGCAGAGCCGACCTTGCGGAAGAAATTATGCGTATATACGGTTACGACCACATTGTAAGCACTCCTATGACAGGAAGTGTACGACGCGGCAGAAAATTACCCGAGCGCATTAAAACCGACCTTATTAAATCTGCTATGATTTCTATGGGCGCAAATGAAATTGCTACTTATTCCTTTATTTCTTCCAAAGCGCTTGATACCTTAAATCTTCCCGAAGACGATAAGAGAAGAACTGCGGTTAAGCTTCTCAACCCCTTGGGCGACGAATATTCTACTATGAGAACCCAGTTACTTACCAGTATGCTTACCGTTCTTTCCACCAACTATAACAGAAAGAACAGCGACGTTCGTTTCTTTGAAATAAGCAAACGCTTTATTCCCGAAAGCCTTCCCCTCACCAAAGAACCTGCAGAAATTCCCACAATGTCTATTGGTATTTACGGTGAAAACGAAGATTTCTTCACCCTTAAAGGTATTATTGAAGAAGTTATCGGAATTTTCGGAAAAACCGCAAAATTCCAAAAAAGCGGCGAAGTATTCTTACATCCCGGACGTCAGGCAGAAGCTATGGTAGACGGCGATACTGTTGCAGTATTGGGCGAAGTTCACCCCGATGTACTTTCTAAATACGACATTGGTGTTCGCGCTTACGTAGCCGAAATTTACCTTGACAAGCTTTTTGCAATTATTCCCGAAAAGACTATTTACAAGCCCCTTCCCAAATTCCCCGCCGTTGCGCGTGACTTTGCTTTCCTTTGCGATAAAGACATTCCCGTTGGAAACCTTCAGGACATTATGAAGGAAGCGGCAGGAAAACTTTGCGAAGACGTTACTTTGTTCGACGTATACGAAGGCAATCAAATTCCCGAAGGTAAAAAGAGCGTTGCATTCAGCGTAACACTGAGAAGCGCCGAAGCAACTCTTACCGACGAGCAAATTGACGCCGCAGTTAAGCGTATTTTAAAGAAACTTGAAGCCGCCGGCGCAACCCTTAGAATGTAATTATTCATTTAAAAAATAATTCACAAAATTTTCACTTGTACTTTTATGCGAAGTAGTGTAAAATGATATAAAGAGGTGTTACAAATGATTGATAAGACTATGGAATTTTCTCTCATAAACGAAGAAGAGCTTGAAATCCGCAAAACTATTTTACAGGTTTATGAAGCGCTTGAAGAAAAGGGTTACAATCCCATCAATCAGATAGTCGGTTATATCCTTTCGGAAGACCCGACTTATATCACCACGCATAATAACGCAAGAAATCTTATCAGAAGGGTTGACCGCGATACCCTGCTTCAGAATCTTGTAAAATATTATGTAAGCAAATAACCTTAAAGGAGACCGCACGGTCTCCTTTTTATGTACGAAGGTGAAGGTGAAAATGGAAAATAAATTTAGAGTTTGGCTTTTCTGAAGACGGTAATCAATCAAATTTATACAAAATCGGAAGTTATCTTTTGTGGAAACTTCCGATTTTTTGTTTTTTATTAAAAACTTGTCCAAAATCGGCATTTTAAAACGTTATAGTTAATAGAAGTATATAACGTACTTCTAATAAAAATAATAGGAGCGATATTTATGAAAAAAAGAATTTTTAGTTTTATTTTGGCGGTGCTTATGATCCTTACCTTTAACGTGGGCGCCCACGCGGAAACCGCAGTTCAACCAAGGCTTAGTTACGGTGATGAAGTTTCTCCCGGTTTAACCGTTTCATCAAGTAAGTATGCAACCAGTACTGTAAGTATTGAAGGTATATCCGGAGTCACTACTCGCATTGAAGCAACAATGACGCT
>JAZRKJ010000099.1:0-36615 GCA_045646245.1 Acutalibacteraceae bacterium
ACCGAAAGTATGTCACCTATCAAAAAATATACCGGTAACTTAACTGTTAACTTTGTCTTTAAAAATGGATGCTGGACGGTTACGGGTGTGAATAGCGAAGCGTAGGATATGCGTAACACAGTGTTAGCTTCCTGCGTGTTATATATGTTTTGCGTAAAAATATTTATGGAGGAAACTATGTTTGAATTTATTATCGGCGGAACAAAAGTAGAGATACATTGGATTGTGGCTATTTTGCAAATAGCAGCCATATACATAATCGTAACTGTTATTTCTTCTGTCAGAATTAAAAACGCACTAAAGTCTTTCGTTAACGGTGTTACGGACGACAAACTTGTTAAAAAATGTAAAAGTATTAAGCAACAACACAGATTTCATACCAACAAAAACATATACAATTTATTTTGTTGCGTACTGGCGGCGTTGTCTTTGGCAAGAGGCGAAAAGGAAGAGTATTTTTCTCACATAAATGACGTGAATGTAATTAGTAATGACACAAGAAACAGGCTTTATATTCTTCTGCTGTCATACGTAACCGGTGGCGCATATACGTATTTTCTTAATGAGTGTAAGTCAATGTCGCCGGACAACGGCTATACAGAAAGCACGATTTTACTTTTGTATAATAAATACGCGGTTGACGGAGATAAAGTGAAAAACTGCATAGAAAGTTCCGAATTTCATTTGAACAATCAGTTGGTCAGAAAAGAGTTTGAAGAACTGTCTATAAAACTGGAAAACGTAAATTAGGGCAGGGGAAAACAGAGAACCGTGCTCTGTCTCTGCAATTTTGAAAACTACTAATTATTATTACAGAAAGAATGGTTTATAATGAGTAATAACAAAGGCTACTGGGGAACAAAGTATAAGGATGTACTTTCGGGAACTTTGGTACTTTCGGCAATATCAATTGCGTTGAGTGCGCTGTTGCTCTGCCTTGAAAATTATTTTATCAGCGATAATTCTAACTTTTATGCTTTTTTGAGTTTTTTGGTATCGGTTTATATAATAGTTATTTATTGTATCAATTATTATTTACTGATTAAAAAATACAGTTTTGTAGGCTCGGTGAAGAAATTTTTATACGGTTTTATTCCTTGTGTTACTGCGGTGATAATTGCGGTGTTTGCGGTGGTGAAATAAATTGAAAAAGAAATTTAAAATAAGCTTCACTAATTCTAACAGAAGTCGGCTTTCATTTTGCATTATTGGATTGGCATTGTGTTCCTTGTTGTTTGTTCTCCTTTTCTTAAAAAATTTCATCGAGTATAATGAACCGCCTTATTTTATGCTGTTTCCTGTTGTGTTTTGCTCCTTTGGTATAATTATAATGTGCTTGTCTCTGAAAGGGACTGTTGTATTAACCGATGATGCTGTTAAAATCAATTACGGTTTGTCATACGTTAACAAAAAAATTGCGCTTGACAGCATTATTGAAGCGGGTTACGTTAAAGGCTATGAAAGTATTCCTGCCGGCGACCCTGCAAAAGGAGATAAAAGAACGGTTTTAAAAATTAAATACAATGATGCGGATTATAGTGAATCACAAGAAATATTTATATCGGTAGAACAACACAAAGAACTTTTAACGTTGATAGAGCAAAGAATACGTTGACACAAGGAGACGGCAAATAGTTGCTTCGCAAATGATGTTGTGTTAAACACAAATGATGTTACGGCTTTGCCGTAAACGATGTTGCCTGACGGCAAACGACAATCAGGGTACGGAAAATAGTTGCATTGCGAATGACGAAAAAGCAGGTGTTTCTTCCGGATGTATGCCTTTTGAACAGGAAAACTCAAACGATACTTGCGTATGCTGCGGAAAGCCTGCAAAGAAAATGGTTTACCGGGGTAAAGCATACTAAAAAATGAAACTGTTGCAGAAATGCAGCAGTTTTATTTTTTAGGGAAAGGGGAAAGGGGAACAGGGAAAAGGTGTGTTTTTGAGTTTTTCCTTACATTATATATATATACGCGTGTGCGCGCGTTAGGTTATAATACAACCATTCGTCAAACTGCACAAAAAATAAGCCAAAAATTCTACAAAGTTTTACGTGAAAAATTTTAAGAAAAAACAAAAAATGCTTGTAATCCTGCTTGACTTGTGTTATCATACTTGGGTACGCGAGTGGCGTACTGTCATGCGATGATGCGGGAGGTGGCTGACGTCAGAGTCAGGAAATTTCCGCGGAGTATGTCCGATTTGAAACCGGGCGAAAGAATAACCTCAGACTATTAAGCGTAGTGGGATAACTTGCGAACCTGCTATGTATCCGGATTCACCTCAACCCCAGTGATCCGGTTTTATAATGGGCCGTGATGAAACACACGGCACAGTGTGAGGTAGCCCGCCATACTAACAAGGAGGCGAACAAAAATGGCAGTAAAAGAAAAGATTCGTATCAGAATCAAGGGTTACGACCACGCGCTTGTAGACCAGTCCGCAGAAAAGATTGTGGAAACCGCTAAACGTACAGGTGCAAGAGTATCGGGTCCTGTCCCGCTACCTACTGAAAAGGAAGTTGTAACCATCCTTCGTGCAGTTCACAAATATAAGGATTCCCGTGAACAGTTCGAAACCAGAACTCACAAAAGACTCATTGACGTGATCAGACCTTCCAACAAAACTGTTGAAGCTTTGACCGGTCTTGAGCTTCCCGCCGGCGTTGAGATTGAAATTAAACTTTAATCTTCGCCGTCCGTGGTCACGTTGGGCAGCCCCCAACCAATAACTACAAGGAGGAAAATAAAATGCAAAAAGGTATTGTAGGCAAAAAGCTTGGTATGACTCAGCTTTTTGACGCAAACGGAAACGTCATTCCGGTAACCGTAATTGAAGCAGGTCCCTGTGTCATTGCTCAGAAGAAAACGGTTGAAAACGACGGTTATGAAGCAGTACAGGTAGGCTACGGCGACCTTAAAGCTTCTAAAGTAAACAGACCTATGAAGGGTCACTTCGCAAAAGGCGACGTTGCTCCGAAGAAAGTTCTTCGTGAGTTCCGCTTTGATGATATGAGCGCTATGAACGTTGGCGACATCATTAAAGCCGACATCTTCGCTGAAGGCGACGCAGTAGATGTAAGAGGTACTTCCAAAGGTAAAGGCTATGCCGGCGTTGTAAAGCGTTGGAACTTCAGCCGTCTTAAGGAATCTCACGGTACCGGCCCTGTACATCGTCACGGCGGTTCTTTGGGTGTTATCGACCCCGCTCGTGTTTTCAAGGGCAAGAAAATGGCTGGTCACTTAGGTAACGAACGTGTAACCGTTCAGAACTTAAGCGTAGTAAAAGTTGATGCTGAAAATAACATCATCGCCGTTAAGGGCGCCGTTCCCGGTCCCAAGGGCGGAATTGTTGTTCTTTTCGACAGCGTGAAAGCCTAAGGGAAAGGAGAACTGAATTATGCCTAATGTAGCAGTATTAGATATGGCAGGCAAAAATGTGGGTGAAATCACATTAAGCGATGCCGTTTTCGCAATCAAGCCCAATGCAGTAGTTATGCATCAGGCTGTTGTAAATTACCTCGCTAACCAGCGTCAGGGCACCCAGTCTACCTTAACCCGTTCCGAAGTTTCCGGCGGCGGCAAAAAGCCTTGGAGACAAAAGGGTACCGGTCACGCTAGACAGGGCTCCACCAGAGCTCCTCAATGGACTCACGGTGGTATCGTACACGCTCCCAAGCCCCGCGATTACTCCTTCGAGCTTAATAAGAAGGTTAAGAGACTCGCGCTTAAATCTGCTTTGTCTGACAAAGTTCTTTCCGAAGACCTTATCGTTATTGATGAGTTTAAGTTAGAAACTTACAAGACCAAGACTGTTGTTGATTGCCTTAAGGCTATCGAAGCAGGTAAGAAAACTCTTATCGTTCTCGAAGACAACAACAGCTTCGCAGTAAAGAGCTGTGCAAACATCCCCGGTGTTAAGACCGCTCAGGTAAACACCATCAACACTTACGATATTATCAACGCTGACACCTTAGTAATCGCTAAGGGCGCCGTTGCAAAAATTGAGGAGGTGTACGCATAATGAAAACCGCACAGGATATCATTATTGCTCCGGTTATTACCGAAAAAAGCATGTCCGGCATTGCCGACAAGAAATACACCTTCAAAGTAGCTAAAGATGCCAATAAGATTGAAATTGCAAAAGCAGTTGAAGAAATCTTTAAGGTTAAGGTTGCAAAGGTTAACACCATAAGCGTACGTGGTCAGGCTCGTCGTATGGGTCGTTATGAAGGCTACACCGCTTCTTGGAAAAAAGCAATCGTTACTTTGAAAGAGGATTCTAAGACTATCGAATTCTTTGACGGTCTTATGTAATCTCAGTGCCTAGAAGCCAAAGAGCTTCAGGTGATGTATGAAACCGATATTCGGTTTCGCTAAGCCTAATTAGGAGAGTGAATTGAAAATGGCAATAAAGCATTATAAGCCGACTACTCCGGGCCGCCGCGGTATGACCAGTATGGATTACTCCGTACTTTCCGACGTAAAGCCTGAGAGAAGCTTACTTGAGCCTTTAAAGAAAAATGCCGGCCGTAACAGCTATGGCCGCATCACCGTTCGCCATCGTGGCGGCGGAAACCGCAGAAAATACAGAGTTATCGATTTCAAGAGAGACTTAACCGGAATTCCCGCAACTGTTCTTACTCTTGAATACGATCCTAACAGATCAGCATTTATCGCACTTGTACAGTACGATAACGAAAAGAAGGAAAAGCGCTACATTATCGCTCCTATCGGTCTTAAGGTAGGCGACGTTATTGTAAGCGGCCCCGATGCTGACATCAAACCCGGTAACGCACTTCCCCTTGCCAATATCCCTGTTGGTACCTTTATCCACAACGTTGAGCTTTATGCAGGTCGCGGCGCACAGCTTGCTCGTTCTGCAGGTAATATGGCTCAGCTTATGGCTAAGGAAAACGGAATGGCTCTTCTTCGTCTGCCTTCCGGCGAACTCAGAAACGTACCTGCAAACTGTATGGCTACCATCGGTCAGGTAAGTAACCCTGAGCACAGCAACATCAACTACGGTAAAGCCGGTCGTAAGCGTCACATGGGTTGGCGTCCCACTGTTCGCGGTTCTGTAATGAACCCCTGTGATCACCCCCACGGTGGTGGTGAAGGCAGAGCACCTATCGGACGCTCCGGTCCTGTAACTCCTTGGGGCAAGCCTGCTCTGGGTTATAAGACTCGTAAGAAACACAAATCGACCGATAAGTATATCGTAAAGCGTCGTAAGTAAGTCAGACGAAAGGAGATAAAATTATGGGTAGAAGCGTAAAAAAGGGCCCCTATGTGCAGCCCGTTCTTATGAAAAGAGTTCAGGAGATGAACGCTGCCGGCGAAAAGAGAGTTCTTAAGACTTGGAGCCGTTCATCCACCATATTCCCCGATTTCGTCGGACACACCATCGCAGTACACGACGGTCGCAAACATGTTCCGGTATATGTTACTGAGGATATGGTAGGCCACAAACTCGGCGAGTTTGCTCCCACCAGAACCTTCAAGGGTCATGCCGGTGCTAAGACCACAAAGTAAGCGGCGAAAGGAGAGTTTAACTATGGAAGCAAGAGCAATACTTAAATATGCTCGTATTTCACCGCGTAAGGTGAAGATAGTGATGGATCTTATCCGCAATCAGGATGCAGATAAAGCTATGGCAATCTTAAAGTTCACTCCCAAGTCTGCTTGTGAGTATCTTGAAAAGTTGTTAGCTTCTGCTATCGCTAATGCAGAAAACAACCATCATATGGATGTTTCTAAGCTCTATGTAGCTGAATGTTTTGTTTGTCCCGGCCCGACCTTAAAGCGTATCCGCCCGAAGGATCACGGCCGTGCTCACAGAATCTTAAAGAGAACATCACACATGACAATCGTTCTTAAAGAACGCGAGGATTAAGGAGGTTAGACTATGGGCCAGAAAGTTAATCCACACGGATTCCGTGTTGGCGTAATTAAAAACTGGGATTCCCGTTGGTATGCCAAGGATAATGTCTTCGGAGATACTTTGGTTGAGGACTATAACCTCCGTAAGTACCTTAAGAAGACACTTCAATCCGCAGGTGTTCCTAAAATTGAAATTGAACGCAATGCGTCCAAGGTCAGAATCCACATTCATTGTGCAAAACCCGGTATGGTTATCGGCAGAAACGGTGCTGAAATCGAAAAGCTTCGTCTCGCTTGTGAGAAGATGCTCGGTAAGCCCTGCACAATCAATATTGTAGAAATCAAAAATCCGGATATGGATGCTCAGCTTATTGCTGAAAACATCGCTGTTCAGCTTGAAAAGCGTGTTTCCTTCCGTCGTGCTATGAAGATGGCTATCGGCCGCTCCATGAAGTTCGGCGCTAAGGGTATCAAGGTAACCGTTTCCGGTCGTCTCGGCGGCAGAGAAATCGCCGGCGCAGAAACTTATCATGAGGGTACCATCCCGCTGCAGACTCTCAGAGCTGATATTGATTACGGCTTTGCAGAAGCAGCTACTACCTACGGCCGTCTCGGCGTAAAGGTATGGCTTTATAAGGGCGAAATCCTTCATGATGTTAAGAAAACATCCAAGAAGGAAGGAGGATCCCGCTAATGTTATTACCAAAGCGTGTAAAATACCGCAGAGTTCAACGTGGACGTATGACCGGTAAGGCTTTAAGAGGTAACACAATTACCCATGGTCAGTTCGGTCTTCAGGCTCTTGAACCGGCGTGGATCACTTCAAATCAGATAGAGGCTGCCCGTATTGCCATGACTCGTTACATTAAGCGTGGCGGTCAGGTATGGATTAAAATCTTCCCGGATAAGCCTATCACTGCAAAACCTGCTGAAACTCGAATGGGTTCCGGTAAAGGTTCTCCCGAATACTGGGTAGCAGTAGTTAAGCCCGGTCGCGTAATGTTCGAGATCGGCGGCGTTTCCGAAGAGCTTGCTCAGGAAGCTATGCGTCTTGCAGCCAACAAACTTCCTATCAAGTGTAAGTTTGTTACAAAGGAAATGGAAGGTGAGCAGTAATGAACGTTAAGGAATACAGAGAATTAAATATCGCTGAGCTGAACAAAAAGCTTGGTGAACTGAAGGAAGACTTATTCAATCTCCGTTTCCAGCTCGCCATTAATCAGCTCGACAATCCTATGCGTATTGGTGAAGTTAAGAAGGATATCGCACGTGTTAAAACCGTTATTCGCGAAAAAGAACTTCTTGACACCACTAAGGCATAAGGAAAAGGGAGGGTAATCGAATGAGCGAAAGAAACCTTCGTAAGACAAGAGTTGGTAAGGTTGTAAGCAACAAAATGGAAAAAACCGTTGTAGTTGCAATTGAAGACAACGTAAAACACCCGCTCTACAAGAAGATTATTAAAAACACTATTAAGCTTAAGGCCCATGACGAAAACAACACCTGTAACATCGGTGACAGAGTTCTCATCATGGAGACCAGACCGCTCTCCAAGGATAAGAACTGGCGTGTGGTTGAAATCATCGAAAAAGCTTTGTAGTCTGTTAAGGAGGAAACCACTGTGATACAGCAACAGAGTTACCTTAAGGTTGCCGACAACACCGGTGCAAAAGAAATTATGTGCATCCGTGTACTCGGCGGTTCCAGAAGAAGGTATGCCAATATCGGCGATGTAATCGTTGCTTCTGTTAAAAAGGCCACTCCCGGTGGTACTGTTAAGAAGGGCGACGTAGTTAAGGCAGTTGTAGTTCGTTCTGCAAAAGGCCTTCGCCGTAATGATGGCACTTATATTAGATTTGATGAGAACGCTGCCGTTATCATCCGTGAGGACAAGAATCCCCGCGGCACCCGTATTTTTGGACCGGTAGCCAGAGAGCTTCGTGATAAGGACTACACCAAGATCTTATCTCTTGCTCCCGAAGTACTTTAATGGAGGATGAACGCAATGAACATTAAAACTGGCGATACTGTAGTTCTCCTCACCGGAGACGAAAAATACCGCGGCAAGAGCGGTAAGGTTCTCGAAGTAAGCCCGAAGGAAGGCAAGGTTATTGTTGAAGGTCTTAACGTTGTTAAGAAGCACGTTAAACCCCGCAAGGCCGGCGATCCTTCCGGTATTATTGAGACTGAAAGCGCTATTTTTGCTTCTAAGGTGCAACTTGTTTGCCCCAAATGCGGCAAGCCTACCCGCGTAGGTGTTAAAATCTACGAAGACGGTAAGAAGGACCGTATGTGCAAAAAGTGCAAAGAAACATTTTAACGAGTAAGGAGGACATGACATGTCATTGATGAGAGAAGAATATAAAAATTCTATTGCTCCCGCATTGATGAAGAAATTCAATTACAAGAGCGTCATGCAAATTCCGAAGCTCGATAAAATTGTAATCAATGTAGGACTCAGCGAAGCGAAAGAAAACTCTAAAGTTATCGACGCTTGCATCGCTGACTTAAGCAAAATCACCGGTCAGAAGGCAGTTCCCTGTCTTGCAAAGAAGTCGGTTGCGAACTTCAAGCTCCGTGCCGGCATGCCTATCGGTGTAAAAGTTACTCTCAGAGGCGAGAGAATGTATGAGTTCGTTGAGCGTTTGTTCAACGCTGCTCTTCCCCGTGTTAGAGACTTCAGAGGTATAAATCCCAACTCTTTTGACGGCCGCGGTAATTATTCCATGGGCGTTAAAGAACAACTTATTTTCCCTGAAATCGAATTTGATAAGATCGACAAGGTTCGCGGTATGGATATTAACTTCATTACCACAGCGAAAACCGACGAAGAAGCCCGTGAGTTACTCACTCTTATGGGTGCTCCGTTTGCGAAATAAGGAGAAGAGATTATGGCTAAAACATCTATGAAAATCAAACAGGCCCGTCCTGCCAAATTTTCAACCAGAGCATACAGCAGATGCAAAATCTGCGGACGCCCCCACGCTTATCTTCGCAAATACGGTATTTGCCGTATCTGTTTCAGAGAACTCGCCTACAAGGGTGAAATTCCCGGCGTGACTAAGGCAAGCTGGTAAAAGCAACAGAAAAGGAGGTTGACGGCATGCAAATCACCGATACTATCGCCGATATGCTTACAAGAATTCGTAACGCTTCTTCGGCTAAACATGATTCGGTAGATATCCCTGCGTCTAACGTAAAGAAGGCAATTGCTCAGATTTTACTTGACGAAGGATATATTACAAGCTTTCAAGTTATTGAAGACGGAAAGCAGGGCATGATTCATATCGTACTGAAGTATGGCCCGAAAAAATCTCAGATCATCACCGGAATCCGTAGAGTTTCCAAGCCCGGTTTGAGAATTTACACCAATGTTGAGGATATGCCTAAGGTTATGAGAGGCCTTGGCATTGCAATCCTTTCCACCTCTAAAGGTATTTTGACAGACAAAGAGGCTCGCAAAGCTAACGTTGGCGGCGAAGTTCTCGCTTATGTCTGGTAAGGAGGTGCTTCAGGATGTCACGTATTGGTAAAAAACCTATTGCTATTCCTGCAGGCGTTGAAGTTAAACTCAACGGCAACGAAATGACCGTTAAGGGTCCTAAGGGCGAACTCAAAAGCGCTCTCCGTCCTGAGATGGAAGTTGTTATCGAGAATAGCGAAATTATTGTTAAGCGTCCCAATGATAACCAGTTAAACCGTTCTCTCCACGGTCTTACCCGTACCCTTATTGCTAACATGGTAGAAGGTGTTACCGAAGGCTTCAAGAAAGAACTCGAAGTTAATGGTGTTGGTTATCGTGTTCAGAAACAGGGTAAGAACCTTGTTATGAACCTTGGTTATTCTCATCAGGTAATCATGGAAGAACCTGCCGGTATTACTATTGAAGTTCCCGGTCCCAACAAGATTATTGTTAGTGGTTCTGACAAGCAGGCTGTTGGTCAGCTCGCTGCTCAAATCCGTGAAAAACGTCCTCCTGAGCCTTACAAGGGCAAGGGAATCAAGTACGCCGGTGAGTATATCCGTCGTAAAGAAGGTAAAGCCGCTAAGGGCGCGAAGAAATAATTTAAAAGGAGTGTATTTTAAATGGTTAACAAGCCAGATTCTAACAAGGCTCGTCTTAAACGTCACGCACGTGTACGTGCTAAGATCAGCGGTACTGCCGAGTGCCCCCGCCTTGATGTATTCCGCTCCAACAGCAACATTTACGCCCAGCTTATCGATGACGTTAAGGGTGTTACTTTAGCTGCCGCTTCTACCGTAGAAAAAGATTTCGAAGGTGCAACCGGTAACAAAGAAGCAGCCCGCAAGGTTGGACAGTTAATTGCTAAACGCGCTCTTGAAAAAGGTATTGAGTGCTGCGTTTTCGACCGTGGTGGTTACATTTATCACGGCCGTGTCTTGGAGCTTGCCGAAGGTGCCCGTGAGGGCGGCCTCAAGTTCTAATTAAGAAGAGGAGGAATAACTTTGGCTAATTTTGACACAAACAATGTTGAATTACAGGAACGCGTAGTTGCTATCAACCGCGTATCCAAAACCGTTAAGGGCGGTCGTATTATGAAGTTCTCCGCTTTGGTAGTTGTTGGCGACGGCAACGGCAAAGTTGGTTTCGGTTTAGGTAAAGCCGGTGAAGTTCCGGATGCGATCCGCAAGGGAATTGAAGATGCCAAGAAGAATATGATTACCGTAGCTCTTAAAGGCACCACCATTCCTCATGAAATCGTTGGTGAGTTCGGCGCAGGCCGCGTGCTCTTAAAGCCCGCTGCAACCGGTACCGGTGTTATTGCCGGCGGCCCCGTTCGTGCCGTACTTGAAACCGTTGGTATTAAAGATATTCGTACCAAGGCTTTACGCTCTAACAATCCCTGTAACGTTGTAAGAGCTACCATCGCAGGTCTTGCTGCTCTTCGCAACGCTGAAGAAGTTGCTGCTATCCGCGGTAAGTCCGTTAAAGAAATCGTTGGTTAAGGAGGAGCAGAACAATGGCACTTAAAGTTAAACTTGTAAAGAGCACCATCGGCTCCAAAAAAGACCAAATTGCTACCGTAGCAGCTTTAGGCCTTAAGAACATCGGCGACGAGTCTATTCAGCCTGATAACGCTTCTACTCAGGGCAAAATTAAGAAAGTCGTACACCTCGTTGAGGTGAGCGAAGCTTAATGGCTTCTATGTACATCCGTTTTATAAACGGAAAGAACGGAAGATATTCCGTCACTAAGCAAGGAGGTGCGAAAAATGAAACTGCATGAATTATCCCCGGCTTTTGGTTCTGTAAAGGAAGCAAAACGTATCGGTAGAGGTCATGGCTCCGGCAACGGTAAAACTGCCGGTAAAGGTCACAAAGGACAAAAGGCTCGTGCCGGTCACGGTATGACTATCGGTTTCGAAGGTGGTCAGATGCCCCTTCAGAGACGTGTTCCTAAGCGTGGCTTCAATAACATTTTTGCTGAAGAGGTTATTGCTATCAACGTATCCGCACTCGAGGTTTTCGAAGACGGTGCAGTTGTAGACGCAGCCGCTTTAGCTGATAAGGGTATAGTTAAAAAGGCTTCCTACCCTGTAAAGGTTCTCGGCAAAGGCGAACTCACTAAGAAGCTTACTGTAAAGCTCAACGCTTTCTCTGCTTCTGCTGCTGAAAAAATCGCTGCTGCCGGCGGAAAGACCGAGGTGATTTAACCGTGTTAGAGACACTCAGAAACGCCTGGGCTGTTAAAGATATCAGACGCAAGATCCTTTTCACGGTTTTCATCTTAATAGTTTTCCGTATCGGTTCCGTAATACCGGTTCCCTTTATTGACGTGGAAACCCTTAAAACAGTTATGGATGCTAACACCGGACTTATGTCCATTTCGGTATTAACCGGTGGCGCCCTTGACTACGGTGCAATATTTGCACTTTCGGTTACCCCGTATATCAACTCTTCGATTATTATTCAGTTGCTTTCAGTTGCTATTCCCGCCCTTGAACGTCTTTCTAAAGAAGGCGAAGAAGGTAAGAAGAAATTAGCTCAGATAACCCGTTATACCACCGTTATTCTGGCTCTTCTTCAGGGTACTGCGTTCTTCATTTATTTGAATTCCGCAGGTGTTAACTGTATTAACGCTGAAGGCGGCCTTGTATGGCTTGCGGGCATAGTTGTTGTCCTCACACTTACAGCGGGATCAACACTTGTTATGTGGTTGGGTGAACAAATCGATACCAAAGGCATCGGCAACGGCATCTCGATGATCCTTTTTGCAGGTATTATTGCAAGAGGTCCTCAAGCAGCTATTGTTCTTTGGATGAACCTTACCGAAAAGCCCGTAGCTGTTGTGGCTATCGTTTTAATATTCCTTGTGCTTATAATGTTCGTTGTATGGATGACGGCTGCAGAACGCAGAATCCCCGTTCAATACGCAAAACGTGTTGTAGGCAATAAGATGTACGGTGGTCAGAATACCCATATTCCGATAAAGGTAAATATGTCCGGCGTAATGCCCGTAATATTTGCCAGTTCCATCCTTATGTTACCTACCATGATTCAGGGCTTTATGAAACAGGATCCTGAAAATTGGTGGTTCAAGTTCTTCGGACTGTTCAGCACACAAGGTGTGTTCTATGCAATTCTCTACTTCATTTTGATTATTGCGTTTGCATATTTCTATGCAACCATTCAGTTTAATCCTGTAGAGATGACCAACAATTTAAGAAAGAACGGCGGTTCGATTCCCGGTATTCGTCCCGGCAAACCTACCTCTGATTTCATTTCTAAAATTTTGTCAAGAATCACTTTGATGGGCGCATTCTTCCTGAGTGTAGTTGCAATACTTCCTATCGCAGTAGGTCAAATCGGAGCAATGAATATTTCTCTCGGTGGCACCTCTATGTTGATTCTTGTAGGTGTTGCACTTGATACAGTACAGAACCTTGAATCTCAAATGATGATGCGTCATTACAAGGGATTCCTTGATTAATAAAGGAGAACTTATATGAAGCTCATTCTTTTGGGAGCGCCGGGTGCCGGTAAAGGCACACAGGCAGAATTTATTTCCGCAAAATGTAATATTCCTACCATTTCTACGGGTAACATTATCCGAGCCGCTTTAAAGAACGGCACAGAAATGGGTAAGGTTGCTAAATCTTACATCGATTCAGGCGCGCTTGTTCCGGATGAGGTTGTAATTGGTATAGTAAAGGAAAGACTTGGGGAAAGTGATTGCGAAAACGGTTACATTCTCGACGGCTTTCCACGTACTATTCCTCAAGCCGAAGCTCTTGACGCTATGGGAAATGCGGTTGACGTTGTGCTTTCTATTGAAGTTGATGACAGCGAAATAGTTAAGCGTATGTCCGGCAGACGCGTATGCGAAAAGTGTGGAACCAGCTACCATACCGAATTCAAGATTCCTGAAAAAGAAGGTATTTGTAATCTTTGCGGCGGTAATCTTGTTATCCGTAAGGACGACGAACCCGAAACGGTTCTTAACCGTTTAGAGGTATACCACCGTGAAACAGAACCTCTTGTAGCTTATTATCAAGCTCAGGGAAAACTTGTTACCGTAAAAGGTATGGATACCGTCGAAGAGACAACGAAAGCTGTCTTTAAGGCGTTGGAGATTTAGTTATGATAGTGCTAAAAACCAGCCGTGAACTAAACAGTATGCAAAAAGCATGCAAAATATCGGCAGGAGCATTACAGTTGGTTGGCAAGTCGATTGAACCCGGGATTTCCACCCTTGAACTTGATAAAATTGCTGAAAATTTTATCAGAAGTCAAGGCGCAACCCCAAATTTCAAGGGGTATTCGGGTTATCCCGCAACGGCTTGTATATCCATAAATAATGAGGTGATTCACGGCATACCTTCAAAAAAGCGTATCCTTAAAGCGGGCGATATTGTCAGCGTGGATTTGGGCGCCGCATTTGAAGGCTATAACGGTGATAACGCCGCCACTTTCGCCGTCGGAGATATATCCGATGAAGCGAAGCGGCTGATTGACGCGACCAGAGAAAGCCTTTACGAAGGTATTAAGGCTGCTCGCGCAGGCGGCAGAATCGGCGATATAGGAGCTGCTATTCAGCAGTATGTCGAAGCAAGGGGCTTTTCCGTAGTCCGCGAATTCGTGGGACACGGCATCGGCACCAAGCTGCATGAAGCACCTGAGGTCCCGAATTACGGTACATCCGGAAAGGGAATCCGTTTGATGCCGGGAATGACAATCGCTATTGAACCAATGATCAATATGGGATTGCCCGGAGTAAAAACCTTATCAGACGGTTGGACGGTTGAAACAAAGGACGGTTCGTTATCTGCTCATTTTGAGCATACGGTAGCGATTACCACTGACGGCCCACAGATATTAACACTTGCGTAGGTGATGTTATGAAACCTTACGACGTGGTTAAGTCTGTTGCCGGAAGGGATAAGGACGGTTTGCTCGTCGTTGTTGGCGAATGTGACGGTTACGTTTTAGTGGCTGACGGAAAAGAAAGACCACTGGAACGACCGAAACGTAAAAACCGACGCCATCTCATTTCTGCCGGCCGAAGTCTTAATGAAGAGGAAATTATTTCAAACAAATCATTACGCCGCGCGTTAAAGCGCTGTGAATTATAAGGAGGATTCCGTTTATGTCTAAAGAAGATGTAATTGAATTAGAGGGTACTGTAGTCGAGTCCATGCCCAATGCAATGTTCAAAGTTGAAATTCAAGGGGGACACACAATACTTGCTCATATCTCGGGCAAATTACGTATGAACTTCATTCGTATTCTTCCCGGTGATAAAGTAACGGTTGAAATGTCTCCGTACGACCTATCTAAAGGACGCATTACCTGGCGTTCTAAATAAGATGGTCAAAAAAAACTAGGAGGGTAATCCAAATGAAAGTCAGACCTTCTGTAAAAAAGATTTGCGAAAAATGCAAAATCATCAAGCGCAAGGGAAAAATCATGGTAATCTGTGAGAACCCCAAGCACAAACAGCGTCAGGGTTAATCCCGCGCTATACAGTGGAGGTGTATTAAATATGGCTCGTATTGCTGGTGTAGATTTGCCGAATAACAAGCGTGTTGAGATTGGTCTCACCTATATTTTCGGCATTGGACTTACAACATCCAGAGAAATTCTTGCAGCCACCGGAGTTAATCCGGATACCCGTGTCAAAGATTTGACCGAAGATGATATTTCTAAGCTGCGTGAGTATATCGACCACAACCTTCAGGTTGAAGGTGACCGTCGTCGTACCGTAGCATTTGACATCAAGAGACTTATTGAAATCGGAAGTTACAGAGGCCTTCGTCATCGTAAGGGCTTACCGGTTAGAGGACAACGTTCCAAGACCAATGCTCGTACCCGTAAGGGCCCCAAGAAGACCATTGCTAACAAGAAGAAATAAGTCAGGAGGAAGATAATATGGCTACTGCTAAGGCTAAAACGACTTCTACTCGTAGACGTCGCGAAAAGAAAAATATTGAACGTGGCGCTGCTCATATCCAGTCTACCTTCAACAACACAATCGTAACCATTACCGATTCTCAGGGTAACGCTCTTTCTTGGGCATCTGCCGGCGAACTCGGTTTCAGAGGTTCCAGAAAGTCCACTCCCTTTGCTGCTCAGAGCGCTGCTGAAACAGCTGCTAAGGCTGCTATGGAGCATGGTCTTAAGATTGTAGAAGTATTTGTTAAAGGTCCCGGTGCTGGCCGTGAGGCTGCTATCCGTGCATTACAGTCTGCTGGACTTGAAGTTACTATGATTAAAGACGTAACTCCTATCCCGCACAACGGCTGCCGTCCTCCTAAGAGAAGACGTGTATAACCGAATTTAATGGAGGTGTAAAACATGGCAAGATATACCGGTGCAGTTTGCAGACTTTGCCGCCGCGAAGGACAAAAGTTGTTCTTAAAGGGCGAACGCTGCTATTCTGAAAAATGTTCCATCGCTGTAAGAGCTTATGCTCCCGGTCAGCATGGTCAAGGACGTAAGAAGTCTTCTGAATACGGTCTTCAGCTTCGTGCTAAGCAAAAGGCTCGTCGTTTCTACGGCGTTCAGGAAGGTCAATTCCGTCACTATTTTGAAATTGCTGAGAGAAAACAGGGTGTTACTGGTGAAAACCTCTTAAAGATTCTCGAAAGCCGTCTCGATAACGTTGTTTACAGAGTTGGTTTCGCTTCTTCCAGAGCGGAAGCACGTCAGCTTATCGGTCACGGTCACTTTGAGGTTAACGGTTCCCGTGTTGACATCGCTTCTTATCTTTTGAAAGCAGGCGACGTAATCGCTATCTGCGAAAAGAGCAAGGCTCTTGAAAAGATGAAGGGTGTAGTTGAAGCTAACGCTTCCAGACCTGCTCCTGCTTGGATCGATGTTGATAAAGATAAGTGTGAAGCAAAAGTTATTGCTTTGCCCGAGCGTGATCAAATCGACGCTCCCGTTGAGGAACAACCCATCGTCGAATTCTACTCTAAGTAATCAGTAATGTAAAACGGATACTTTCCCGTATAATTTATCCGTTATTAAAAATTTATTTACGGAGAATGGAGCTTTTAAATGATAGAGATTGAAAAGCCCAGAATAGAAACGCTTGAATTAACAGCCGATGGCACTTACGGAAAATTCGTTATGGAACCTCTCGAAAGAGGTTACGCGACAACTCTCGGAAACAGTATGCGCAGAGTTCTTCTCTCTACTCTTCCCGGTGCTGCCGTAACTACCGTTAAAATCGACGGTGTAGTTCACGAGTTTTCCACTCTTCCCGGTGTAAAGGAAGAGGTTACCGAAATTATACTCAACATTAAAGGTCTTGTTCCAAAGCTTCACGGCGATGCTCCTAAGACTGTTTATGTTGAGGCTGAAGGCCCCTGTGTTGTTACAGGTGCCAGTGTCAAGTGCGATTCTGAGGTCGAGATTTTAAATCCCGAACTGTACATTGCAACCCTTGGTGAGGGCGCAAAGCTCAATATGGAAATGACCATTGACAAGGGCAGAGGTTATGTACAGGCAGACCAGAACAAACCGGCGCAATCAGTTATCGGAGTTATTCCCGTTGATTCGATTTTCACCCCTGTGTTAAAGGTTAATCCTACTGTTGACAATACCCGTGTTGGTAAGGTTACAGACAAGGGTCGCCTTACTTTAGAGGTGTGGACCGACGGTTCCATCAAAGCAAACGAAGCAGTTTCTTTATCTGCCAAAATCCTTATGGAACATTTTGAACTCTTCCTTGAACTTACTGAAGGTGCAAGTGAAACCGAGAGCATTATGGCCGTTAAGGGTGAAAACGATAATGAAAAAGTTCTCAATATGACAATTGAAGAGCTTGATCTTTCTGTTCGTAGCTTCAACTGCTTGAAGCGCGCAGGCATCAATACGGTAGAGGACCTTATCAACAAGTCTGAAGAAGATATGATGAAGGTTAGAAACCTTGGCCGTAAATCACTTGAAGAGGTTATTGCAAAGCTTAATTCCTTTGGTTATAGCCTTAAGAGTGACGACGAATAATTGTAAGGAGTGAATATCCATGCCCGGTACTAGAAAACTCGGCAGAACCAGTGATCACAGAACTGCTATGCTCAGAGCAATGGTTACTTTCTTGCTTGAAAACGGCAAAATCGAAACTACCGTTACTCGCGCTAAAGAAGTTCGTGCAATGGCTGAAAAATATATTACACTCGCTAAAGATAACAGTTTACACAGCAAACGTCAGGCTTATGCTTTCATAACCAAGGGCGACGTTGTAAAGAAGCTTTACGATGAAATCGCTCCCCGTTATGCTGACAGAAACGGCGGTTACTGCCGTATCACCAAGACCGGCCCCCGCCGTGGTGATGCTGCTGAAATGGCTATTATCGAGTTGATATAATCAGCTTTCTTTGTCATCACGTTGTAAAGCAGAATTCTGTTTTGTAAAGTGACGACTAAGGTTAATACGTTCTGAAAATCCCCTCTGTTTTTACAGAGGGGGTTCTTTTTTTCTTTACATTCTATTGTTCCTGTGGTATACTTTCTCTTGTTGAAAAGGGGAATGAGTATGAAAAGCTTTTATTTAAAGCCTAAATTTTTTGAAACCCTTAAAGGGTATAACGGAAATCAGTTTGTAAAGGATTTGACAGCGGGTATTATAGTGGCAATTATTGCGCTGCCGCTTTCTATTGCTTTGGCGCTGGCATCGGGCGTAGAACCCGCGCAGGGTATTTATACAGCTATTGCCGCGGGCTTTTTCGTTGCTCTTTTCGGCGGAAGTAAAGTGCAAATTGCAGGACCTACCGCCGCTTTTGCTACTATTGTAGCAGGAGTAGTAGCGGAACAGGGTATGGACGGACTTTTTATCGCAACTGTAATTGCGGGTATTATACTTATTCTTATGGGTATATTAAAGCTGGGAAGTCTTATCCGTTTTATACCTAAAACAGTTACCGTTGGGTTTACGGGCGGTATTGCCGTAACCATACTTGTAGGACAGATTAAAGATTTTTTAGGTATAACCTACGGTGAGGGTGTAAAGCCCATAGAAACCTTTGAAAAAATAAAGGCGAATATTCACCATATTTCTTCTTTCAAATGGGAAGCCCTTCTGATAGGCGTAATAAGCCTTGCGGTGCTTATTTTGTATCCCAGACTTGAAAAGAAAATACCACCTTCTCTTATAGCCGTAATACTTGGCGCTTTGCTGGTAGGACTTATACCGGTTTTCTCGAACAACGTTTCTACCATCGGTGTTCTTTATGATATTCCCAAAGGTCTGCCTAAAGTGGATTTGGGGGGTATGGAAATAACCGCCGAAAAAATAATTGCGGTGCTTCCAAATGCCGTGACTATTGCGCTTCTTGCAGGTGTCGAATCACTTCTTTCCTGCGTAGTTGCCGACGGTATGATAAACGATAAACATAATTCAAACGCAGAGCTTGTAGGTCAGGGTATTGCTAATATAGCTTCCGTTTTCTTCGGAGGTATTCCCGCTACCGGCGCTATTGCAAGAACTGCGGCTAATATTAAAAACGGCGGCAGAACCCCCGTTGCCGGTATGGTTCATTCGGTGGTGCTTTTATTGGTACTGTTGTTGCTTATGCCGTACGCAAAGCTCATTCCTATGCCCGTTATTGCCGCAATTTTGTTTGTTGTGGCTTATAATATGAGTGAGTGGCGTCATTTTGTTGCCATTTACAAAACCAAGCGTATTGATGATATTTTAGTGCTTACCGTAACCTTTGTTCTCACCGTTGTGTTTGACCTTGTGGTTGCAATTGTTGCCGGTATGGTTCTTTACGGTATTACCGTGCTTGTTAAAAAACTTGTTAAAAAAGAGGGTGCTGAAAATTAAAGATAAAATTAAAAAAGCGTTACAACTATTTGTTGTATTTTTCAAAATAGGTGCTTTTACCTTTGGCGGCGGCTATGCTATGATTCCTCTTATTCAGCATGAAATCGCCGATAATAAAAAATGGGTAACCGAAGATGATATTTTGGAAATCATTGCAATTTCGGAATCTACCCCCGGCCCCATTGCCATAAATTCCGCCACCTTTGTCGGGTACAGAGTATGTGGCTTCTGGGGAAGCTTTTTTGCCACCTTAGGTGTCGTGCTTCCGTCTTTTATAATAATACTTGCTATTTCCGCCGTGCTCAGCGAGTTTGGTGATTTAAAGCCGGTTAAATATGCCTTTAACGGTATAAGAGCGGGTGTTCTGGCGCTTCTCTTTAAGGCGCTTTGGACTATGTACAAAAAGTGCCCCAAGGGTGTAGTGTCCTATATCGTTATGGCGGCGTCGTTCTTGCTTACCGCTTTTGTTAACGTGCCCGTACTTTACGTGCTTATCGGTTGCGCGGTATTCGGTCTTGTTACTTCTCTAATTATAGACAGGAGGAGTAAAGACAAATGATTTATTTAGAACTTTTCCTTACTTTCTTTAAAATCGGTCTTTTTACTTTTGGCGGCGGTTACGCTATGCTTCCTCTTATTGAGGAGGAAATTACCGCCAAAGGCTGGATGGAATTAGAAAAACTGGTTAACTTTATTGCCGTAAGCGAGTCAACCCCCGGTCCTTTTGCTATAAATATTGCTACCTACGTAGGCAGTCAGGTTGCGGATATTGGGGTATTGGGTTCTGTCTGTGCAACATTAGGCGTTGTAATGCCGTCCTTTATAATAATTCTTATAGTTGCTAAAATTTATGATAAATTTAAAAACAGCAAAACAGTAAAGGGTGTAATGACAGGCCTTAAGCCTGCGGTAGTGGGACTTATAGCAAACGCTATTATTTCTATTGCAATAAGCGTTTTTTTCCCCGCGGGAATTACTTTTTCGGTGTTTAAAGGATTAAGCGTTTACGTAAGTCTCGGAATTTGCGCCGTTTGTACCTTACTTGCTTTTAAAAAGGTGCATCCCATAATAATTATTTTAATTTCCGCCGCTGCGGGAATTGCCTTTGGTTATTTAAATTTATTATAAAATAAGAACGTCATCAACCGATGGCGTTCTTCTCTTTTATAATTAAATCAATCATAATACCTGTGTTTAGCTCCATTGCGTCAACAGGGTATATTTCTTTTATATAACCGTGGTAGTATTTATCTTTAAAAAACTGTAGCGCATCGGCTTTACTGCCGCCGTTTTTAATAATATCCACAATATCCTCATAGGTTTCCTTTGCGCTTTTTTCCGAAAGGCTTAAAAAGATTTTCGTTGTATCTTCATTTATAAGACCGTAGTGAGGAATTACCATTTGTTTAACGCTTAATTTTTTTGCTTTTTTTATGGAGTCAAAAGCCGCGTCTGTTCCGATAAGTATAGAAGGCACTACCCCTTCTTTTCCGTCGTAAACTCCAAGGGTTTCACTGCTTAAAAGTAATCCTGATTCCTCGATATAATAACCAAAGGAACAGCGGGTGTGACCGGGAAGATAAATTGCAGTAAAGGTAATATCGCCTACAGTAAAGCGGTCGCCGTCTTTTAATGCTATATCCACCTTTAATCGGTCGAAAAGGTCGTCGTATTCCTTTACCCCGCATTTATTTGCGAATTTTCTGTCCATTTCACGCATAAGAGCCTTAGCGGAATTCTTTTTAAATATCTTTTCGGCATATTCGCCCGCGTAAACCGTTGCTTTTGGAAAACGTTTTAGTATATAAGGAGCTCCCGCGGCGTGGTCGTAGTGAGAATGAGTTAATAAAATAGCGTCTAAATTTCGTTCTCCAAGGACTTTTTTAATATTATCACTAACGTTATACCCTGTAAAAGCAAAGCCTGTATCGTACAAAACAGCGGTGTTTTTATATTCTATTAAAAAGGCGGCGTCGCCCGGTAAAGCCCTTACGTCTGTAACTTTAAAATTATTCAATTATAGTATACTCCATCATTTCGTAATGTAGCTTGGTGCCCACGTCAACACCGTCGGGCAGTAAAAACAGCGCGATAAAAATATCCTCGTCGCATTTGTTACTTAAATCGTGAAGATAAGCGTATTCGCCTTCAATTTTAGAAATAATATAATCCTTGGGTTCCATAGCGCACCTCTTTTATTTTTAAAAAATTATACCACACTCTTATTTTTTAGGCAAGAGTGTGGTATTTTATTTTAACTATTCAATAATTCGCCGTAGGAAACATTAAATATTTTTGCAAAAGCAATAATTTCAATGTCGGTGACAAAACGCTTGCCGCATTCAATACGCTGAATCGCATTCTTGTCAATATCAATTCCTACTAATTGCATACGGTCTGCAAGCTCGCGTTGTGAAATATTCAAATTGATGCGAAATTTTGCAATGTTTTTGCCGCAAATATTGTTAAGACCTTCACTGCTTTTGTTGATAAACATATGATTTTATCACTCCTGACATTTAGTGCTTGTCAATAATAAAATTATATGCTATAATTACTTATGGTATGACATTTAGTGAATGTCAAAAAATTAGGAGGATTATAATGAATAAGAGTTTAACAGTTGTAATATGCGTTATAACGGTGGTGTTGGTTATATCTATGTTATTTGCAAATACCTTTGTTTACGGTGAGTCAATAGCCTTTAATAGCGGAGACGTTGACAAAAATGGAATAGTAGACACCGGTGATTTGGCACAACTAAAACTTATATTAGCAGGTATCATAAATGATGATACTACTGAAAGTGAGCCAAAGATATTAGATAGCGGTAAATGTGGAGAAAATCTTGGTTGGGCACTATATTCAGACGGGCTGCTTAAAATAAGTGGAACGGGTAGGTCTTACGATTACTGTAAAGGGTTATTCGGCGATGATGTCACACGAACTACAATAGAAGAGTATCAGGCCGCTTTGGAAGGCAAGACCGACTTGGATTCCATTGCAAAATATGAGCGAGGATTTCAGGAGGGAAAGGTATATGACGATGCCAACGGCCAATATATAGCGCCTTGGTATAAATATCGAAAGGAAACGCTTATAAGTGCTGACGGTACGAAAATTTTGAACCCCGACGGAAGTATGTACATGTCTGTAGCTGATTATGAAAAGGATAACCCCAACGGTTGGACATATAATAGAATTGAGATTGACCCCGGTGTTACTTATATAGGTAATTGGTTTTTCTATAGAGTAGCAGGACCTACGGAACTTGTACTTCCCAATACAGTTACCGAGATAGGCCAATGGTCCATAAGATTTTCACCTACGTTAAAATACGTATATCTGCCCGACAGCGTTGTATCAATTGAAAAGAGAGGGTGCTCGAGGCTTGAGGTTGTTGAAGAAATAAGAACCGGAATTGGGCTTAAGTCTTTAGGAGATTGGGCGTTTGCACAAAATGCCACACTTAAATCAATTGTGGTAAACGGAAAAATTGAAACTATGGGAACATATACATTTGGTTACAATAAGAAATTAGAGTACGTTAAGTTTACGAATCTTGAATCTTTAAACGGTGTTCATTTCGTTGATTGTAACAATTTAAAAGAGGTTACTTTTTCCGAAAACCTAAAGTCTATCAGCACCGTTGCTTTGGTTAATCGACCCATTGAAACTGTTAAAATACCAAAGAACGTTATACAAATAGGTACATCTGCATTTTACGGTTGTACAAAGCTTGAAACTGTTTATATAGACAGTGCTGTTATAGCACAGGAATTAAAGTACAGTTCATCCTGCGGTCACCTTGTTGCTTATGCAAAAAATGTTTACGTAAAAAGTGATATTACAGAAATTGGTAATTATTTGTTAAATAAATATACGAAATGTGCCGAAGAAAACGGGTATGTATTGTATTCGTTAATTCAAACCGAGGAATAGGTTGTAAATATATAAATAAACCTCCAAGTGAGAAGTATCAAATGATAAATTCTTACTCGGAGGTTTTGTATATTATATTAGTTATTAATCCTGTGTTACGTTACCGTCACCTGAAATTGGGATGGCGTCGCCTAAGTATTTTGGCTTGGGCTTAAAGAGGGTATAAATAAAATCTTTGTTCCTTGCGGCGATTTCTCTTATTTCTCTAAAGGTTTGTCCGGCGTAGGTGTGGTAGTCGCTTGCCACTCCGTAGGCTTCAACGCCCAATTCCTCGGCAATATGAAGAGCGCGATAAAGATGGTATTTTTGCGTTACAATGATTATTTTTTCAGCGCCGAATATTTCCTTGGCACGATACAGACTGTCGTAGGTGGAAAAGCCTGCGTGGTCCATAAAAACGTCTTCGGACGGAATTCCCGAATCAACGGCGAAGTCTTTCATTGTCTGAACTTCGTTATAATCGGTTTGACCGTGGTCACCGCTCATAAGCAGTTTGGGCGCTACACCCGAATTATACAGTTCTACTCCTCTTGTTAACCTGTCGCGAAGCATATTGCTTGGAACTCCGTTTGCCTTTACAAGACACCCAAGCACCAATATACAGTCTACGTTTTCAAGCTTTGCGGCTTGTTCGGTTGTTATAATCCTATCCTTGGTGCTTGACTTTACGTAGCCGTTAATACAAAGGGAGGCAATGCCGAAAACGAGTATAACACAGATTAAGGTGACAAATAACTTTTTAAAAAAACGTGATTTTTTCATAATTGCTCCTTTTAAAGGTTTTCGTTTTTAAGGGCGTCTATGGGGTTGTCCTTTTTGATTTTGTGCATAGCGTACATCATTGAAACAAAGACTACCGCAAATACCGAAAGTATTGCTATTGCTATAGAGTCAAGCGGCAGACGGAAGGAAGAGGAATATCCTTCGTTAACCACAACGTAAATAAGATAAGTTATAAAAACGGAAACCGGCAGACCGTAAAGCAGGGAACGGCTTCCGTATAGCAGACATTCGTAAATCATCATTCTGTTAAAGCCCGAAGCATTCATTCCCACCGATTTAAGCATTGCAAATTCCCGTCTTCTCAAGCTTATGTTTGTAGAAATTGTGTTGAAGACGTTAGCGGCGGCAATAAGGGAAATAAGAACTATAAATCCAAATGCAAAAACCTTTACTATAATTACTATATTTCGGTCTTCTTCGTACATTTCGGCGTAATCAATAAGCGAGCCGCCCGTTATTCCCATTTCCAAAAGACTTTTTTCAATGGCTTTGTAGCTTTCTTTATGATTGCTGGATTTGAAATAATAACGGTAAGAGTAGTCGGTAACGGGGGTTCCTTTTAAAATGATTTTCTTCAGACTGTCGGGGTATATAAATACCAAACCGCGGGTGGAGTCTATATAAAACGGGCGTTTATCAAGAACCTTTCCGCCGTTAAGGGTGATTTTGGAATACGCCTGGTCCACAGTAAGGTCAATGTATTCGTCTTCATTTTGTTTGTTTACGTAGCGGTAGCAATAGTTGCCCTCTTCATCCTTTACTTCACCGAAAAAGAAATAACCGTCTATTTCAGCAAGGTATGAAACTTCTACGGAGCATTCATTTCCTTTAAGTAAACTGACGTTAAGGTATTTGCCTTTTTCATGGTCAAAGAAGGTGTTGGTGTCAACGACCAACCCTTTTGGTGAATTTGCATTTTTAAAGTCGGCGCTTTTAAGCTTATTGTCTTTTAAAAGAGCGTCAAAAGAAGCGTCGTCAATAAAATAAAGGCCGGTATGTATTGTGCCTAAATTTGTTCCCGAAGGAGTGGTTACAGGCTCGAAAAAGGCTTCAATTTCAAAACCGTCGTTTAAATATTTTTTGTCAATGTCTGCAAAAAGAGAACGGTTTTGTAAATAAGCTACGTCTGTTACTGCGGTTTCGCCTTTAAAACGCGCAAGAAGCTCTTCACGGTCGGCGCTTTCGTAAGCCGAGTTATTGTCTACGTAGTAAAGGTCAAAATTTTTGCCGTTTCGAGAACCGTCAACCGATTCGGTAAGATAGTCGGTAAAAGCAGATGCGGAAACAAAAAGCACTATACTCATAAAAAGGCTTATTACGGTGGTTCTGTACTTTTTACGGTTGCGTTTGTAATGTTTTCCCGCAAGCGCTCCCGGTAAGCCGAATATTTTATAAGTTAAGGGGGAGGTTTTAAGAGAACCTTTGGTATATATATCGCGGCTTAAACGAATTGCTTCAACCGCTGAAATTTTGGTTGCTCTTTTTGACGGTATTAAAGCGGATATAAGCACTGTAATTAAAGCGATTATAACGGCTATGGCAATTGAAAGGGGAGATACGCTAAGCCGCAACGGAATATCGTAACCTATTACCGATTCAAATTTGTTTCCAACAAACAGTAAAGTTATTCCTATTCCCGTAATACCGACAATTATTCCTAAAGGAATACCTATAACGCTTACTGCAAGAGCTTCATAGAATACCATCATTCGAAGCTGCTTTCTTGTTGCGCCAACCGAAGAAAGTATACCGAATTGTTTTGTGCGTTCCGATACCGAAATAGAAAAAGCGTTATATATAAGGGAAACCGAGCCGAATATAATAAGGCTTATAACTATTACGGCAAGTCCGGTTATCATATTGTCAATACTATTGTATCTGAAAGCACCCGAATAACTTAATACACTTGAATTTATGCCACCCGAAACACCCAGACGTTCCATAAATGAGTAAACGTCTCGCGGGTTTTCCATTTTAAACCATATACTGTAAAGAAGGGATTGGTCGGGGACGGTATCGGCAACGGTTAAAGCAGTATATCCGGGAGCGGTAAAGGGTTCAAAAGAAGGCCTTTCATAAAACCCTACAACTTTGTAAGTGCGGCTTTCTCTTACTGAAAAATTTTCTCCCAAGGGGATTTCGTTTCCGTTGCTGTCGTATACGTAGTAAGGAGTGTTTTGCCCCAAAATAAAACCGTCGCTTTCTCTGTATCCCAAATCGAGAGTCAGGGTAGTGCCGATGGGAAGATGGACTCCACCGTTTTCGTAAAGGTGTGACGGGAGCAGAATTTCGTTTTGCGTTTCGGGGTATCTTCCTTCGGTTATATGCACAGGCAACATTTCATTAAATCCGGAAGCGGCGCCCAAAAGGTAAATGTAAGGCTTGTTTTCGTTGGTGCAGCCCTTAGCCAAGGCATAACCCAGCTGACACGCGTATACTTGATTTTGGGTTTCTTCGGATTTTTCAATATGGTTAAAGGTGGAAAACGTAGTGTCTAAAGCGCTTCCGTGCCAGTCTCCGTTTTCGTGAATGGCATTTCTTAACCCATAATTATAAATGCTTGAAACAAAGGTGGTTACGGCGCATATCATAGCCGCTGACAACATAATTCCGATTATTGTAACCAAAGTCCGCACCTTGTTTTTCCGCAATGAATTTAAAGTGAACCTGTTTAAAATGTTCATCTGTTTTTCACCTCGTCGCGGGTGATTTTACCGTCTTCTAAAGCAATTACACGGTCGGCTTGGAGGGCAACGTTTTCGTCGTGTGTAATGATTATAAGGGTTTGATTATATTTTTTGTTTGAATATTTTAACAGTTCAACAATTTCTTTGCTGTTTTTACTGTCTAAATTTCCCGTGGGCTCATCGGCAAGTACCACAGCCGGAGCGTTCATAAGCGCTCTTCCGATTGATACACGTTGCTGTTGACCGCCTGAAAGTTGGTTTGGTAAATGGTTTTCTCTTCCTATCAGTCCTAAAATTTCTATTAGTTCGTTTAATCTTTCTTTATTAACCTTTTGACCGTCCATAAGTACGGGAAGGGTGATGTTTTCGGTAACATTCAGTACGGGGATAAGGTTGTAAAATTGGTAAATAAGACCTACCTGCCGACGGCGAAAAACCGCGAGTTGGTCTTCGGTGCCGGCGTAAACGTCATTGCCGTCCATATATACTTTACCGCTTGTGGGCTTATCCACACCGCCTAAAATATGAAGAAGAGTGGATTTTCCCGACCCTGAAGGGCCTATAATAGCGATAAATTCACCCTTATTTACGGTAAATGAAACGTTATCAAGCGCTTTTACTTGATTTTCACCTTTGCCGTAAACTTTGCATAGGTTTTCTACTTTAATCAGTTCCATAATAAAGCACCCCTTATAATGTTTATAGATAGTCGATACAAAATCTTTGATTTTACGACTTTATTATAAAAAAAGCAAATTACATAGCGGTGACTTTTTTATAACAAATGTGTCACAAAACGTAAAAGGAACCGTTAGACGGTTCCTTTGTAAAATCTCACGGTAAATTTTGCGCCCTTATCGGGGTTGTTTTCTGCTTTTATTGTACCGTTTTGTTCGGAGATTATCATTCGCGCAAGATTTAGGCCTATACCAAAACTTTTATCGTCGGAATTTTCGCCTTTGTAAAACCTTTTAAAGATATTGTCAAGGTCGTTTTTTGCAATGCCTTTACCGTTATCCTTAATTATAATTTCGCTGAATAGCGTGGTTTCAGTAGTTGTAATTTCTATTGTTCCGCCGTTTTCGGTATGTTCGGTACAGTTTTTTATTATATTACCAAGCGCTTCGCAGCTCCAGGAAATGTCGCCCGTAAAAGAACCTTCACAATTGGTTTTGAGTTCCTGACTTTTAAGCTCCATAGTAATGAGAAGGGGAGATACCGATTTGCTTATAAGCTCGCTGAGAGAAACGGTTTCCTTTTTAAACTGTACGGTACCTGCATCAAGTTTGGAAATTTTAAGAAGCGAAGTAATAAGCCAGTCAATACGCGAAAGAAGAGCGAAAAGTTCGCGGGTTAGCTTAAGTCGTTTTTCTTCGCTTAAGTCAGGTTCGCCCAACAGGGAAATGAGAAGGTTGATTGAAGTAAGGGGAGTGCGTATTTGGTGGGAAATATCGGCAATGGAATCGGAAAGATAAAGCTTATCCTTTTTAAGATTGTCGCTTTGCTCACGAAGTCTTACCGTCATTTTGTAAATTTCGCTTGCAAGTACGGCAAGCTCGCCTTCGGAATAAGCGTTAAGTGAAAGGGAAACATCTCCGTGAAGGATACGGTTAATATCGGAAGCCAAAAAGGAAAGAGATTTATATCTTTTATAGGTGGTGAAGAGGTATACGCCGATAAACGAAAGGCAGGTTAATATGGTTAAAATTAAAAAACCGGAATCAATAAAGTAGGCAATAACAGAAAATACAAACGTTAACGCAAACTCTACTAAAAGCGCTTTCACCACTTCGGGATTTCTTAAAAGTTTCATTAGTTATCCACCTTGTAACCAAGACCGCGTACCGTCTTTATAATGGTAGGGTTTTGAGGGTCATTTTCTATTTTTTCACGAAGACGTTTTATGTATACGGTAAGGGTATTGTCGTTAACAAAATCTCCCGCCACATCCCAAATTGCTTCTAAAAGCATGGTTCGGGAAAGTACAGCTCCGCGGTTGTTAAGGAAAACCAGTAAGAGACGGTATTCCAAAGCCGAAAGGTAAAGGTCTTTTCCGTTCTTTGTGGCGATACCCTTGACAGTATCCACCGCTACGTTTTCAAGATGAATAAGACTTCCTGAACCGCCCGTCAGACGCAAAACATTTTTTATACGGCTGACAAGCTCCCGAGGTCTGAAGGGTTTAGCGATATAATCGTCAGCGCCAAGCTCAAAGCCCGCGACGGTACTGTATTCGTCTCCGCTGGCGGTAAGGAAAATTACGGGTAAACCGTACTCCTTTTTAATTGCTGAGCAAACAGTAAAGCCGTTGCCGTCGGAAAGGGAGACGTCAAGTAAAACAAGGTCGAATTTATTGTTTTTAAGCAATTTGAGCGCAAGAGCTTGCCCCGAAGCGTTTTCTACCGTAAATCCTTCGGTGCAAAGAAATTCGGTAAGATTATTTACTATTCCTTTGTCGTCTTCTACTAATAAAATCTTTGCCATAATTTTTTTCCTTTAGTTATCACTGTTTTTAATAAGACGTGTGATTTGTTTTTTTAGTTCACTGTGTTCTGCTTTTTCCAAAAGCGGGTCGGAAGCGATTACTTCGCTTGCCGCAGCGGAAGCCTGACGAAGTAAAAACATATCGTTGTTAAGGTCGGCTATTTTAAGTTCGGGTAGTCCGTGTTGACGGCGTCCCATAAAATCACCGGGGCCGCGCATTTTAAGGTCTTTATCGGCAATTTCAAAACCGTCGCTCGTTTTGCACATGGTTTGCAGTCGCTGGTTTTTAATGTTTTCCGAAACAAAAATACAGGTTGATTTGTGCTTTCCTCTGCCGATTCGTCCTCTTAATTGGTGCAGCGCGCTCATACCGAAGCGTTCGGCGTTTTCAATTACCATTACGGTAGCGTTGGGAACGTCTATACCTACTTCAATAACGGTTGTACAAACAAGAAGCTGAATTTTTCCGTCTTTAAAATCGGACATTACGGCTTCTTTTTCGCTTGCTTTCATTTTTCCGTGGAGCAACCCAACCTTATAATTATTGAATTCATTACCGGATATGTTATGAAAATATTCTTGGGCGCTTACAAGTCCTGAATCGTTGTCTTCAACAAGAGAGCATACAATATATGCTTGTCTGCCTGAATCGATATGCTTTTTAATAAAGTTATAAATTCTTGTGCGGTAATCGGGAGTAACGCAGTAGCTTTCTATAACTTGGCGGTTTTTGGGGTATTCGTCAATTATGCTTAAATCTAAATCCCCGTAAACTATAAGAGCAAGGGTGCGGGGAATGGGAGTTGCAGACATAACGAGTCTGTGAGGCATATTTCCCTTTGAGGAAAGCTTTGCCCTTTGTACTACGCCGAAACGGTGCTGCTCGTCGGTAACGACCAGCCCTAAATTATTAAATTCAACCCCATCACTTATCAGCGCGTGGGTTCCTATGGCTACGTCAATTTCGCCGTTTATAAGTTGATTTTTAATCTTGCGCTTATTGGCGGCGGTAAGTGAGCCGGTAACAAGACCGCATTTAATACCCGTGCCTTCAAAGAAACTGCTAAAGGTCTTAAAATGCTGTTCCGCAAGTATTTCGGTTGGAGCCATTACCGCTGACTGATAACCGTTTTTAAAAAGTGTATAGCAAAGCGCGGCGGCAACTGCGGTTTTGCCGCTGCCTACGTCACCTTGAATCAGTCTGTTAAGCGGATAGCCCGACATCATATCGGCAATGCACTCTTTGGTAACGCGTACCTGCGCAGAAGTGGGAGTAAAGGGAAGAAGAGCAAAAAAATCGTCGCTGAAATCAGTCTTTACAGGAACGCTGCTTTCTTTTTTTACCTTTGCCTTAAGGGAGGAAAACGCCGCTTGTAAAGTAAAAAGTTCTTCAAAAACAAGGCGCTTTTTTGCCGCGTCCCGCGCAACTGCAGAAGTGGGGAAATGTATGTTTTTAAGGGCGTATTCAAGTTCGCAAAGCCCGTACTTTTTGCGGATAATCGGAGGAATAGGGTCTTCACCTATACCAAGTTCAAAGGCGTTTGCAACCATACGGGAAACGTCTTTTGAAGTGAGTCCGGAAGTTAATGGATAAACGGCTTGAAGCTTTGGGGCATCGTCGCTTATTATTACGGGGGAAGAAAAAACGGGCTCGAAAATACTGCCTTGGGCGGTTCCGCTTATAATATATTCTTTGTCAGGTTTAATATAAAACGGAGTATTTTTTAAATGGTATAAAATTATTTTTGCCTGACCGCTGATATCACGTACTAAAAAGGTGGAACGCGAAGTATTTTTGCGGTAAAGGTTTTCGGTTTTAGGGGTGCCGGATAATTTTGCTTTTATGCAATAATTATTTCCGGGCACTATATCGGCTATGGCGGTGATATTTGTGTAATCGTGATAATCCCGTGGATAAAAACGTAAAAGGGCATCGACAGAGTCAATGCCCAACTTACCAAGTAAGTCGGCACGTTTTTCGCCGATACCCCTTATATCTAAAATATTTCTGTTGTTTTCGCTACACATATTATTCAACCGAAAGGAAGTAATAATAGATTGGCTGACCGCCTCTGATTACGGTGATTTCCACCTTGTCACCGTATTTTGCGTTAAGATCGGCTTCAACCCTTGCGGCTTGCTCTGCGGTAACGTCTTCACCGTAGATGACGGTAAGGAACTCGCTGTCACGCTTAAGCATAACCTTTACAAGACGTGCAACAGACTTTTCAAGGTCGGTTTCGGTGAAGGCAATTTTACCGTTGTTCATACAAAGGAGTTCGCCCTTCTTGATTTTGTGACCGTCAAAGTCGGAATCACGAGCGGCAAAGGTGATAGAACCGGTTGCGATACGTTCGCACGCTTCGGACATAGCAATAGCATTCTTTTCTTCCTTTTCATCGGGATCAAAAGCAAGCATTGCGGCAATACCCTGAGGAATTGTACGGGAATGGATAACTATAACTTTTCGTGTACTAAGCGGAATTGCTTGCTCCGCAGCCATTATAATGTTCTTGTTATTGGGAAGAACAAATACCGTTTCTGCGGGCGTAGCTTCAATTGCGCGAAGAATATTATCGGTGCTGGGGTTCATAGTCTGACCGCCGCTTACCAATGTGTCAACGCCAAGGTCCTTGAAAAGCTCTTCAAGTCCGTCACCTGCACATACAGAAACAAAACCAAAGGGATTGGTTTTTTCAGCGGGAGTGAAGGTTTCGGTACGGGTGCTGTTTTGCGCCGGCTTTTTAGATGCGTTTTTGCTGTCGTGCTTTGCCTTTTCGTGTTGGTCGCGCATATTTTCAATTTTAAGGTTAACAAGCTGACCAAAGGTAAGAGCATTTTCAATAGCGTTACCGGGGTGGTCGGTGTGAACGTGAACCTTAATTATTTCTTCGTCGTCAACTACAACTACGCAGTCACCGATAGTTTCAAGATAAGCGCGGAGTTCAGCGGGTTCTTTAGTAACTTCGCTGTTGCGGTTAACTATAAATTCGGTACAGTAAGTGAAGGTGATTTCGCCTTCAAATTCACCTGCGGCATTTCTTTCGGCCTCGTCTTTGCTTTCTTCAACCTGAGCGTGTGCGGGAGCAATGATAACGCCGTCTTTGAATACCGAAAGCATACCTTCGAGAATTACTACGAAACCTTGACCGCCTGCATCAACAACACCTGCTTTTTTGAGAACAGGGAGAAGCTCGGGGGTTTGAGCTAAAGCTGTTTTAGCGCCTTCAAGAGCCGCTTCAAATACGCCGAGCGTGTCAAGACCGTTTTTATAAGCCTTTGTTGCGTATTCGCTTGCGATTCTTGCAACGGTAAGAATGGTACCTTCGGTAGGCTTCATAACGGCTTTATATGCGGCTTCAACGCCAAGGGCAAAAGCGTTTTTCAGATTTTCGGGTTCAACGTTATCCTGACCTTTAAAACCGTTTGCAAAGCCACGGAAGAGAAGGGAAGTAATAACGCCTGAATTACCCCTTGCGCCACGAAGTAACGCGGCGGCGGTAATGGAAGCAACCTTTCCTGCTGTTTCACCCTCAACTCTTGAAAGCTCACGGGCGGCATTGGAAAGGGTCATAGACATATTTGTACCGGTATCACCGTCGGGAACCGGGAAAACGTTTAAATCGTCAACTTGTTTCTGCTTGTTAGAAATGTTGTTGGCAGCAGAGATAATAGCATCTCTGAGAATATTTCCGTTAAACATCGATTCACCTCAATTATTCTTTGATGCCGTCTACCTTAACCGTTACTTTTTTAACTTCAATACCGGTTGTTTCGGCGACAACGTATTTGACCTTATGGACAATACTTTTGGCAATAGCGTTAATGTTCATACCGTAGATTACAACAATATGAAGAACAACGTTAATTTGGTCGGCATTTCCCGTAACGGTAACACCTTTCTCGATTTTTTCCTTTTTGGAAATAATTGAGAATAAACGTTGCTTTCTGCCATTGGGCATCATACCTGCGACGCCGAAGCAGGAAGTAACCGCTTGACCGATAAGCTTAGAAAGATAGTTCTTTGAAAGGGTAACGGTGCCGGTCATGGTTTCGTAAGAAATCATAATAAAGTCCTCCTAATAATAGAGTTTCAGTTTTCTAAAGACATAAATAAATCATCAGCAGATGCTGCTTTAATTTCGCCTATATCGTTGCTGTAAAACAGTACTCCCGAACGATAACAAAGGGGAATAACAGGTAACTGTGCGCCTACAGCAGATACAACTTCCGATAAAGTAACGGTACCGTTTCTGTAACGGCGAACAAGCTCCGACAAATCGTTACTGTAAATTACTTCACCGTTTTCGTCACCGTTTTCATCACCGGTTTCGTCGGTATCCGTAACGTCGGAAGCGGTTCCCGGAATTCCGTAAGCACAGCTTCCGCCGGGAAGAATAAGCTGGGAAATATCGAAGTTGTTGTTTATTTTAACTTCGGCAAGGTAAAGTTGAAAGCTGCCGGAGGAGAGCGCATCAACGTACTGTTGGTACGGAAGCGCCCTTACGGTTATGCGTATACCCACTTCACGAAGCTGGGAAACAATAAGCTTTGCCGCTTCCTGCTGGGATACGTTTTCAGAATTTATAAGCAAGGAAAAATCAAGTGCTTTTCCTGCGCTGTTACTTCTGTAACCGGAGGTATCTAACTTATTATAACCGATTTCTTCCAAATTCTCAATAGCAATTTTTATATTTGCCGAAGTTTCTATACTGCTTAAGTTCTCTTCGCTTTTTAAAGCGGGGGTCAAAGGGCCGGTTGCGGGCAGCGCATTACCGTAGTATGCGTTGGTGGCAATTTTATTTCTGTCAAGGGCGGCAGAAATACTGTAGCGGATTTTCGGCTCCTTGAAAACCGAATGCCGAAGGTTTAACCCTAAGTAAATAAGGCGGTTTTGGTTAATGGTTATTTTTTTACCGTCCATACGGAAGATTTTGCCGTCTCCCGTGTTTGCGTAATAAAAGTCGGTAGCACCCACTTCAACGTAATGGGATACCGAATCGCTGTCAGGCGCATTTATAAGGTTGATTGTACCGAAACGTGAAGGCGCACCGTAATAATTAGGATTAAGCCCGAGCTTGGTTTTTTCTTCGTTTAATAAATAGCGTCCTGCGCCGATAGGCGGAAAAAGCACCGAGTCTTGGTCGTAAACCTTGTCGCTGTCTTTCTTTAAAACAGGAAAGCTTAAAAGGTTAACGAAATAAGGGTCGCAATAACTAAGCGTAAAGGTGACGGTGTTATTTAATACTGAAACAGTTTTAGCGTGTGCAAGGGAGGAAGAATAAACCGCGGATTTTTTTGCCAAATTAAATGAGTAAACCACGTCTTCTCCCGACACAGGGCTTCCGTCGGAAAACTTTGCGCTTCTTAAAGTAACCGTCCATTCTTTGCCGTTTTGCTCCGCACTTTGCGCCAAAGCGTAAATAGGGCTGAAATTATTGTCTAATTTCACAAGCGGTTCAAAAAGCAACTGGCAAAGCTCCATATTAACTTTTGTTGTAAGAGTATACGGGTTAAAGGTGTCATTGGCGCAATAAAGTAGATTAGCGCTTATTTTTTCGGTGCCCGATATACCTTGGTTTGGTTTTGCGCTTTCTTCTTTGCAACTGCACAGAGTTAAACTTAAGCAGATTGCCATAAGTAAAGCTATAATTCTTTTTGGCTTCAAAAGAAATTCTCCTTACACCTATATATATACTAACTAATATTTATTATCTGAACGGCGGTGGTCATTCCGGTATTCTTGTCAATATCGAAAATACAGCCGTTAAGCATACATTCTCCGTTCGCAAGGACAAATTTTTCGGTGGTATTTTTATCCTTTAAACGGGAAATAATTATATCGCTTTTAACCCCCAACACACTTTGTATGGGACCGGTCATACCAAGGTCGGTAATATAACCCGTGCCGTTTGGTAAAATCTGAGCGTCGTTGGTTTGTACGTGGGTGTGGGTGCCCCAAAGGGCAGAAACCTTTCCGTCAAGGTAAATACCTAAGGCACGTTTTTCGCTGGTGGCTTCGGCGTGAAAATCAACGAGTATTATTTTTGCGCCCTCTTCTTTTGCGTGTTCAATAAGAGCATCAGCCTTTGCGAAGGGGGAAGAAGCGTTAAGATTTTCAAGGTAAATAGTACCCGAAAGGTTTATGACTGCAACGCTGACAAAACCGCAGTCCACAAGGCAGTAACCGTTTCCCGAAAGCTCTTCGGGAAGATTATCCGGACGTAAAAGAAAATAGTTTTCTTCCATCATTGAGCAAATTTCTTTTCTTTTCAGGGAATGATTGCCCCCCGTTATAACGTCGGCGCCGCAAGAAAAAAGCATTTCTGCGCTGCCGGGAGTAATCCCGTTGCCGTCGGCGGAGTTTTCACCGTTAATTACGGTAAAATCAATATTATATTCTTTTTTAATTTTAGGCAAAAGCCTTCTTACGGTGTTACAGCCAATACTGCCGCAAACGTCACCTATAGTAAGTATTCTCATTTTTTAACATTCTTTCTACGTATGTGTACATACATAATTATATTACTATAAATTGAGTGATAAGTCAATTAAAAGCCTTGTAAGGTTGACAAGGTGTAAGAAAAAGTGATATATTATTGATAATAAAATGCGAGGAGATTTTTATGTACGCAAATTATCATACCCACACCTACCGTTGCTCTCACGCAACCGGTACTGAAGAAGAATATATAAAAAGAGCTATTGACGGTGGAATAAAAATAATGGGATTTTCCGACCACGCTCCCGTAAACTGTGTTGAAGGCTATAAGGGCTGGTGGAGAGTTCAACCCGAGGATGCTAAGGAATACATTGATACTATCAATTCTTTAAAGGAAAAGTACAAAGATAAAATTAAAATACACGTTGGCTTTGAAATGGAATATTACCCTGAGTATTTTGAAGAAATGTTAAAGTACGTAAAAGAGCTTGGGGCAGAATATATAATTATGGGCGAGCATTATATCGACGGCGACTGGAAAGAGACGTCTCACCATTCCAATCATCCCGGACGTACAGCGGAGGAATTAAAAAATTACGTAGATACCGTTATTGAAGGTATGAAAACAGGGGAATATCTTTATGTTGCTCACCCCGATATGGTCTGTTTTGATAAAGGTGACGAAGTATACAAAAGAGAAGCTAAGCGCATTTGCACCGCCGCAAAGGAAATGGATATACCCCTTGAGCTTAATTTCCTTGGCATTTACGATAACCGTAACTATCCCGATGAACGCTTTTTAAAGGTAGCGGGGGAAGTGGGCTGTAAAATGATTTTCGGCTTTGACGCCCACGACCCGTATAGAGCATACGATGATAAATCGCTCGTTAAAGCAAAGGCACTTGCCGAAAAATATAACCTTAATATAATTGACGATTTAGAAGACAGATTTTAAAAAGAAAAGGGGCTGTAAAAAAACAGTCTAAAAAATCCGAGGTTCATGCGAAAGTGTGAGCCTCGGATACTTTTTTAACAGAAATAGAATAAAATGTGTATAAATCAAGCAAAAATCCTGTTTTCATGGCATAAAAAACTAAGCC
>JAZRKJ010000100.1:0-8566 GCA_045646245.1 Acutalibacteraceae bacterium
TAAAGGCGCCGTCGCTCTGAACGCGCCTTGCCCCTGCGGAAGCGGCTTGAAATATAAACGCTGCTGCGGCAAAAACTTGAATAACTAACCCCTAGAGGCGCACTCCGTAAGGAAGTGCGCCTCAGTTATATTCGCCTTACGGCGAGTTGTATTGCTTCGCAGTTATATTATGCTACGCATAGTTATATTGCCCTTCGGGCAGTTTTAAGGGCGAATATAATATAACTAAAACCACAAGGTTTTAATATCACTTTGCCGAAAGGCAAAATATCACTGTGAGACTTGTCTCACAATATCACTTATCGTTCTTATCTTTGAGATAGGTTAATTTTAAAGTATGTAACCCACTATGACACTTTCAAACCGAAAGTGTCAATTTTTATATAAAAAGAAAGTAGGGAGAACACTTCTTTACGAAGTGTCTCCCAACTGAGTGCTTTTTTGCCTTGACAGTAGGTTTGTTTGTTAGTATAATTTAAGCAAATGTGAGCAAAGCGTAACTAAAATTTATGTTTTAGAACGCGTTTTGTTTATTAGCGTTAGTTTATTGGAATGATAGAAAAAAGGATAGAGGGTAGAAATGTTAAACTTTCGTTTGGTTGATTATTCTGATTTGCCCGAAATTAGGGGATTTTTTAAAGATTTTAAAGAGTACTCCTGTGAGTTTTCCTCGGTTAATCTGTTAATTTGGCAAGAATATTTCGGCTTTAGTTTTTGTATTGAAGACGGCGTTTTATTCAGCAAAAATTGCATTGACGGAAAAACTTCCTTTGGCATTCCGTTTGCCCGTGATATGGTTTCTGCCGTTGAAAAGGTAAAGGAATACGCAACAAGTAATAATTTGCCGTTGGTTTTCTTCGGCAGCCAAGGCGAACGTCTTGATATTTTTAAAAGCTGTTTTGCCGATGCGTTTGAGTTTACTCCTGTCAGAGATTCTTTTGAATACATTTATTCTTCGGAGGACTTGGCATCCCTGTCAGGGAAAAAATATCATTCAAAACGTAATCATATTTCAACCTTCAAGAAGAAATATAACTGGAACTTTGAAAGTCTGACGAAGGATAATTCTTGTGATGTTTTAAAGTTTCTTGCCCATTGGTATAACAGTTATAACGAAAAAGCAACTGACTCTATGACAACCGAAGATAAAGGTATCAATATGCTTTTGTCGGGTCCGCAAATTGACGGTATGCGCGGCGGAGTTTTAAGGGTTGACGGAAATATTATTGCTTTTACAATTGGATGTGAAATTTCAAGCGAGGTGTTTGACGTTAACTTTGAAAAGGCTTTAATTGAATTTGACGGCGCTTACGCTATGATAAATAATCAATTTGTTTTAAATCAGCTTTTAAGTTATAAATATATAAACCGTGAAGAGGATATGGGGCTTGAAGGCTTGCGTAAAGCAAAGCTGTCTTACAAGCCTGAAATTTTGCTGGAAAAATATATAATCACACCGAGGAATAATAATGACTGATTCTATTGTTCAAAAATGCAAAAAACTGTATATGGACGCTTTTCACGACGACCAAGAATTTACCGATTTGCTCTTTGACAGGTTCTTTGATTCTTCGTGCGAATATATTTATGAAGACGGCGAAATTATTTCAATGCTGTTTGCAATAGATGTTACGTTGGATAATCTAAACGGTAAGTACGTTTACGCGGTTGCTACAAATGAAAAATACCGTGGCAAGGGTTATATGAGCAGGCTTTTTCAGTCTGTTTATGACAAATATTCAAATGACTTTGATTTTTTGTGCTTAAAACCTATGAGCGAATCTCTTTTTGATTATTACAGCCGTTTGGGTTTTGAAAGAAGCTTTAAAAAATCTCAAGTGATTTTAAATGAATGTTTTTCTGCGGTAAAATTGAAAAAAATCTGTAACGTTAAGCAAGTCAGAAAAGTGAGAAAACTTATTCTAAAAGAAAATTACGTTGATTACTGTGATGGCTTTTTTGAATTATTGCTTTCCTACTGTGATATGTTAACCGACGATAAAGAGAATCCCTCTGTTTTCGTTGTAAAAGAAAAACTATCGGGTAAAGTGAAAGAAGCTATTGGAGATTTAAATTTACTAAGTAGCAATTTTGCAAATATTCCGCTGTTGACAATGGGAAAACAGTTTGATTTTGCTATGGTGAAATTTTTAAACGAGAACCGTTTTGAGGATAAATATTTAGGCTTTGCCTTAGATTGAAAACTGCCGGGGAAATACCTCGGCAGTTTTTATATATTTAATTTGGTTTCTCTTGCGTAGTAGAAAATATATTGCTGGGCTATACCTGCGTATTCTTCGGCGCACTTAGGAAAATCTCCGTCAAAAAGCACCGTTAAAGCTCTTTTGATCCACACATCCTTGGGACAGACGTTAATATGCCCCATACCGAAAAGCAAAGTGCAATCTGCTACCTTGTTTCCAACTCCGTAAATGGCAGTGAGCTTTTCTCTTGCTTTATCGCTTTCCAAAGCGGCAATTTCTTCCAAATCAATTTCGCCCGACGCAACTTTTTTTGCTGCGTCAATAATGTATTTTGCCCGAAAACCGCTTCTCAGCGGCGCAAGGTCTTCTACGGTCAGTTCTGCAATTACATCAGCACTTGGAAAAGAATAAAGTGTATTTATTTTTTGTCCGTAGCTTTCACATAAACGTGCAATTATTCCTTTGATGCGCGGTATGTTATTGTTTTGAGAAATTATAAATGAACAAAGTGCTTCCCAAGGGTTCTGGCGGAGAATACGAATGCCTTTTCCGTATTCACATGCTTTTTTTAATGTTTCGTTTTCGGAAAGCTGAATGTTTACAGCGTTATAATCTCTTTTTAAATCAAAATAATCAAACCAAAAATTTTCAAACTCGGCTTTTGTTACTGGCGACATTATAATACTGTTGCCGTCGCTTGTAAGAGTAATTTCTTTATTTTCCGCTACTCCGTGCCACACACCGTTTTCGTCTGCATCAAAACGAAAACATTGACCGCATTCAAAGGTTTTTTGCAGGTCAAAATGGCTGACGTCTTTTAAAATTACTTTTTCATTATCTTCAAAAAATACGGTCATATTTTATAATCATTCCCTAAAAGCAGTTGTTTTTTGTTTATTATAGCATACCTTGGTCAAAAAATAAAGAAATATGTAAAATCAGGTTAACATAATGTGGTTGATAAATAATATTTATGTGCAAAAAACCTTGATTTAATGGGATTTATTATAGTTATGAACCGAGTTATCAACATTTTTATGTAAACCTGAATAATAATTTTTAATGATGTAAAAAATATAATTATCATAGTCGGGAGGTAAGAAATGGTTAAAGGCGTAAATAAATCCGTTATAGAAATAAGTGATACAGGAAGTAAATTTTTTAATAAAATAATTCTATTTGTTTCTCCGGAATATTCGGGTAAAAATGATAAGCAATTGGCAGGGGAAGCGGCTTCTATAATTTTGAATTTGCAAAAATCGTCCAGAGAGTCGCTCAGAAACGCAATAATCCGCCAAAGAAAACGCAAAAGAACAATTATAATATCTTCTGTTTTGGGCTCTTTTTTGGTAATAGCGGCAGTTTTATTCTTGATTTTATGAATAAATTTTTAAAAAAGCAGGTAAATTATCGATTTACTTGCTTTTTTATTAGCTTTAATGTATAATTATTTAGTCAAATTTTGAAAGTAGGTGTCGTCTTGATTAAGTCCGGAGGTAAATTATTCAGCAGATTCGCATTGGGTACAGTAATGTGTCTTATTGTTTTCTTTTCCTTTAACTTTGCTATTACTGCAGGTTTTAGCGACGTTATTGGTCAGCGTATTTATTTTTATAACGAAGAAACGGGCAGAGAAGAACAGGTTTGTTATCACGACGCTGCTAATACTCCGCCTGCAGACTGCAAGTGCGGTAATTATGACCCTGAGCGTCTCAACGCTCTTGCTGATAAAAAATTATCTGAATCAAGGCAAAACCTTTCTCTTATTTTAGCGCAGATTTTTTCCTTTGTAATGATTACCGGTATACTTTGCGGCACAACGTGGGAAATGGGTAATAAGGATATTTCGGCAGTTAAACGCGGTCGTCAAACCGAAAACAAGCTTAAGGGACTGTATATCGGTCTTATTGCAACAATTCCGTCGATTATTGTGTACTTGCTCCTTGTCCTTTCTCATACCGGTGTTTTGCGTCCTATGTTCCTTGATACTTACAGATTGCTTAATTCCCATTTCCATTATATAATCACTCTTATTTATTCCGGAGCAGAAGACGCTGTTCAGCTTTCTTTAAACAGAGTTCTTCTTTGCGGTGTATTGCATTTATATTTACCGGTTCTTTCATTTATTTCTTACTACCTTGGATATAAAGATTTTAACGTTGTTGAAAAAATTACTTTTAAAAAGAAAGCAGGAAAATACTAATGGGTTTATTTTATAATTATAACAAAGAAGGTCCCGGTGTTAAGAAAAACGGCCCAAAAAAGCGTGCGTTCTTTGTTTTCTTTGAAACTTTATTCAGAAATTTGTGGAAAATGATTCCCGTTAGTTTTATGTATTGTTTGTTACTGATTGTTCCCGGCTTTTCAGCAGTCGGTATAACCTACGTTACTCGTAGCCTTTCACGTGATAAACACACTTTCGGCTTGTCAGATTTTTTTCTTACTATTAAGAAAAATTGGAAACAGGCGCTGGGAATAGGAATTATAAATACAATAATCAGCGCATTTTTATTATACGACCTTGAACTGTTTCGCTATATGGCCACTCAAGGCGATACAATGGGCTTTATAGGGCTTGGCGTAATATTTTTTATTATTATCGTATTTACGGTAATGAAGTTCTATATCTGGTTCCTTGTGATTACCTTTAATATGAAGCTTAAGCAAATTTATCTTAACAGTTTTAAATTTTTTGTTGCAAATCTTCTTAACAACTTTGTAATGCTGTTTGCTATTGCCATTTACTGGGCGCTTGTAATTTTCTTGTTCATATTCTTCGGAAGTGATGCTTTAATTGCAGGTATACTTGCTGTTGTTACAATATTCTTCTATCCGACATATCATTATCTCGTTGTTCAGTTTGGCGTATTTTCCAGCATAAAGAAATATATGATTGACCCGTATTATGAAGAACACCCTGACGCTGATATTGAATTCCGCCGTAATTTGGGTCTTGACGTTGGAGACGAAGAGGAAAGCGATTTTGAGGATTGATTTACTATTAAAAGCAGGCTTAATGCCTGCTTTTTTTGATGTGGAAATATGACTCAATTTTTGGGAAGAAAATGCAAATTTAAAATATTGACGAAGAGTTGTGCATTTACTATAATTAACTCAAAGAGGTGGCAATTATGAAGGAAATTAAAGAACTTATATTTGAAGAATTAACCGTTGAGCAAAAGCTTGGCCTTGCTCATATTATTGATATTAACGGCTGGGCAAGAAGAGAAAATCCGCAAAAAGTGGAATTTATCCTTGATTTAATCAAAAATCATGCCTTGGGCGGCGTTTGGGTACAATATTCTACTCCCGATGCTCAGGAAATTATTGATTTGGTAAAAGAAACAGCAGATTATCCGATTCTTATATTTACCGACGCCGAAAGTGGAATAAAAACCGAAGCTGCAGAATATTTGGTTGGTAAGCATAATGCTATCGGCTGTACCGACAGCGAAGAGCATGCTTATGCGTTCGGTAAGGTTATTGGTATTGCCGCTAAAAAAATGGGCTATAACATTGTTTGCAATCCGTTACTTGACATTAGCACTACCGGTTCTGCTCGTTCTTTAGGCTCCGATAAAACTAAGGTTGCACGTCTTGCCGCTGCAGAAGCAAGGGGTATGCATGATGCAGGCGTACTGACTGTAGGTAAGCACTACCCAAGCGGTATAAATTACAAAAATATTGACTCTCATATGGCCGAAAGTGAATCTCTTCAAACTAAGGAAGAGCTTCTTGAATATAGTCTTTACGCCTATAAAGAGTTAATGAAAGACGATTTGCTTGACGGACTTATGTCCAGCCATATAAAATGCAGTAATATTGACCCTGATTATCCTTCAAGCCTTTCGAAAAAGGTTATCAACATAATTCGCGAAGAAGGCTATAACGGACTGATTTTAACCGATGCCCTTTGTATGATGGGTATCCTTTCTAAATTCGGTTATGATGCTTCCCGTGGCTTAGCTATTGCTGCAGGTAACGATTTAGCGTTGCCCTATGACAGCAAATATAAAGAGTCCTATGAAGCGCTTGTTAAGTGTTATAACGAAGGTATGATTACCGACGAACGTCTTGACGAAGCGGTTAAACGTGTGCTTGCCGCTCAAAAGAAGACACTGAATACCGCTAAATATACTGAAATTACCGAAGAAGACTTAAAGCTGTTTAAAAGTATAAATAAGGATGCAGTTACCGCCAAATTTGACGAGGGACTTACCGCTAATATTTCGAGAGACGGTAAGCACTATTTCGTACTTATGGTCAGAAACGAAGAAAAGGTAGGCGGTGACGGCGGTGTTGCTGTTGATACTTTTTCTAACGGTTGGCTTTACCCTAAAGAGGTAACAGAGCAAATACTTAAATATTTTCCTAATTCTACTGTTAAGTGTATCCACCAGTTCCCGACTCAGGGGCACTGTCACCGTACTGTGTCGTTTTCAATCGATTATGATGATGTAATCTTTATTACCTTTTCTGAGTTTTTGGCAAATTGCGGTCGAGAACACTTAACAAGACGTGTTGAAACACTTATAGAAGCGTTGCAGCTCACTAACAGAATTTCAACTTTGGTTCACTTCGGTAATCCTTGTGTTCTTGAAAACTTACCTCATATTCCTCGATATATACTTGCTCCCACATCAAGAGAAAGTGTATCCGCCGCTATTGACGTACTTGCAGGTGAATATCCTGCTAACGGTAAGCTTACTTACGACGTTACTTTAAATTAGGAGTGTTTATAATGAACGAAAAATTATTGCTTGGTATCGGCAGGGAAATTATAACCCCTGAAATCGGCGGGCAGCTTTACGGTTACAGCCCCGACGTTTTTTCAAAAGAAGTTCACGATGATTTAACGGTTACCGTTTACGCTTTTACTTACGGCAAAATTAAATCTTTGTTTATTTCTGTGACTATATGCACTGTTAATAATGAATTACAAGCAGAGCTGAGAAAATCGTTTGCTGAAAAGCATAATATTCCTTTTGAGAATATTATAATTGCGGCTACTCATACCCATTCCGGCCCAAACATTACCGGCGGTGTCGGTTGGGGTGATACCGATTTTGATTATTATAATAATATTTTTAAACCTGCAATTATTAAGGCTGTTGATACTGCCGTATCCAATGCCGAGCCTGTTCTTGTTGCTGCTGCGGTTGGAGAAAGCTATGTTGGTATTAACAGAAGGGAACTGACTGATGATAATAAAATCACCTTCGGTCAGTCTCCTTGGGGAGTACATAACCCGAAAATGACCTTAATTTCCTTTAAGAATATGGAGGGCAGGGTTGTCGGTAATATCATTTCATACGGCTGCCACGGAACCTCTGCCGGCAGAAATACCGAAATAACAAGAGACTGGTCGGGTATAATGGTGGACCGTATGGAAACGGAAAGCGGCGCCTTTACAATGTACATTAACGGCGCTGAAGGTGACGTAGGTCCCCGTCTTTCAAATGGTAAGACCTGTGGTGATATTTCTCTTATGAACGAGCTGGGCGGAATTGCTGCTACCGATGCTGTGCGTGCTTATAAAACTATTAAGGACTACCGTAAGGTTAATTTTAGCGCTGTTACCGACGTAATTAAGCTTCCGTATAAGGAAATGCCTACCGTAGAAGAATTAAAGGAACAAATTGCCGCAATGGGCGATCCCGAAAAATTCTGGCCGTTCCAAAAACTTAAATATTCTACTCTTTTAAAGCGTATTGAAGCCGTAGAAAAAGGCGATATTGAAACTGATATGGTAATTCAGCAGGTTGTATTTGCTTTTAACGGCGCAGTAATAGTTCCTTTTGGTTTTGAGGTATTCTCCGAGATATTCTTAAGACTAAAATGTTATAGCCCCTTTGCTTATACCCTTGGCATCAGTAACGCAAATGCTGCAAATGCTTATCTGCCGTCCTTAGACCAAATTCCGAGAGGCGGATATGAAGTTGAGCAGTTCTTAGGACGTAACGTGTTCTGCCTTATGAACAATACTGATGACAATATTATAAATGAAAATCTCCGTCTTATTGGGAAATTACTTGATAATGGGCATAGTCAGTAATTTCAATGGCGCGAAAACCCCGAGATTATCTCGGGGTTTTTGTTATCAATAAATACTTTTTAGTATTGACTTTTACGCTTTTTTGCTATATAATAACAAGGTCATAAATCGAGGTGTGGCTCAGTTTGGTAGAGCGCTACGTTCGGGACGTAGAAGTCGCAGGTTCAAATCCTGTCACCTCGACCAATCAAGGTGGATGGTTTAGCTATCCACCTTTTTTTGATTCTATATGCAAGTGAGGTAAAGATCCAATGAGCACCATTCGTTTTCATTGCACCGATGCCCAGAAAGAAGCGCTTAAAGCCGG
>JAZRKJ010000101.1:0-11731 GCA_045646245.1 Acutalibacteraceae bacterium
TAGCAAAATTAAATTCTATGATTTAATTTTGCACAACATTCATTGCAATGGGTATGGACAAATTTTCAAAGAAAATTTGCCGCAAAATCAAAGATTTTGTGTCGAAACAAGTTTGTTTCGACTAACCATAACCATTATAATGACTATGTTGATGTCGAAACATGGCAAAGCCTTATTTCGACTGCGAATTCTTTGAATTCGCAAACAATTACCAAGGGTAATTGAACATATTCATTGCAATGATATCGAAGTTGCAAAATAACGTTTTAAGACGTTTTTTTGCAACATAGAGCCGATTTTATCGGCTTCGTCGAGAAATTCAATCAATTTCTCGACATTCGATAGTCATTATAAGTGAATAATAACAAAAAAATAAACCCGATGTCAACGAAAAATGAAAAATTTTTTCGTTTCCATCGGGCTTATATTACGCAGTTTTTATAATTGCCGCCATAACGGTAATATCGTCCTGCTTTTTGTCGGTTCTGCGCCTTTTCGCGCACTTGGAAATCCGTTCCGCCAAGGCTTGGGCGCTGCCGTCCGTCCAGGCTTCCACTTCGGCGCTTATCCAATCGGTGCCTTCGCTTGCCGCCCCGTCGGACATCATAAGAATAATATCGCCTTTCTTCATTGTTATAACCGCTTTGTCAAAGGAAACGCCACGTAAAATCCCTGCCGGAAGGGAAGTGCTTTGGGCTTTGCCCGCTCTGCCGGAGCGCCGAACAACGGTGGGGGCGGCACCTGCTTTTAAAAGCTCGGTTTTGCCTGTAAAAAGGTCAACCGTTACTACGTCCAGAGTTGCAAGTGATTCATCGGTTGATTTAAAAAGCATAGATGAATTAAGTATTTTAAGGGCGGCGTCGTAATCAAAGCCTGCCTTTAAAAGTCGGCTCATAAGCCCGCTTGCCATAGCCCCGTCCACCGCGGCTCTGCCACCCGTACCCATACCGTCGGAAAGTATCATAATAAGCTTGCCTTTTCCGTCGAAAAAGTATTCGTAAGAATCACCGCATATAACGTTACCGCAGGAGCTTATTTGATTTACTCCGATGTCGGCGGTAAAATAGGCGTGCTCCGAAGCGCAAATGTAAGCGTCTCCTCCCGAAAAGGTTATGGAGGGCGGGTCGAAATCACGGTCACAGGCAATGCAAAGCGCCTTCATAATATCTGCGCGGTTAAGAACAATATCCTTAGCGTTTTTAACACATATATCAACCGTCATACGGTCGCTTTTGTCCAGCTTTACCCCGCATTGACTTACAATAACGTCTATATTTTTAAGGGCTGCGGCAATTCGTGAAGCGGCGGCGGTGTCGTATTTTTCGTCGGCATCAAATTCGGCGGCAAGGCTTGAAAGCATTTTTGAAATACCGAAAAATTGGTCGGTGACAACGCTGCGCACCTCTTCAATACGCTTTTCGGCGCTTATTGCCGCGGCGTATTCGGTGTAATGCTTATAAGCGGCTCCGCCCATACGTGAAGCGCGGATGCATCTGAGTTTAAACTCCTCGTCGCAAAATCTTTCGGGGCTTGATTCACCGTTTCGTATGGCTTTGGTCATAGCCATAACTGCGGCAAGGGTTTGGTCGTATTTGGTTTCCCAGCAAAAAATCTGCAGGGAACAGCCTTTACAAGCGTCGTTTTCAATACGGCTTAAAACCTTTTTAAAGTCGGGAGAATTTATTTTAGATAATTCGCTTGAAACGTTTTCTACCGTTTGGGAAACATCCTTTAATGCGTTTCCCGCAAATCTAAGGCGCATTGTCAAAGCTTTTTTCAGCCCTTCGGGGCGTATAACCGTAACCTTTTGGGCAAAAAGCTTTGAAAGACGGCGCGTTACGGTTTTAGGCAATATTAAATATACTCCGCAGCCTATAGCGGCTTCTACTATAACGGCAACGGTATCGGTGGTAAACCCGCCTATAACCGCTCCTATAAGCGCGGCGCCCATAAAAGCCGCGGCTTCCGCCGCTTTCCCTATGTCTGCAAAAACTCCTGCCATAAGACCGCCGAAGCTAACCATTACAGTAGTTGCAGAGGACGCTCCCGAAATCGCGGCGCTGAAGGCGGCGGCAACTCCGAAAACTGCGCCCGTACCCGCGCCCGAACGGTGGGCGGCAAGAAGAATAAAGAAAATAAATACCGTTCTTCCCACCGATATACCGCCCAGCGTAAAGTAAGACAGCCCCGTAAGGGTTACCGAAAGGGAAATGATAAGCCCTGTCATACGATTGGAGGAAAGCCCTGATTGGCTGTCAAAAAGAGCGGCGCTTCCTATATGTAAAAAATAAGCAATACCACCCGAAAGCAGGGCTTCAACGGTGGAAAAAGCTACGCCGCCGGGAAGTCCGCGCAAGGTGGCTACTCCCGTAAAAAACACCGAAAGCAATGAAATTAAGGCGGCGAAAAAGGGTTTTTCTTTTGTGAACTTGATTTTGGAGGTCAAAAGCCGTATTGCCATAATTGCAAGTACAGCCCCAATGTACCTGAAACCGCCTTCGCCCGTGGCGGGGAAAACGTACCCTGCTATTGCGCCCAAAGAAGCGGCGGGCATATAAAGAAATGGGGTGGCTGCTGCCGCCGACGTGCCGAAGGGCAAATACTTACTGCTTACAGCCGCGCGACTGCAAAAAAATGCGGCGGCAAAAAAGAGCAGGTGTATACCCACTTGGGAAATAACCTCCATTAAAGTAAGGCCTGTCCTTTCCTTCACCGATGAAATTTTTCTTTTTAAAAACGTTGAACTTTCCTTCATTTTAACACCGTCCGTTAATTATTCCTATTCTTCCACCAAATAAGTATACCGTATCAAAGGTGAAAAAATTGTCACAGTAGGGAGGGGGAATTTGCTCTTTTTTTGCAAATACGGGTAAAAGAGGGTAAAGTAAAGAAGAATAACTACAATTTTATTGCAAATTTGCCTTTGTTGTGGTAAAATAAAATGAAATTTTATATTCTGGCCGTCGATAAATTCGTCGGCGCGGGACGGTGAAAAAATGTCAGAACGCACTATTGCGGCAATTGCCACTTCTTTAGGGGAAGGCAGTATCGGTGTGGTACGTATTTCGGGTAACGATGCGGTAAAGGTTGCCGATAAGGTATTTTTCAGCGCTTCGGGAAAAAGGGTTGCCGACCTTGCGGGGTATCAGGCGCTTTTCGGCGAAGTGAAAAAAGGCGATAAAAGAATAGATGAAGCTGTTGTATTAAGGTTTTGTGCCCCGAAAAGCTACACCGGTGAAGACGTGGTGGAAATTTCGGTTCACGGCGGAACTCTTATGGTAAAGGAAGTCCTTCGCGCCGTTCTTGACGCGGGCGCCGTTCTTGCTCTTCCGGGTGAATTTACCAAACGCGCCTTCTTAAACGGAAAGATGGACCTTGTAAAGGCTGAAAGCGTTATGAGTCTTATTTCGGCTTCTAACGACAGCGAATTGCGGATTGCGCGAAGCGTTCATGCGGGCGGTGTGGCTAAACAGCTTGACTTTGTAGAGAAAAAACTTGTTACCGCCGCGGCAAGCATAGCCGCTTATTGCGACTATCCCGAAGAAGATTTGGGAGAGCTTGATGAAGAGGTTTTCAAAAATGAATTAAGCCGTGTAAGGGACTCTCTTTATAAAATGCTTCACGAATACGATGTGGGAAGAATACTGCGGGAGGGCATTGAAACCGTAATAGCGGGCCGCCCCAACGTGGGAAAATCCACCTTAATGAATTTACTTACCGGTGTAAAAAGGTCTATTGTTACCGATATTGCCGGAACTACCCGTGACGTTATTGAAGATACGGTAATGCTTGGTGAAATTCCGTTGCGTCTTGCGGATACGGCGGGTATAAGAGAAAGCGATGATACCGTTGAAGCGGTGGGGGTAGACCTTGCCCGACAGCGCCTTAAAGATAGTCAGCTTGTCTTTGCGGTTTTTGATGCATCTAAAGAAGCGGATAGTAAGGATTACGATTTACTCAGTGAATGTAAGGGGAAAAGCTGCATAGTAATTCTTAATCAGTGTGATAAGGGATGCCGCTTTTCCGATGAATTTGCAAAGGGCTTTGAAACGGTGCGGATTTCGGCAAAAACGGGCGACGGCCTTGAAGCGCTTAAAGCTGCCGTTGCACGGGTTACAAAGGCTGAAAGCTTAAGCCCTGACAGCGCCGTACTTATTTCCGAGCGCCAAAGGGACCTTGCGCGGCGGGCGTATATTGCCGTTAAAGAGGCAATAGAAGCCTTAAACGGCGGGGTAACACCCGACGCTGTGGGAGTTTTGGTGGATGAAGCAATATCCGCCCTTTATGAACTGACGGGAAAACGGGTAAGCGATTCCGTTACCGATGAAATATTCAGAAAATTCTGTGTAGGAAAATAGGAGGAATTATAATGAGTGAAAATGGTTTTACGGTAAATACCGACGTTAAGGTAAAGGCTAAAAAGAGAAGGTCTAAAAGAGCCGCTCAAAGAACCTTGCTTTTGGGTGTGGCGGTTATTTTGCTTTTAGGCATACTTGCTATTATTTTCTGTGCAACCGTTCCCGTTAAAAAGGAAACGGTGCTTGACTACCGTACGGTTGATTTCGGCGACGATAATATTCAAACCGATTATTACGATGAAGAGGGCAATATCATTAAAACCGTATACTCTTATCTTGGAGAAGAAAACGGTTACACCGAAATAACCTACGATAAAAAGGGCAATCCCTTAAAAGAAACCTCTACTTTCCAAGGAGTACTTGCTACCGTTAGAAATTACGTTTATTCGGAAGGCAGACTTGTAAAAGCCGAAAACCTTACTGCCGATAACGTTGTAACCGATTATACCGAATATGCATATAACCCCGACGGTACCGTTACCATGGAATTGCTTTACGACAGCGAGGGCGTGATTACTGCGCAGTATAACTATACCTACGAAGCGGGTGTAAAGGTTAAAACTTCCGTTTTGTACTTAAGCAGTAATTACAGCGAAGAAATCACTTACGTATATGACAGAGGAAACGTTGTAAGAGAAACAAGAACCTCTGAAAGAACCGAAAGAGTAACTGATTACACCTATGATAACGTAGGCAACGTGCTTACCAAAAGAGCAAACAGCGGCGAATACGTTATTTATAAATACACTTATAAAACCGTAAAGGTGCCTGTTTTCGGATAATAAATTTATGAGAACCTATAATGCAGAAAATTACGACGTTGCTGTAATAGGCGGCGGTCACGCAGGCGTGGAAGCGGCTTTGGTTGCTGCAAGGCTGGGCGTTAAAACGGTAATGTTTACCGTAACAATGGACTGGATAGGCAACTTGCCCTGTAATCCTTCAATAGGCGGTACCGCAAAGGGTCACCTTGTGCGTGAGCTTGATGCCTTAGGCGGTGAAATGGGTAAGGCTGCCGATAAAAATACTTTACAAAGCAGAATGCTTAACCGCGGTAAAGGGCCTGCGGTTCATTCTTTACGCGCCCAAATTGACAGAAGAAATTATTCCGCTTATATGAAACACGCGGTGGAGCTTCAAGAAAATCTGGACGTAAAACAGGCTGAAATAATCTCGGTTGAAAGAGACGGCGAAAACTGGGCGGTTGTTACCAAGCTTGGCGCCCGTTACGGTGTAAAAGCGGTTATTCTTGCTACCGGCACATTTTTGGGCGGTAAAATTTACGTTGGTGAAGTAAATTTCCATAGCGGCCCCGACGGTCTTGCGCCTTCTGTTGACCTTGTACAGTCTCTTAAGGATTTGGGGCTTCCCTTGCGCCGTTTTAAGACAGGCACTCCCGCCAGAGTTGACAGAGCAAGTATTGATTTTTCCAAGCTTGAAATTCAGTACGGTGATGAGGAAATTACTCCCTTCAGCTTTTCAACCGACCCCGAAACAATAAATAATTCGGGGGTTTGCCATATTGCTTACACCAACAGCGAAACCGAAAGAGTGATAAGAGAAAACCTTGACCGTTCACCTCTTTACGCAGGTGAAATTGAAGGCGTCGGTCCCCGTTATTGCCCAAGTATTGAAGATAAAATAGTGCGCTTTGCAGATAAAAAGCGCCATCTTCTTTTTATTGAACCCTGCGGCGGAGAAACCGAAGAATTATATCTTCAAGGAATGTCCTCTTCTTTGCCCGAAGAGGTGCAAATTAAGTTTTACCGTACAATAGAAGGGCTTGAAAACGTAAAGATAATGCGTAATGCTTATGCAATAGAGTACGACTGTATTGACCCCACTTGTCTTAATTATACTCTTGAAATAAACACTCACCCCGGTCTTTACGGCGCGGGTCAGTTTAACGGCTCTTCAGGTTACGAGGAGGCGGCAGTTCAGGGCTTTGTTGCGGGCGCTAATGCAGCCCTTAAAATAAAGGGTGAAGAGCCTCTTGTGTTTTCCCGTACCCAAAGCTATATAGGTACGCTTATTGACGACCTTGTTACAAAGGGTTGTTCCGACCCTTACCGTATGATGACTTCCCGAAGCGAATACAGGCTTCTTTTACGTCAGGACAACGCCGATGAAAGGCTTATGCCCACGGGAAGGCGTTTAGGGCTTGTTAATGATACCGACTGGGAAAATTTCCTTATAAGAAAAGAACAAAAGGAAAAGGAAATAGAACGTCTTAAAGCCACTACAATAGCGCCCAGCGAAAGCCTTAACCAATACCTTGAATCGGTGGGAACGGCGGCTATGACTACCGGTATACGCCTTGCAGAGCTTATTAAACGTCCTCAGCTTTCTTACGACGCGCTTGCTCCGTGGGATAAAGAAAGACCGACGCTTAGTATTGCGGTAAGGGAAAAAATCGAAACCGAAATTAAATATGAAGGCTACATTGCCCGTCAAAAGGCTGCTGTGGAGGAAATGCTTCGCCTTGAAAAGAAAAAAATCCCCGAAGGGATTGATTACTCCCTGATAAGCGGTTTGCGTCTTGAAGCGGTGGAAAAGCTTAATAAGGTTAAACCCGAAAGTATAGGTCAAGCCTCCCGAATTTCGGGGGTAAGCCCTGCTGACGTTTCGGTGCTGATAATTTATCTTGAAAAAAATAAAAAGGATATGCAGTAAATGATAAACTTTCCGATTTCAGATATTCTTCCATCTTTAAAGGAAATAGGGGTGGAATTAAACCAGAAGCAAATTGATAATTTGAATACCTACGCAAATTTGCTGATAGAATGGAACGAAAAAATGAACCTTACCGCAATTACCGACCCTGTGGAGGTGGTGTGGAAGCATTTTTACGACTGTATTCTCCTTTTTAAAAATGTGAAAATAGAGCAAGGCGCGTCGGTTATTGACGTAGGTACAGGCGCGGGCTTCCCCGGTATGGTGCTTAAAATAGTCAGAGAAGATATAAACCTTACCTTGCTTGACGGCTTGAACAAACGCCTTATCTTTTTAAACGAAGTGTTGACCGCCTTGAACCTTTCGGCAAAGGTTGTTCACCTGCGTGCCGAAGAGGGTGGGAAAAAGCCTGAATTCAGAGAAAAGTACGATTACGCCGTTGCCCGCGCGGTGGCTAATATGAACGTACTCAGCGAATACTGTTTACCTTACGTTAAGGTTGGCGGCTCGTTCGTTGCCCTTAAAGGCCCTTCGGGAAAAGACGAGGTTGAATCGGCGAAAAAAGCCTTGCAAATTTTAGGCGGCGGGAAAGTGACGGTTTTTGAAGAGCGTCACGAAATGATAGGAAACAGAACAATTGCGGTAATAAAAAAGGCTGCGGCAACTCCCCAAAAATATCCGCGTATTTCCGCAAAAATTTCAAAACAACCGTTATGTTAAATAAAGTAAACCGTGGTAAAAAATACCACGGTTTTTATGTTGTAATATTAAGCTTTAAGCTTTAAATTAAAGGTTTTTATTATCCTTTTGTTCATCCAGATAAAGGTATGGGTCGTAAGGCGGCATATAGGAAGGGGTATAAACGAAGTGTGCGCAGTTGTCCGACCTTTCTGCTTCCTCGGTTGCTTTTAAAACATCTCTGAGCCAACGGGGAATAAGACAAAAAGCAACGCAAAGGAAAATGTTGCCAAGGAAGTTTCCAATGAAAATATCTTCAATTTCGGTAGGGAAGTATTCGCTTATAGTCATTGTTACGAAAAAGTCGACAATATAAGCAATGGCTGAAATAATTATTCCGATAAACCATACTTTTGAAAATTTTCTGAATCCGTTTTTTACAACGTTTATAAGTGAAAGCATAAGGGTGAAAATAAGCGCTGATGTTACCAAAAGGTTTTGCAGGAACATAGGACCTATGTGTTCAGCGTATAAATAGTCGCCCGAAAAGCCTGAAACGGTAAAGGCTTCAATAAGCTGGGCAAGAATAAGCGCGCCTATGGAAATGGTAACGCCTAAGGGTACCCGTTTTACAATAAGAAAAACTCCAAGAGCAATAACTCCCAGCGAACGGAGAAGGCAGGAAAGGGTCAAAAGACTTGCCGATGCGGGTAATTCGCTGCAAAGAGTAAGGTTCACAAAGTAAAAAAACGACGATATAAAAAGGAATATTGCTGCGGTGGGGAAAGGGTATTTTATTTCTTTTAAGGTCATATAATTCATTCCTTTTTTATAGGTTTAATAATTGTTTTCTTTTTGCTTCGTATTCTTCAACGGTGATTTTACCGTCGGTTAAAAGCTGCTGGTATTCCTTTAATACCGCTGCAGAAACCTCGTTCATTTGGGGAACGGGCTGAACCGGTGTATATACGGGCTGAACGTAGGTGGGCTGAACGGGAGCGGTGTATACGGGCTCGTCGGATATTGAAGCAATAACTTTTTTATACCATTTGCAAAGTAAAATAACGGTAACCGCAAGCACGGCGGTGCTTATTAAAAAACTGAAAATGGTGATTAAGGTAAGGAAAGTGGGGCGGAGGTAATCACCGTTTGTTATAGTGTTTATAAGTATAAAGGGTTTTATTGCAAGGAAAAGGATAATAGGCAAGAACCATACTTTAGACATAGCCTTAAAGTTGGTGAATACGCCAAGGGAAATAAGGCATAAAAGGGCGTATCCGCCAAAGGTGAAAAAATTGTCAATAACGGTGAGGGCGTCGGCGTAGCGAAGTGAGAAGAAGGGAAGCAACGACATAACGCCAAAAAGAACGGTGTTTACAATGGGGAATTTTCGTATTAAAAGGAAAACGCCCAAAGCAATTAAAACGGATATTTGTAAAAAATTAAAAAAATTAAAGTTTGCTTTTAGCATATATTCCATATCCATACCGTAATAGGCGGAATAAATAACCGAACTTACTATCATTCCTATAATGCGTGAAGCGCCCATATAAATAAAGAAAACACCGGGCAGACAAAAGGGAAGCTGACGATTGTTTGAATTGTTCATAATAAAACCTCCTTTAAAGTAATTTTATTTTAGCATAAACTTTTTAAAAAAGCAACAAATAGAAAATATCGCAATATTTCCCTTTTTGAAAAGGTTTGTGACAAAAAAGCGGAAACCTTTGGTATTTTATAAAAAAACAAAGGGAGAATTTGCAAATACAGGTCGAAGTCTTTTTGTTGCGAAGGGGAGCTTTTGGTGGTATTATTTTCTTGCCGAAAGGGTTTCGGCGGGAGGTGAAAAAGTGAAAAGCACAACGGACAAGCGGCTTATTTTTCTTAACCCTGCGGAGATAATTCCCCCAAAAACCGCCAGGACTGATAATGACCGCTATCGGTTGTTTCTTTTGTCGGAAAGTATAAGAGAGTACGGGCTTCTTATCCCCGTAACCGTTTGCAAATGCGAATACGGATACACCGTGATAAGCGGTGAGAGAAGGATAAAAGCGAGTATACTTGCAGGACTGAAAAAGATTCCTTGTATAGTAGACGGCTTTTGTGAAGACCCCGAGCTGTTTCGGGCAGCGGAGTGCCTTTTGGGTCATACGAGAGACGCTTTTGAAGAAGCGGACCTTCTTAATGAACTGTGCGATAAATATTCACCGTCAAAGGTGGCGTCCTTTCTTTCCGTTACCACTTACGAACTTGAAAAAATTTTGAAAGTGACATCTCTTTCAAAAGAGACCAAGGAGAAAGCCAGAGAATACCATCTTTCTATGCTTCAGCTCATTCATCTGTGCGGACAAAGCAAGGAGGAAAGAAAAGAATATTTTGAAGAATTCGCAATAAAGGAAATAAAGCCTTTAAATACAGAAGAAAAGGTTAAAGAAAAAAAGCTTCCGCCAATAAAGGATGCGAGATTTTTGGTAAACAGCGTAAAGCAGCTTACCGACAGCCTTTGCAGCGCGGGAGTACCAATTACTTTTAAACAAAAAGAAACCGACGCCGAAACGGAAATAAAAATCAGAATAAAGAAGAATTTCCGCAATCCGCAAATGACACTTTTTTAATCCCTAAATTTGCCCCTATTCATCCCTATCCCCTTTTTAACAGAAAGAGTCGCAGGCAACTGCGGCTCTTTCTGTTAAAATCACCCCGAAGGGGTGTATATACCACTCCCGTATACCGCTTATTTTTTACAACAACGAAAAAAATTGTCCGAAAATCTTTGGATTTTTGCCTTGCTTACACCTTTTTGGTATGATAAAATAAAATAAAGCTTTAAGGGAGGAAACCTTGATGATTGAAAAATTTCGTGGCGAAGAATACATAATGCATCGCTGTAATAAAAACCCTATTATTACAGCGGAAGATTTCCCGGTACCGGCCGTTTCGGTATTTAACTGCGGACAGGTTATGTTTGAGGGCAAATACCTTTTGCTTATTGCCGCTATTTATAAACAGCGCAATGCAGCGGGAAGTACTACCGGTATTCACGTTGCGACCAGTGAAGACGGTATAAACTTTGATATTAACCCCGAGCCTCTTTGCAAATGCAGGGATTGGGCACCGAATATTCCGGGAAATTATGATTCTTGGATTATTGACCCCAGAGTAACCAAAATTGACGACACCTATTACATAGTTCGTCCCGGTCAGTGTCATCCTCTTAACGGCAGAGATATAGGCCCTTGCGCTCTTCTTGAAAAGACAAAAGACTTTAAAACCCTTGAATTTGTAGAGTGTATTTCGCTTCCCTTAAACAGAGTGCCCTGCCTTTTCCCTGAAAAGATAAACGGCGACTACGTTCGTCTTGACCGCCCCTACGGTCTTGCCCGTGTATCGCCTCCCGGTCATCCTCTTGACGATGAATTAACCCACGGTATGTGGATTTCCTATTCCCCCGATATGATTCACTGGGGAAGACACCGTCCCTTCTTTTATCCCTGTAATTCTTATGCTAATTATAAGGTTGGTCCTACTCCTCCGATTAAGACAAAAGACGGTTGGTTAGAGATTATCCACGGCGTTTATAAGGAAAACCGTGAATACTGCTATTCTCTTTCGGCAATGCTTCTTGATTTGGAAAATCCCCAAAAGATAATCGGTGTTCTTGATAAGCCTATTTTAACCCCCAATGAAGATTACGAAATCTACGGCAGAAGCGGCAACACAACCTTTGCCTGCGGCGCTATTGTTAACGAAGAAAAGGATGAAATCCGTATTTACTACGGTGCGGCAGACGAAAGAATCGGCCTGGCAATAGGTTCTTTAAGCGAGCTTTTAAGTGAACTTAAAAAGAATCCTCCCGAGCTTCTTGATGCTTATAAGAAATAATAATGGTTATGGTTAGTCGAAACAAACTTGTTTCGACACAAAATCTTTGATTTTGCGGCAAATTTTCTTTGAAAATTTGTCCATACCCATTGCAATGATTGCCCAGCAAAATTAAATCATAGAATTTAATTTTGCTATAT